>NZ_JAKEIP010000403.1 GCF_021474425.1 Streptomyces muensis | reverse complement strand
CACCCGCATAGACCTGCACTGGCCCCCCGGCCTCCCCGACGGGGGCCGGCACGGCTTCACCCCGCGGCATCGTGCCCGGCTGGAGGCCGCGCTCCCTGGCATGGCCGCGCGCCTGGCGGAGGCGCTGCCCCAGGGGGCCCGGCGTGTGCACGTACTCGGGTTCGAAGAGTTGATGTACGCCCCGCTCAGGCTCGCGCGGGAGCTGGAGCAGGTCGCGGAAGGCGTGGACGTGCGTTTCTCGACGACCACCCGGTCCCCCGTCCTCGCAGTCGACGACCCCGGATACGCGATACGCACCCGCCTGACCTTCCCGGCCCACGACGCCCCGGCCGACGGCCCCGGCGAGCGCTACGCCTACAACGTCGCCGGCGCCGACTTCGACGCCGTCATAGCGGTCGTCGACTCGGCCGCCGACACCCCCGAACTGCACGCCCCCGAGGGCCTGTTGGCGCAACTCGCCGTCCACACCCCGCACGTCCTGCTCGCGGTCGTACCGTCGTACGTCCCCGGCGCACCCCCTGCCAGCCCCGAAAGGCCCCCGATGCTGCCCGAGCCCCTCCGCGGCCCCGCCTTCTCCTCGTATGCCCCCGAAGAGGTCGGCTGGCTGCTCCAGGACCTCTCGGACGTGACGCTGGAGGCGCCGACCGAGGAACGGGAGGAGGCCATCCAGAGCGGCGGCGCGCACTACGCGGAGTCGCTGCCCGTGGAGTACCAGCCGAGTGAGCAGTACCAGGCCCTGTTCCACGCGGCACTGGAGGACACCGCGGCACGACTGGCGCAGGCGGCCGGCGCCGTCACCGAACTCGTGCTCGCCGAGCGGTCACCGCGCCCGGTGCTCGTCTCCCTCGCCCGCGCCGGCACCCCCGTCGGCATCCTCATGCGCCGCTGGGCCCAGTTCCGGCACGGCCTCGAACTGCCCCACTACGCCGTGTCCATCGTGCGCGGTCGCGGCATCGACGCCAACGCCCTGCGCTGGCTGGCCGCCCACCACGACCCGCGTGACGTCGTCTTCGTCGACGGCTGGACCGGCAAGGGCGCCATCACCCGCGAACTGGCCGACGCGATACGGGAGTTCGAGGCCTCCGACGGCATCACCGGCTTCGACCCGGAGATCGCCGTACTGGCCGACCCGGGCTCGTGCGTACGGACGTACGGCACCCGCGACGACTACCTCATCCCGTCCGCGTGCCTCAACTCGACCGTATCCGGGCTGATCTCGCGCACCGTCCTGCGCGCCGACCTGGTCGGCCCGCACGACTACCACGGAGCGAAGTTCTACCGCGAACTCGCCGACGCGGACGTCTCCGTGGCCTTCCTGGACGCCGTCTCCGCCCGCTTCCCGGAGGTCGTGGACGCCGTCGAGGCGACCGCCAAGGAGCTGCTGTCCGCAGACCGCGCGCCGACCTGGGAGGGCTGGGCCGCCGTCGAGCGCATCAGCGAGGAGTACGGCATCCACGACGTGAACCTCGTCAAGCCGGGCGTCGGCGAGACCACGCGGGTGCTGCTGCGCCGGGTGCCCTGGAAGATCCTGGCGCGGGCCGGTGCCGGCGCCGACCTGGACCATGTCCGACTGCTTGCCGAACAGAGAGGGGTACCGGTGGAAGAGGTGGCCGAACTGCCGTACACCTGCGTGGGGTTGATCCACCCCAAGTACACGCGGGGCGCGACGGGTGCCGACGGCAGGGCGGTGAACCTCTGATGCCGGTGCTGGTGGCCAGCGACCTCGACCGTACGCTCATCTACTCCGCCGCGGCCCTCGCCCTGACCATGCCGGACGCGCGGGCGCCCCGGCTGCTGTGCGTGGAGGTGCACGAGGCCCGGCCCCTGTCGTACATGACGGAGACGGCGGCCCAGCTCCTCACCGACCTCGGCGACACGGCGGTCTTCGTACCGACGACGACCCGCACCCGCAAGCAGTACCAGCGCATCAACCTGCCGGGCCCCGCCCCGAAGTACGCGATCTGTGCCAACGGCGGCCACCTGCTCGTCGACGGCGCCACCGACCCGGACTGGCACGCCCAGGTCCAGGCCCGCCTCGCCGAACAGTGCGCGCCCCTCGCGGAGATCCAGGACCACCTGATGGCCACGGCGTCCCCGGCCTGGGTGCGCAAGCACCGCATCGCCGAGGACCTCTTCGCCTACCTCGTCGTCGAACGCGAGCTGCTGCCCGAGGAGTGGGTGAAGGAGCTCGCGGTATGGGCGGAGAACCGCGGCTGGACCGTCTCCCTGCAGGGCCGCAAGATCTACGCCGTCCCCAAGCCCCTCACCAAGAGCGCCGCCGTGCACGAGGTCGCCCGCAGGACCGGCGCGGACCTCACGCTGGCCGCGGGCGACTCCTTGCTGGACGCCGACCTGCTCCTGGCCGCCGACAAGGGCTGGCGCCCGGGCCACGGCGAACTGGCCGACGCCAACTGGACGGCCCCGACGATCAGCGCCCTGCCGGAGCGGGGGGTACTGGCGGGCGAGCGCATCCTGAGGGAGTTCTTGAAAGCAACCCGCACGGGAGCGCCCCGTTAGGGGCGCGGGGAACTGCGCGACAAGCCACAACGAGGCCGCACCCGCAAGATGGCACTACGCGGCACCCTCGTAGGCGACTAACCGCAACAGCCCCCACCACAACACCCACCGCCCCCGCCGCCTGCCTTGGGCGCAGCCGCGGGGGCGCTGGCCGTCCCACCCACAGCCACCGTCGACAAAAGCTTCACCGTGTCGTCATGCCCCGCAGGGCACGCCGCCGGCGCGGACGACTCCGCCATCGGACGGCTCAGTTCGAACGTGTCACCGCAGCTGCGGCACCGGTATTCATAGCGAGGCATGCCCACAGACTAATCGGCCTGACCGGTTACACACCCCTCTGCGACCGTTTGTGCTCGACCCTGTCCGATACCAGTGTGGAGAAATTGAAAAGAGCACTGATAGTTTTCGATCGCCGCGAGGAGCCGTAAGGCCGGGGGAACAGGGGGCGCGCTGCCGTTGACCGCGGCGGCCATGCCCTTCCTCGCGGGCACGACCGAATGCGGGGAGGGGCGCAGCCGTGACCAGGGCTGGGCAGGAGCCGGACGAGACCATGCAGTTGAAGGTCCCCGCGCTCCCGCCGGACGAGACCGTGCAATTGCGAACGGTCAAGGAGGACTTATCCGGCAGCAAGCGCACCGATCGCACCGATCGCACTGACGCCCCACCGCCGGCCCCCGGTCACCGCCGCAGACCCAGCCGCCCCACCGCGCCGCCCCGCCTGAGCGCGGTCGTCGCCCGCTGGGCACCCCGCCTGCGCCCCCGGTACCCGCGCCCCGGCCGCACCGGCTGGCGCCGCTGGGTGCCGTCCTGGCGGCAGTGGCTCGGCGCCGTACTGACCTTCCTCGGCCTGACCACCGCGGCCCTGACCGCGGCGTACGCCGCCACCGACATCCCGGAGAACCTCAACTCGTACGCGACCCAGCAGGACAACGTCTACTTCTGGTCCGACGGGACGCCGATGGCCCGTACCGGCTGGGTGCGGCGGCAGGACATGCCGCTGAAGGACATACCCGAGGACGTCCGCTGGGCGGTGCTCGCCGCCGAGAACGCCAGCTTCTACTCCGACCCCGGCATCTCGCTCAGCGGCGTCACCCGCGCCGTGTGGCGCACCTTCGGCGAGGGCGACACCCAGGGCGGCTCCACGATCACCCAGCAGTACGTCAAGAACGTCTACCTCAACCAGGACCGCTCGGTGGGCCGCAAGTTCACCGAGGCCATGCTCGCCCTCAAGCTCGACAACCGGATGAGCAAGGACGACATCCTGGAGGGCTATCTCAACACCAGCTGGTTCGGCCGCGGCACCTACGGCATGCAGCGCGCCGCCCAGGCCTACTACGGCAAGGACGTCGGGGAGCTGAACGTCAGCGAGGCCGCGTTCCTCGCCTCCCTCCTCAAGGGCGCCGCCCTCTACGACCCCGCGCTGAGCGGGGCCAACCACGCGCGGGCGGTGGAGCGCTGGTCCTGGATCCTCGACCGCATGGTCGACATCGGCAGGCTGTCGCCGGCCGAGCGGGCGATGTACCGGACGTTCCCCGAGCCGTTGCGTCAGGGCCGGACCTACGACACCGGCAAGCAGAGCGACTACCTGGTGGAGCTGGCCGCGCAGTACGCCAAGAAGGCCGCGCGTCTGTCGGACCAGCAGTTCGACCTCGGCGGCTACCAGATCTACACGACCTTCGACCGTGAACGGGAGACCGCGCTCACCGACGCCGTGACCAAGGCCCGCGAGCAGGCGCGCAAGGACCATCCGGCCACGGCGAGGACCGCGCACTACGGCGCCGCCTCGGTCGCCGCCGACGGACGGATCCTCGCCGTCCACGGCGGCCCGGACCACCGTACGCAGGGCTACAACGAGTCCAACGCGACCACCGTGCCCGCCGGTTCGGCCTTCCAGCCCTTCGTCTACGCCGCCGCGCTCCACCACGGAGTCCACAAGACCCGCGAGGGCGCGGCGACCGAGGTGACGTCGCAGACGCTGTACGACGGGGACGACGGCATCCCGGTCATGACGCCCGAGGGGCCCTACTGGGACCGCGGCGGCAAACAGGTCAAGGCCCGCAACGACGGCGGGGCGGACCACGGGCGGATCAGCCTGCACAGGGCGCTCGCCCTGTCGGTGAACACACCGTTCATGCAGCTCGGCATGGACACCGGCCTGGACAAGGTGCGCCGGACCGCCGAGGCGGCCGGACTGCTCGGCTCCAGCTTCGGCCCGCAGGTGCCGGCGCTGTCCCTGGGCAGCGCCACGCCCAGCGCGATCCGGATGGCGAGCGGGTACGCTACGTTCGCCGCCGCGGGCACGCATGTCGAGCCGTACTCGGTGGCCCGGATCACCCGCAACGGCGCCCAGGTGCGGTTGGCGAAGCCCGTCTCCCGGCGCGCGGTGCCGGCGAAGGTGGCCGAGCAGGTCCAGTCCGCCCTGCGGGACGCCTTCGCCCTCGCCCATCCGGCCACCGCCGCCTCGGCCCCACGCGTCACCGGCAAGACCGGCACCACCCAGGACGACACCGCCGTCTGGTACGTCGGCACGGCCTCCTCGGTGTCGACGGCCGTCGTGGCCTACCGCATCGACCTCGGCAAGAGCCTCGAACCCCTGCCGTTGAAGGGCGTCGCCGGCACCCCCGCCGACAGCGTCCCGTACGACATCTGGGCCGGCGCCCTGGGTCTCGACTGACCCGGCGACCCGCCACCGTACGACCCCCCACCCCCCACGCAGAACGGGCCCCCCCAGTGGGCGGAATACCGGCCCCGCCCCCCCGCCCCCGCAGCCCCGGGCCGGGGACGCGCGGCCGGGCCTTGCGGGCGGATGGGTG
>NZ_JAKEIP010000402.1 GCF_021474425.1 Streptomyces muensis | reverse complement strand
ACGGGAGGCGGTGCGGTTCTACGACGGGGTGGTGCATCTGCGTGAGCAGGGTGTGACCCGGTTCGTGGAGCTGGGACCCGACGCCACCCTCACCGCCCTGGTGGCCGACTCGCTCGACGACGAACCCGGCGTCCTCACCCCGGCCCTGCGCAAGGGCAGGCCGGAGAGCGAGAGCGTCACCGGCGCCCTCGCCCTGCTGTGGATGGGGGGAGCCGAGGTCGACTGGTCGGCCGCTCTGCCCGCCGCCCGTCGGGTCGCGCTGCCGACGTACGCCTTCCAGCACGCCCGGTACTGGCTCGACGCGCCGACCACCCTCGGCGACGTCACCGGCCTGGGCCTGAGCGAGGCACAACACCCGTTGCTCGGCGCGGCCGTCGGCGTCGCTGGCCGGGACGAGACGCTCTTCACCGGACGGCTGTCCCTGCGGACCCACCCGTGGCTGGCGGACCACGTCGTCTCCGGGTCGGCCCTGCTGCCCGGGACGGCACTGCTCGAACTGGCGGCGCGGGCCGCCGAGCAGGTCGGCGCGGAGCGGATCGCCGAACTGAACCTGGCCGCCCCGCTCGTGCTGCCGGCCGACGAGGGCACGCAACTCCAGGTCGCCGTCGGCGCCCCCGACGAGCAGTCGGCACGCACCCTCGACATCCACTCGCGCACCGCCGACGGCGACTGGATCCTCAACGCCCACGGCACCCTCGACTCCGAGCCGTCCACCACCGCCGACAGCGCCCTGCTGGCCTGGCCGCCGGCCGGGGCCGACGAGATCGACCTGGGCGCGGCCTACGAACGGCTCGTCGAGCACGGCTACGACTACGGCCCCGCCTTCCGCGGTCTACGACGGCTGTGGCGCACCCCGAGCGAGCTCTACGCCGAGATCGCGCTGCCCGACACCCTGCGGGACAGCGCCGGGGAGTACCTCCTGCACCCGGCCGCCCTGGACGCGGCGCTGCACGCCCTGCTGCCCGGAGTGGCGGACGACGAGGCGGCACCGGCCAGGATCCCCTTCGCCTGGTCGGACGTACGGGTGCACGCGGCCGGAGCCGCGGCGCTGCGGGTCCGGCTCACGGTGACGCGGCCGCAGGCGCGGCCCGAGTCGCTGGAAGCCGCCCTGACGGTGGCCGACGGCACGGGCATGCCGGTGCTGTCGGCCGGTTCGCTGGTGCTGCGTCCGCTGACACGCGACGCGCTGCGGTCCGCCCATGCCGGGCGCGACGGTCTGTTCACGATGCGCTGGGCCGACGTACCGGACACCGGCTCGGCCCCGGACACCACCGGCTGGGCCGTGGTGGGCCGGTGGGCGGACACGCCGGCGGAGTCGTACCCGGAGCTGGCGGCGGCCGCGCAGGCCGGCGCGCACACGGTGGTGTGGGCCCCGCCAGCCGAGGAGCACGCCGCCGCCACCGGCGCGGACCTGCCCGAGGCGGCGCACCGTGCCCTGCACGGGGCGCTGGACCTGGTGCAGGAGTTCCTGTCCGACCGGCGGACGGCCGCGGCCCGGCTGGTCGTGGTGACGCGCGGCGCGGTGTCGACGGGCGCCGACGAGGACGTGCCCGACCTGGCCCGTGCCGGGGTGTGGGGCCTGCTGCGGGTCGCGCAGAGCGAGAACCCGGACCGGGTCGTCCTGGTCGACGCCGACCCGGCGACGCGGACGGAGGAGTTCCGGCTCGTGGCCGACGCCGTGCACAGCGGCCATGCCCAGGTCGCCATCCGGGACGGACGGCTGCTGGCTCCACGCCTGGACCGCGGCGCGGCCGGGGCCGAGGAGACCGGAGCCGGCACCGCGGGGCCGGGCTGGGACCGGGGCACGGTGCTCGTGACGGGCGCGACCGGCACGCTGGGCGCCCTGGCGGCCCGGCACCTGGTCACCGAACACGGGGCCCGGCGCCTGCTGCTGCTCAGCCGGCGCGGCGAGCACGCCCCGGGCGCCGACGCGCTGCGCGGCGAGCTGGAGAAGCTGGGCGCCGAGGTCGACTTCGCCGCCTGCGACGTCGCCGACCGTGCCGGTCTCGCGGCGGTCCTGGCCGGCGTGCCGCAGGACGCCCCGGTGTGCGCGGTGGTGCACACGGCGGGCGTACTGGACGACACGGTGATCGGGGAACTGACCGCCGAACGCCTGGACGCCGTCGTACGGCCGAAGATCGACGCGGCGTGGAACCTGCACGAGCTGACGCGCGAGCTGCCGCTGGAGGCGTTCGTGCTGTACTCCTCGATCGCCGGGCTCCTCGGCACCGCGGGACAGGCCAACTACGCGGCGGGCAACGCCTTCCTGGACGCCCTGGCCGCCCACCGCCGAGCGGCCGGACTGCCCGGCACGTCGGTGGCGTGGGGACTGTGGCAGGAGTCGAGCACGATCAGCGGCGGACTGTCACAGGCGGATCTGCGGCGGCTGGCCCGGCTCGGACTGCTGCCGCTGCCCTCGGACGCCGCCATGGAGCTGTTCGACACCGCCCTCTCCGGCCCGGACGCCCTGACGGCGGCGGTACACCTGGACACCCAGGTGCTGCGCCGCCAGGGCGAGCAGGCCCACCCCCTGCTGCGCCACCTGGCGCCTGCCCCGGCCCGCCGGACCCGGGCCGGCGACGACCGCGCGGCGGCCGACGCCACCTCGGGTCTGCTGCGGCAGCTGGCCGCGCTCGGCCCGGACGAGCGCGCGGCGGCACTGGCCGACGTGGTACGCGCCCAGGCGGCCGATGTCCTCGGCCACTCCGGGCACGGAGCGGTGGGCGCCGAACGGTCCTTCCAGGAGCTGGGCTTCGACTCGCTGACCGCGGTGGAACTGCGCAACAAGCTCAACGCCGCGACCGGTCTGCGGCTGCCCTCCACCGTCGTCTTCGACTACCCGACGCCCGCCGCCCTGGCCGGATACCTGGCCGGCGAGATCACCGCCGGACAGCCGCCCGCCACCCCCGACGGCCCTGTCCTCGCCGACCTCGAACGCACCAAGTCGGCCATCGCGGCCATCGCCGCCGACGACGAGGCCACCCGGACTCGGGTGGCGTCCACGCTGCGCGAACTGCTGCGCCTCGCCGAGGGCACCCAGCAGGCCCTGCCCGACCAGACCGGTGATCCGGCCGGCGAGCCGGACCTGGACTCGGCGACCGACGAGGAACTCTTCGCCCTCCTCGACGAACTCGACTGACCCGGGGCACGCCAACGGTCCCGGGCCGGCCCGACCCTTCCTACCAGCAACCCCGCACATTCTTCCTGGAGTTGAGATCACGTGACGGATGAGGCAAAGCTCCGCGACTACCTCAAGCGGGCCATTGCCGACGCCCGCGACGCGCGCAAGCGGCTGACCCAAGTCGAGAACCGGCAGCACGAGCCGATCGCGATCGTGGGGATGGCGTGCCGTTTTCCGGGTGGGGTGGTGTCGCCGGAGGGGTTGTGGCGGTTGGTGGCCGATGGGGTGGATGCGGTCAGTGGGTTTCCGTCGAATCGGGGGTGGGATCTGGAGGGGTTGTTCGATCCGGATCCGGAGCGGCCGGGGACGAGTTATACGCGGCATGGTGGGTTTTTGCATGATGCGGATCTGTTTGATCCGGAGTTCTTCGGGATGTCGCCGCGTGAGGCGACGGCGGTGGATCCGCAGCAGCGGTTGTTGTTGGAGACGGCGTGGGAGGCGTTCGAGAGCGCGGGGGTGGACCCGGGTTCGCTCAGGGGTTCACGCACCGGCGTCTTCACCGGCGTCATGTACGGCGACTACGGCACCCGGGTAACGGACGTACCCCAGGGCATGGAGGGCTACCTCGCCAGCGGCAGCGCCGGCAGCGTCGCCTCCGGCCGTCTGTCCTACACCTTCGGCCTGGAAGGCCCCGCCGTCTCGGTCGACACGGCGTGCTCGTCGTCGCTGGTCGCGCTGCACCTTGCGGCCAACGCGCTGCGCAGCGGTGAGTGCGACCTCGCGCTCGCCGGAGGTGTGACCGTCATGTCCCGTCCCATGCCCTTCATCGAGTTCTCCCGGCTGCGGGGGCTGGCCGCTGATGGCCGGTGCAAGGCGTTTTCCGAGTCTGCGGACGGTACGGGCTGGTCGGAGGGTGCTGGTCTGCTGTTGGTGGAGCGGTTGTCGGATGCGCGTCGCAACGGGCACACGGTTCTTGCGGTGGTGCGGGGTTCGGCGGTGAATCAGGACGGTGCGAGCAATGGGTTGACGGCGCCGAACGGTCCGTCGCAGGAGCGGGTGATCCGTCAGGCGCTGGCGAACGCCCGGTTGGCCGCGGCGGATGTGGACGTGGTGGAGGCGCACGGGACCGGTACGACGCTGGGTGACCCGATCGAGGCGCAGGCCTTGCTGAACACCTACGGTCAGGAGCGACCAGGCGCTGATCGGCCGTTGTGGCTGGGGTCGTTGAAGTCCAACATCGGGCATGCGCAGGCTGCTGCCGGTGTCGGCGGGATCATCAAGATGGTGCAGGCGATACAGCACGGCGTGCTGCCCAAGACCCTGCACTGCGAGAAGCCCACGCCCGTGGTCGACTGGGACGCGGGCGCGGTCGAGTTGCTGACCGAGGCCCGGCCCTGGCCCGAGAGCGGACAGCCCCGCCGCGCCGCCGTCTCCTCCTTCGGCTTCGGCGGCACCAACGCCCACGTCATCATCGAAGCGCCGACCGACGACGAGGCGGCCGACGCGGACGAGCCGGTCGAGACCGACGCCCCGTCCGCCACCGCCCAACCGTCAACCGTCCCACCGGCCACCCCCGTCGTGCTGTCCGGCAAGACGCCCGAGGCCCTGCGCGCCCAGGCACACAGCCTGCTCTCCCACCTGGAGAGCACGCCCGAGGCAGGGCTCCTGGACACCGCCTACACCCTGGCCACCCGCCGCGCGGTCCTGGAGCACGGGGCCACCCTCGTCGCGCCCGACCGCCCGGCCCTGCTCACCGGGCTGCGCGCCCTGTCCTCCGGCACGCCTTCGCCGTATCTCGCCCAGGGCGTGCGCACGTCGGGCAAGACCGCGTTCCTGTTCACCGGCCAGGGAGCCCAACGCATCGGCATGGGCCAGGAGTTGTACGCCACCCACCCCGTCTACGCCCAGGCTTTCGACGCGGTGGCCGCGGAACTGGACGGCCGGCTGTCCCGGCCGCTGGCCGAGATCGTGCGCACCGGTGACGGGCTGGACGACACCGCCAACACGCAGGCGGCGCTGTTCGCGGTCGAGGTCGCCCTGTTCCGCCTGCTGGAGTCGTGGGGCATCCGCCCTCAGTTCTTGTTGGGGCATTCGGTGGGTGAGGTGGTGGCTGCGCATGTGTCGGGGGTGTTGGGTCTGGCGGATGCGTGTGTGGTGGTGGCGGAGCGTGGTCGGTTGATGCAGTCGGCGCGTTCTGGTGGGGCGATGGCTGCGGTGGAGGCGGGGGAGGGGG
>NZ_JAKEIP010000401.1 GCF_021474425.1 Streptomyces muensis | reverse complement strand
TGAGGACGAGGCCGAAGGCCGATGGGGGTCCAGGGGGCGCAGCCCCCTGGCGGGGTCGAAGGGGCGGAGCCCCTTCAAAGGATGGGACGGGTAGGGGCGGCGGGGGCGAGGGAATAAAGCGGAGTCACCCTCCTGTTAAGCGTGGACGGACACCACACGGCAACCGCAGGAGGCACACGTGCCGGCAGCAGAGATCCGGGCCACCCCACAGGGCACCGCCCCGGCCCCCCTCTCCGTACTCGACCTGGTCACGGTCAGCTCCGGCCACACCGCCACCGACGCCCTCCGCACCAGCGTCGACCTGGCCCGCCTCGCAGAGACCCGCGCCTTCCACCGCTACTGGGTCGCCGAACACCACTCCATGCCCGGCGTGGCCTCCTCGTCCCCCGCAGTGATCCTCGCCCACATCGCCGCCCACACCACCCGCATCCGCCTCGGCTCAGGCGGCGTGATGCTCCCCAACCACGCCCCCCTCGTCATCGCCGAACAGTTCGGCACCCTGGAAGCCATGGCCCCCGGCCGCATCGACCTCGGCCTCGGCCGAGCCCCCGGCACGGACGGCGCCACCGCGGCAGCCCTCCGCCGCACCGACCACCTGGGCGAAGGCGCCGACGACTTCCCCGAACAGCTCGCAGAGCTCACCCGCTTCCTCGACGACGACTTCCCCGACGGCCACCCCTACCGCCGTATCCACGCCGTCCCCGGACCCGTCCAGGCGACCTCCCCCGGCGGCGTCCAGTCCCCGCACCGCCCCCCGATCTGGCTCCTCGGCTCCTCCGGCTTCAGCGCCCGCCTCGCCGCGGCCCTCGGCCTGCCCTTCGCCTTCGCGCACCACTTCTCGGCGCAGAACACCATCCCGGCCCTGGACCTGTACCGCGAGTCCTTCCGGCCCTCGGCCGTGCTCGACCGCCCGTACGCCCTCATCGGCGTCTCCGCCCTCGCCACCGACGACGAGAAGGAAGCCCGCCGCCAGGTCAGGGCCGCCGCCCTCAGCATGATCCGGCTGCGCACCGGCCGCCCAGGCCTGATCCCCAGCCCCGAGGAAGCGGAGGCCCACGAATTCACCCCGCTGGAGCGCGAGTTCGCCGACTCCTGGAACGCCAACGTCGTCCACGGCACCCCGGACGAGGTCCGCGCCGGCCTGGACGACCTCCACAAGCGCACCGGCGCCGACGAGTTGATGATCACGAGCAACGCCCCCGGCATGGACGTACGCCTGCGTTCGTACGAACTCATCGCGGACGCCTACGACTTGCCGACCACCCCGACCAGCGGGACCACCCCGGCCACCTGACCGCACCCTCCCAGGGCGGTCAGACCCGAACCCCCAGCAACTCGGAGATGCGATCCGGCGACACCGGCCGCGAGTACAGCCACCCCTGCCCGGTGTCGCACCCGATCCGCCGCAGCCGCGAGGCCTGCGCCAGCGTCTCCACGCACTCCGCGGTGACCGTCAGCCCCAGCCGGTGGGCCAGGTCGATCATCGCCTCGACGACGACCTCGTCGGCCGGGTTCGGCGGGACGGCCGCGTTGTTCTCGCTCTCGTACTGGAAGCCCCGTACGAAGGAACCGTCCAGCTTCAGGACAGAGACCGGCAGCCGGCTCAGGTAGGCGAGGTTCGAGTAGCCGGTGCCGAAGTCGTCGATCGCGATGCGCACGCCCATGTCGCTGAGCGCCTGGAGGTCCTGGATCGGCCGTCCCGCCGAGCCCATCACCGCGGACTCGGTGAGCTCCAACTGGAGCAGATGCGGGGCGAGTCCGGTCTCGTCGAGGATCCGGGCCACGTCCGCGACCAGGTCGGAGTCCCAGACCTGGCGGACGGCGACGTTCACGCTGACGAAGATCGGCGGCTCGTCGGGGTGGGCCGACTGCCAGGCCTGGGCCTGGCGGCACGCGGTCGCCAGGATCCAGCGGCCGAGCGGCACGATCGAACCGTCCTCCTCGGCCAGTCCGATGAACCGATTCGGCGCCAGTACGCCGAACTGAGGATGATTCCAGCGGACAAGCGCCTCGACCCCGCGCAGCCGGCCGTCCTCCATGCTGACCAACGGCTGGTACTCCAGGGCGAACTCACCGCGCTCGATGGCGGGGCGGAGCGTGGAGGCGAGGGCCTGGCGGGTCATGAGGTGGGCGTTGCGCTCGGGGTCGAAGAGCGTCCAGCGGTCCTTGCCGTCGGCCTTCGCCCAGTACAGCGTGGTGTCGGCGGCCGCCATCAGGGCGGTGGGAGTGGTGCCGGCGGCCTGGCGTTCCACGACGCCGATCGAGGCCGACACCGACAGCCGCCGTCCGCCCAGGTCGAAGGGGGACCGCAGCGCGGCGAGCACCGACTCGGCGAGGTCGGCGAGTTGCTCGGTACCTGTGGAGTCCTCGACGAGCAGGGCGAACTCGTCTCCGCCGAGCCGGGCCACCAGCGGCGGGATCGACCGGGTCCGGCCGGCCTCCTCCGCGCAGTGCGTGAGCCGTTCGGCCACGGCGGCCAGCAGCTTGTCGCCGACGCGATGGCCGAGGGTGTCGTTGATCGCCATGAAGCCGTCAAGGTCCAGGTAACACAGGCCGATTCGGCCGGTGGTGCCGCTCTCGTCGTACGACTCCACCTCCAGCGCGGCCGAAAGACGCTCGAAGAACAGGGTGCGGTTGGGCAGCCGGGTCACCGGGTCGTGCATCTCCAAGTGCCGCAGCCGGTCCTGGAGTTCACGGTGGTCGCTGATGTCGGCGACGCAGAGCAGGACGCCGCCGGGCTCCTCGGCGGGCAGCGGCGCGACCGTGACCTGGACCCACAGGGAGTGTCCGTCGGGGTGTTTCAGGCGTCGTGTGCAGCGCAGTTGGGCCTGACGGCCGCGCAGCACCTCGCGGTACGCGTGCCAGGCGCGGGCGTCGGAGGCGAGGTCCACCAGATCCGCGGCGACGGACCCGGCCAGCTCACCGGGGGGCGTGCCCAGCAGATCGGCGAAGGAGGCGTTGGCGTCGGTCACCAGGCCCTCGCGGTCCACCACGGCCATCGCGAGGGGTGCGGCGGAGAACGCGGAGGAATAGGGCCAGGAAGGGGATGGCAGCCCGGTGGCGACACGGGGCGGCGCTCCGGTACCACGTGATGGCTGTACGTTACTCTCTGTGACGGCTGCCCCGATGAGGCCTGCCGCGGGCGTCGGCCCTTCGGACGTTCCGCTCACCGCTCGCTCCCGCAGTGCACTCGATCTTCGGATGGGTCTCATCGGAATGGCCGGCCGGTTGGACGGGGGTGCCCCCTGCGGCCGCCGGGCCGTGTCCGTGCAGGAAAGTGTCAGGAAAGTGTGCCGATCATAGAGGCTGGCCCGGAGGCCTTCCACCTACTGTCCAGTCTTCCCGCGCGACGCGCTCTTCTGACAGATCGTTTCTGCCCGCACCTGGACAGCTTCTTCGAACCCCCGACCAGTTGTGACGTTCCGTGAGCGATTCGGGGGTGTCGGTTCTGACGATCCCTCGGTCCTCTCACCCGTCCGGTGCAGCTGAACAGGACGTAGTACGACAATCCGACACAGGGTGGATGCGGTGTCCCGCGAACCGCTTCCGGAGGTCCCCGTGCCGCGTCAGCTCCCCCTGCTCCGTGGGACGGGCCTGCTGCGGGACCGGCACCGACTGCGCAGCACCGCGGCCGTGTTCACCACGATGTCGGCGCTCGCCGCGACCTCCCTGGTCGCCGGACCCTCGGTCGCCGAACCCTTCGACACCACGCCCTGCGCCCTCAAACGGACCGCGGCCCACCACTCCGAGGGCCTGGACACCTGGAACGCCGCCTATCCGCGCCCGACCCGGGAACTCGACGCGGTCATGGTCTTCCTGTCCTTCCCGGACGCGGCCCCCCAGACGACCCCCGCCGAACTGACGGCCGACCACTTCCCGGCCACCACCCGCTTCTTCGAACGCGCCTCCTACGGCAGGTTCACCCTGCGTCCGCATCCGCTCCGGCACTGGATCCGGATGCCGAGGCCGTCCACCTCGTACGCCATACAGCGTGACTGGCGGGTCGCCGACCGGGCCGCCTATCTGCGGGACGCGCTCGCCGCGGCGGACCGTGAGGTGGACTTCTCCCGCTACGACATCGTCTACTTCGTCGCCGACCCGGACGCGCCCGGCGTCGACTCCGACGCCACGAAGGTCGTCAACCTGGACGCCCCGCTGCGGGCCGACGGCACCGACATCCGGCGCGTGGTCACGGTCTTCGAGAACCATCCGCCGGACCGCCTGGTCCTCGCCCACGAGACCGGCCATGTCTTCGACCTGCCCGACCTGTACCACCGCCCGGTCGACGGCAAGGGCGACTGGGACACCTATGTCGGCGACTGGGACCTGATGGGCAGCCAGTTCGGGATGGCGCCTGAGCTGTTCGGCTGGCACAAGTGGAAGCTGGGCTGGCTGGAGCCGCGGCAGGTGGTGTGTGTGCAGGGGCGCGGCGGCGGGCCCGTACGGCTGACGCTGGAGCCGCTGTCCGCGGCGCCCGGGATCCCGGTGCGGACGGGGGCGGCCGGGTCGCCGTCCGGCGCGTTCGGAGCGGGCGGCTCTCCCGGGGCCGCCCCCGACGCGTTCGGCACGCAGGGCGGGCTCGGGACGTACAGCGCCTCCGGGGCGTACGGCGGTGTGCCGGGCTTCGGGCTGGGGGGCGGCATCAAGCTGGCCGTCGTCCCCACCGGCACGGAGAGCGCCCTGGCCTTCGAGGTGCGCGGCCCGGTGGGCAACGACATGCAGGCCTGCCGGCCGGGGGTGCTGGTGTACAGGGTGCGCAGTGAGACCGAGTCCGGGGGCGGGCCGGTCGAGGTGATCGACGCCCATCCGCACACCGAGGCCTGCTGGGAGGAGTCCGTCTATCCGCCGCTCGCGGACGCGCCGGTCGGCCTCGGCGAGAGCTTCACGGTGCCGGAGGAGGGGGTGCGGGTGGATGTGGAGGGACGGACGGTCTCGGGGGCGTGGACCGTGCGGATCACGGCGATCGGGTAGCGCGTGCGCCGGGTGAAGGGTCGCGTGACCGGACAGATGTACGCCGGATGCCAGCGGTGCGCCTC
Source organism: Streptomyces muensis (assembly GCF_021474425.1). Classification (GTDB taxonomy): domain Bacteria; phylum Actinomycetota; class Actinomycetes; order Streptomycetales; family Streptomycetaceae; genus Streptomyces; species Streptomyces muensis. The sequence goes on along the minus strand of NZ_JAKEIP010000401.1, from coordinate 349 downwards.
GCGGGCCGCTCGTGCGCCGGGGGGCAATACGAAAAGGCCGGTCGCATCCAGGAGGACTTACACCCTGTGGGGCGGGGGAGAGGGCTCCTCAAATGCGAAAGCCCCCCGCGGTTGCGAGGAGCTTTCACTGTCTGTGCGCCGCCAGGGACTCGAACCCCGGACCCGCTGATGCTGCATTCCCCGGGGGATAACCCCCGGACCCCCAGCCGCCCCTGCGGAGCCGGGAAAGCATCTCAAATGCGAAGGCCTCCCGCCGCTGCGAGAGGCCTTCACTGTCTGTGCGCCGCCAGGGACTCGAACCCCGGACCCGCTGATTAAGAGTCAGCTGCTCTAACCAACTGAGCTAGCG
>NZ_JAKEIP010000400.1 GCF_021474425.1 Streptomyces muensis | reverse complement strand
GATGGTGCCGCAGACGCCGTACGACCTTTCACGGCATCCCACGCGGAGCGTTCAACGGCCGTCGTAACCCGCCGTCGGCATCGACAGTCTTCGGTGGACGCGGGCCTTCATCTGGGCGTCGTACAGAGGCTCGGCGCGCCCCACCGTCTCCACCCGCACCCCCCGCCGCGCGCACTCCGCGGTGAACTCCTCGACGGAGGACAGCGCGCTCTCCAGCACCCTGCGGCTGGGGGCCACGAACAGGTCGAGGCCGGGGCGGACGCCCTCCCACAGGACGGTGTGGTCCGCGCGCAACCGGCGTACGAGCAGCTCGCGCGCGACGACGTACCCGTGTTCGGCGGCCCAGCGCGCGCACATCGCGTGCTGGCTGCGGGAGTCCACCAGGAAGGGGTCGGCGTCCAGCTGTTCGAGCGGCGTAAGACTGGCGATGGCCGTCACGCGCACTATGGATGACCCCATGGCGTCCCCCTCACCTCCGGGTTTCGCCGCCGACCCTACTCCAGCCCGTACGCTTCGGGGAGTCGCGCGAAGGAGGCAAAGAAGGTGGCCGTGGAGATCACGTGGTGGGGTCACGCCACCTGCACGGTCGAGGATTCGAACGTGCGCGTGTTGACCGACCCCTTGTTCGCGCGCCGGCTCGCGCACCTGCGCCGCCGCCGGGGCGCACTGCCCCCGCCGGGCGCCTGGCGCGCGGACGTCGCCGTGGTCTCCCACCTGCACGCCGACCATCTGCATGTGCCGTCCCTGGCCAGGCTGGCGCAGGGCACCCGCCTGCTCGTGCCCCGGGGCGCGCTCCGCGCGGTACCGGGTCTGCGCCGGCTCGCGCATCTCCAGGTGAGCGAGATGACGCCGGGGGACGTGACGACGGTCGGCGACCTCGCCGTACGGGCCGTGCCGGCGCGGCACGACGGACGGCGGCTGCCGGTCGGCCCGCGCCGCTCCCCCGCCCTCGGCTATGTCATAGAGGGCGAGGCACGGACGTACTTCGCCGGGGACACCGGGCTGTTCGACGCGATGGCCAAGGAGGTCGGGCCGGTCGACGTGGCGTTGCTGCCGGTCGGCGGCTGGGGACCGTATCTCGGGGAGGGCCATCTGGACGCGGGGCGCGCGGCCGAGGCGCTGGCCCGGCTCGCACCGCGCAGCGCGGTGCCGGTGCACTACGGCACGTACTGGCCGATCGGCATGGACGCCGTGCGCCCCCATGAATTCCATGCGCCCGGTGAGGAGTTCGTGCGGCTCGCGGCGGCGCGTGCCCCCGGCGTGTCGGTGCACCGGCTCGCGCATGGGGAGCGCGTGCGGCCGGAGGTGACCCGGTGACGGTGCTGGCCGCCACCACGACGGTGGTGCCGACCGCGTCGACACAGCAGGCGATCGGCTATCCGTCGCTGTTCCTGCTGGTGCTGATCGGGGCGCTGGTGCCGGTGGTCCCGACGGGTGCGCTGGTGAGTTCGGCGGCGGTGGTGGCGTTTCACCAGACGGCACCGTTCTCGCTGGCGCTGGTGTTCGTGACGGCGTCGACGGCCGCGTTCCTGGGGGACGCGACGTTGTACTGGCTGGGGCGGCGTGGGATGGGCTCGAGGAACGGGTCGCGCTGGCTGGAGGCGATTCGGTCGCGGGCGCCGGAGGAGCGGCTTGCGCGGGCGCAGGAGAAGCTCGCCGCGCATGGGGTGGCCGTGTTGGTGTTGTCGCGGCTGGTGCCGGCGGGGCGGTTGCCGGTGATGTTGGCTTGTCTGCTGGCCAAGTGGCCTATGCGGAGGTTTGCTCGGGGGAACTTGCCTGCGTGCCTCGCGTGGGCGGTGACGTATCAGTTGATCGGGATTCTTGGGGGGTCGTTGTTCAGTGAGCCGTGGGAGGGTGTGGTTGCGGCGGTTGCGTTGACGTTGGTGATCAGTGTGGCGCCCAGTTTGTGGCGGCGGGTTCGATCTGCCGGGTGATGTCTCGTGGCGGGGTGCGGGTTCGTTGTGGCTGGTCGCGCAGTTCCCCGCGCCCCTAGGGGTGGGTGTCCTCCAGCACCCTTGATGCGCCGACCGGCATGTCCCACAGGTCACGTCGGTCCAGCCCCGCCTTCTCCCACGCCACCCGCACCCGCGTGAGCGGTTCCAGTACCGGCTCCGCCGACAAGACGAACGTCGCCCAGTGCATTGGGGCCATCCGCCGCGCGCCGAGGTCCTGGGCCGCTCGGACCGCTTCCTCCGGGTCGCAGTGGACGTCGCTGAGCCACCAGCGGGGGTCGTAGGCGCCGATGGGGAGCAGGGCGAGGTCGATGCCGGGGTAGCGCTCGCCGATGCGGGTGAACCAGTGGCCGTAGCCGGTGTCGCCCGCGAAGTGGACACGCTGTCCGTCGGGGGCGGTGAGGATCCAGCCGCCCCACAGGCTGCGGCAGGTGTCGGTGAGGGTGCGCTTGGACCAGTGGTGGGCGGGGACGAAGTCGAAGCGGACGCCGGACAGTTCGGCCGCTTCCCACCAGTCCAGCTCGGTGACCTGGGTGAATCGGCGGCGACGGAACCAGGGGGCGAGGCCGGCCGGTACGAACACGGGGGTGTGGCGCGGGAGTCGGCGCAGCGTGGGGGCGTCCAGGTGGTCGTAGTGGTTGTGGCTGATGACGACCGCGTCGACGCGGGGCAGGGCGCTCCAGGCGACGCCGACGGGGGTGACGCGGGCCGGGGTGCCGAGGATGCGGCGGGACCAGACGGGGTCGGTGAGGACGGTGAGTCCGCCGATCTGTACGACCCAACTGGCGTGCCCCGCCCAGGAGACGGCGACCGTGCGGGCGTCCACGCGGGGTACCGGGCCCGGCTCGAAGGGCAGGCGCGGGATGTCGGCGAGGCCCTCCGGGCCGGGGCGCACGGAGCCTTCGCGGGCGAAGCGGGCGAGGGTCTTGAAGCCGGGGAGCGGGGCGGTCAGACGGTCGTGGAAGGTCCGCGGCCACACTCGGCGTTCGCCCAGCGGACGGGGTGCGGCGAGCGGCGGGAACGGGGGCGCGAGGCGGGACGGGGCCGACGGGGCGGCGGCTTCCCGGGTGGGTGTACGCGGCGGGGTCGACGTGGCTGACTCGGACTGCTGCGTCATCGAGGAGGCTCCCATCGCTGAGCTTCGTCACGGAGGTCGTCGAAGACCGACTTCAAGTGGATCAACGCACGGTGCACGTGCGGCAGTTCCAACGGCGAGGGTGAAGTGAGACATTCCGCGCGTTCCTCGTCCGTGCCGGCCAGCAGCGGTCCCGTCGACAGCCGTACGCGCAGCGCGCCGAGGTCGTCGCCGAAGCGGTGTCCGCCGGGCGCGGGCATGCCCAGCCGGGCGGCGAGGAACTCCTCCAGGTCCTGTGCGTCCCCCACGTCGTGCGCGGACAGGCCGGCGCGCAGCGGGCCTAGGTCGATGTACAGGTGCCTCCCGGCCTGCGGGGGCCGCGCCACCGCGCCCGCGTCCACGGCGGCGGTGTGCGCGGCGGCCGCCACACGCGCGTGCAGGCGTACGGCGGCCGTGATCCGCTCGGTGACCGGGGCGGGCTCCTCCAGGGCGTACCCGGCGGCGAGGGCGACCGGGCCGGCGATCCGGGCGCCGAGCGCGGTGAGTACGTCGAGCACGCGCGCGTGGAGGCCGTTCCCGGCGTCGTGGGCGGGGAACCGGGCGACCGCGGCGGGCCAGCCGGGCGGGAGGTGGGCGCCGGACAGGTCGGTGACGACGGTGACCTGGTCGGGCAGCATCTCGGCCGGGCTGAGCAGCACGGTGTCGTGCGGGGCGTGCACGGTGTCGCGCCAGGTCTCGTCGCTGACCAGGTGCAGTCCCTCGTCGGTGGCGGCCTCCAGGGTCTCGTGCAGCGCCTCGGGCGGGGTCACGGTGGCGGTGGGGTCGTCGGCGACGGACAGCACCAGCAGCCGCGGGTCACCGCCCTCGTCCCGGACCCGGCGAACGGTCTCCAGCAGGGCGTACGGATCGGGGACCCCGCCGCTCTCGGCCGGTGTCGCCACATGGAAGACCGGTCTGCCCAACAGACGCGCGTACGGCGCCCACCAGGCCGCGCAGGGCCGTGGCACCAGGACGTCGCCGCCGAGCGCGGCGGTCAGCGCCAGCAGCAGGGCGGGCGCCCCGGGGGCGGCCACCACCTGCTCGGGCCCCGTCGGCAGCCCACGCCGGTCCCAGTAGCCGCAGGCGGCCTCCAGGAGTCCGTGGCCGCCTCCGATCGGCTCGCTCCCGGACCGGCCGGCGGCCGCGGCGAGCACGGCGGCCAGTTCGGGCAGCACGGGCAGCCCGTCGCCCGGCAGCGGTGGACCGTAGCGGACGGGGCCGTGGCCTTCGGGGTCCGTCGGGCGCATCCGTGCCTCCGCGCTGTGCCTGGTGCCTCAGTGAGTACCCATCGTGCCGCCCCCCATGGGCGCCCGCAGGGGGTTGCGCCCGTCACAGCGTCGGTGTGCGTCAGTCCTGCGCGGTGGGCGTCCTGCGGCGCAGCCGGTACACCGCGCCGCCGGCCGCGCCCGCGATCAGGAAGCCGCCCGCGACCAGGGCGGGTACGGAGTCGGTGAAGGTGCCGCCCGAGCCGGCCCGCACACCGTGGTCACGGGCCTCGTCCTCGACGCAGTCCGTCCCGTCCTTGCCGGGTTCGGCCTTGTCAGGTTCGGTCATGCCGGGATTGGTCATGCCGGGTTCGGTCATGTCGTGCTCAGTCATGCCCGAACGGGGATCGGCGCAGTGCCGACCACCGCCGTCCGTGCCGCCGCTGCCGCCACCCTCCATCCCGCCCCGGCCGCCGCCCTCGACGCCCTCCATGCCACCGTCCTGGCCACCCTCGATACCGCCCTGGCCGCCGTCCATCCCGCCCTGGCCGCCGTCCATCCCGCCCTGGCCTCCGGCCCAGCCGCCCGTGCCGCCGTCCTCGCCCTCTTCACTACCGCCCTCACCGCGGGCCTTTCCGCCGTCCTTGCCCGCGTCCTTGCCGCCCGTCCCGCCGCCGCTGTCGAGGGCCACCGTGAACGTCGCGCTCCACGGCTTGCCCTCTTTACCGGCCGCCGCGGGGCACGTGCCGTCCACCGTCCACGCGGAGTCCGAGCCGACGGCGTCGGGGTCGCCCTCGAAGTTCTCGGCCGGAGGGATGCGGGCGGTCCCGCTGTAGGCGGTCCCGCTGTAGGCGGGCCCGGCGCTCTTGTCGTCGTTGCCGGTGACCCGTTTCAGCTCGACGGTGCCCTCTTCGAACGCCTGTGAGGTGGCGTCGAGCGTGGCGGGCGCGGTGCCGCCGGCCGTGTCGCACGTGACCGAGACGGTGACGCTGCCGCCCGGGGCGACGCTGCCGGGGCTGACCTCGGCGGCCGGTTCCGCGAAGACGGCCGAGGCGGCGAAGCCCAGGACGACACCGGCCAGGGCGGCGACGGACAGGGCGCGGGCTCTGCGGCGCATGGGGTGAGCTCCTTCGACCGACGGCTGCTTGGGGGTACGGCGGGTCGTGCCCCCGCAGCCATGACAGCCCGCCCGGCGTCCGGGCGCGCGCGGCCGGGCACCATTCGCGGGACGGGGACGCCCGAGCGGGTGACATCACCGGGGCCTCCCCCTGCCCTCGTCCCCTGTCCCCCCCGTCCCTCGTCCCCCTCCCCGTCCCGTCAGTTCAGCAGCGCCGCCAGGTCGCGCTCCAGACCGCGCCCACGCCTGCCGACCACTCCGGCAGCGACGTCCGACAGTTTGCGGTTGGTGCCCTGGGAGATGCGGCGCAGGACTGCGAAGGCGGCGTCGGCGTCGCAGCCGAGGACGTGCATGACGATGCCGCACGCCTGGTCGACGACGGGCCGGGAGCGCAGGGCGGTGCCGAGATGGTCGAGCTCGGTGAGCGCGGCGCGGTAGGAGCGGTCGCGTACGAGGCAGCTGGCGGCGAAGTCGCCGAGGGCGTGCGCGGGCCCGTGGGCGGCGTCCTCCAGGGCGCCCGGCCGGAAGCTGTAGAGACTGAGGGGCACCGTCAGTCCGGAGCGGCGGAACGGGAGCGTGACGCTGGAGCGCACGCCCGAGTCGAGCGCCATGGCGCGGTACTCCGGCCAGCGCTCGTCGCGCAGCAGGTCGGCCGAGTCGACGGGTTCTCCGCGTTCCAGAGCGGCCGGGATGGGTCCGTCCCCGGAGCGGAGCTGCACGGCGACGAGTCCGGCGAGGTCGGGGTGGGTGACGGCGGCGGGCCGCTCGGCTCCCGGCTCGGCGACCACGCCGCTCGCCCCGCAGCAGTCGGTGGTGCAGCGCACGGCCTGTTCGACCAGTTCGGACAACCTGCGGGCCGGAAGGGCCGCTTCGGCGGACTCGTGCACCAAGTGGCCCACAGGGTGGTGAGCGGGCATCCTCAACTCCTCCTCTCTCCCTTCTTCTCTTCTTGCCTTCCTCCCGGCGCGTTCCCGCGCCCGCGCGGGGAAAACGGCGGGAGAACAGGCAGCACCGGTTGGGTCCCCGCCGCCCCGCGCCGCGTGGTCACGAGCTAGGTTCGTTCCCATGGCGAAGACCGACGAATTCGGTGAAGAGCTCGCGGATTTCGTGCGCCGCGTCGCGGAACTCAAGGCGGCGCGCTCCGTGTCCGGAGGGGATCTGCCGACCGTACTGGACGCGGCGATCTTCGAACTCGACCATGTCGCCGACCAGTTGTGGCCGTGGTACGAGCGGCTCTCCTCGGCCGGGCCGTCCCGTACGGCGTCCGCCGACCGTCAGGAACAGCATCTGCTGCGCGCGGTGTTCCAGCGGTTTCCGCTGCCCGTGGCGCTGGTGGACCGGGAGGCGGTGGTGCGCCGGCTGAACTTCGCGGCGACGTCCTTCACCGGGGTCCGGGCGGGCTATGCGACGGGCCGGCCGCTGACCGGGTTCCTCGCCCACGCCGACCGGGCCGCGTTCCGTTCCCAGGCGGCGGCTGTGGCCCACGGCGAGGGCGACCGCAGCCTCACCGTGCACCTCCAGCAGCGCCCGTCCGCGCCGGTCCACACGACCCTGACGGCCGTACGCCCCAGCGGGGAGCCGCACACCACCGTGCTGGTGGCGCTCCAGCCCGGCGACCTCCGCACGCCCGGATCCCCCGGTCCGGCCGAGAGCCCGACGCCCCAGGTCCCCGACCTGACCGAGACCACCCGGCACGCGTCCCTGATGGACGTCCTGGACGAGATGACCACGACCCTGCTGACCGCACCGCGCGGCGACCGCGACGCGGTCGTCCGCCGGGCGGCCCACGTCCTCCACGGCCGCTTCGCCGACTGGGTGATCGCCGACACGGGCACGTCTGCTCTGACCCGTACGACGGTCCTGGCGCCCTCGGAGAAGGAGGCTGAAGCACTGGCGGGTCAGGCCCCAGCCAGGTGCCCCCTGGTCATGGAGACGGCCCGCACGGCCTCCCCCACCCTCCAGGTA
>NZ_JAKEIP010000399.1 GCF_021474425.1 Streptomyces muensis | reverse complement strand
CTGCCGCTCCCGGGCCACCCACCCCCGCTCGTACGCGTGCCACCCCAGCTGCAACCGGGTCGTCACCCCGGTCAGCTCCATCAGGCGCTTCACCCGGCGCTGCACCGTCCGCAGGCCCAGGTCCAGCTGCTTGGCCACGCTCGCGTCGGTCAGACCGGCCAGCAGCAGGGAGAGCACCTCCAGGTCGGTCTCGTCGGGGCCGTCCGGCTGCCGCTCGGTGACGCCCGAGGTGCCGAGGCGCAGCGGCAGCGCGTCCCGCCACACCGACTCGAACAGTCCGGAGAGCAGTTCCAGCAGTCCGCTCGCGTGGACGACGAGCGCGGCCGGTTCCGCGGTGTGCGAGGTGAGCGGCACCAGGGCGAGCGTACGGTCGGCGATCACCAGCTTGGTCGGGACCTGGTCCACGACCCGGACCTGCTCCTGGCGGCCGAGCGCGGCGGACAGCTCGGTGATGCCGTCCGGCTGGTCGAGGACCGCACGCTCCAGGACCACCCGGTAGCGCACCCCGCGATCGGCGGCCCGCTCCTCGGCGTCGTTCTCCATGCCGGTGACGGCGACCGGATTACCGGTGACCAGCGCGCACACCTCGTCGCTCGCCCCCAGCTGGAGCTGGAGGAAGCGCTGCGAGACCGCGGCCGCGCCGATCACCACCTCGACGAGATCGTGTACGGCGGGCTCGGCGACCCCCGCCCGGTACTCCTCGGCGAGCATCGCGGCCGCCAGCTCCGCCTTCTCCAGCTCGTGCCGCTGCTGGGTGAGCAGCGCGCCCAGCGCCACGCCGGGCGGGGCGGCGACCCAGCGGCCGGGCCGGGCCGAGGACTGCGCCGCGAGCCCGTGCCGTTCCAGCCGGCGCAGGGCGCGCTCCGTGTCGTGCTCGCCGAGCGTCAGCCGCCGCGCGAGATCGGGTACGTCGGCGGCACCCACGGACACCAGGGCCCGGTACGCCGACTCATGCGTCTCGTCGAGACCAATCACTCCCAGCATCGGGCCGCGCCTCTCCCCAGAAAGAACACCGGTGTTCGGTCCGTGGCGGAAAACGGCCACGGCGTGAAACCGCCTCGGCACATCATCGCCGCACCACCCGTCACTCTGCCAAGGTGTCGCCACCGCAGCATCAACCACCGTCCGCTTTGCCCGACTTGGGACTCTTTGGCCTGCGCTTTCGCGTCCACGGACAGGCGGCACCACGGAAGTAGGCGATCTTGGGGAGAGCGATATCGCGTACGGCACTGGGCGCGGCCACCGCCGCCGTCCTGGCCGTGACGACAGCCGTACCCACGCACGCGGCCACCGAGCCGCCGAGACCGCTGACCGGCGCCGGCGCCCGGGCCACCCCCGGCGCCGGCTCCGTCGTCACCCTCGTCACCGGCGACCGCGTCCTCGTCACCCGGGACGGGGCCGTCGCCCTGCCCGGCCCGGACGGCACGGCCCCCTTCACCCAGACCCGGCAGTCGGGCGACGACCTGTACGTCTATCCCGAGGGCGCGAGCGAGGCCATCGCCGCGGGCCGGGTCGACGAGGAGCTCTTCAACGTCACCGGCCTGATCCGCCAGGGCTACGACGACGCCCACCGCGACACGCTCCCGCTGATCGCCACCTACGACCGCTCCCTCGCCCGAGCCGTCCCGCCCGCCCCGCGCGGCGCCGAACGCGGCCTGGTCCTCGACCCGATCGACGGCGTGGCCCTGGAGGCCGACAAGAAGAAGGCCGCCGACTTCTGGGCCGACGTCACCGACCCCCGCTCCCGCGCGGCCGGCGACCTGACGAAGCTGTGGCTCGACGCCAAGGTCGAGGCCACCCTGGACCGTTCGACCCGCCAGGTGCACGCCCCCGAGGCCTGGGCCGCCGGCCACGACGGCAAGGGCACCGAGGTCGCCGTCCTGGACACCGGCGTCGACGCCGCCCACCCCGACCTCAAGGGCCGTATCGCCGCGTCGAAGAACTTCACCGACTCCCCGGACGCCGACGACCACGACGGCCACGGCACCCACACCACCTCCACCGTCGGCGGCACGGGCGCCGCGAGCGACGGCAGGAAGAAGGGCGTCGCGCCCGGCGCCGACCTCCTCAACGCCAAGGTCCTGAACGACTACGGCTACGGCGAGACCTCCTGGATCATCGCCGGTATGCAGTGGGCCGTCGACCAGGGCGCCGACGTCGTCTCGATGAGCCTCGGCAACCCGGCCCGCACCGACTGCACCGACCCGATGGCCCGGGCGACGGAGGAACTCGCCCGGACCAGCGAGAACACCCTGTTCGTCATCGCGGCGGGCAACACCGGCCCGGGCACCAACACCGTCTCCTCCCCGGGGTGCGCCCCGAGCGTCCTCACCGTCGGCGCCGTCGACCGCGCCGACTCCACGGCCTCCTTCTCCAGCCGCGGGCCGGTCTACGGCTCGCACACCCTCAAGCCCGAGATCACCGCCCCGGGCGTCGGCATCTCCGCCGCCAAGGCGGGCGGCCGGGGCGTGTACGCCTACCAGTCGATGAGCGGCACCTCGATGGCGACCCCGCATGTCGCGGGCGCGGCGGCCGTCGTCAAGCAACGTCACCCCGACTGGAGCGCACAGCGGATCAAGGCCGCCCTCGTCTCCTCGGCCGAGGCGGACACCCCCGGGGACGCGCGGGAGACCGGCGCCGGCCGCCTCGACGTCCACGCGGCGATCGGGCAGAAAGTGCTGGGCGCACCGGCACTCCAGGCCGGCACCTTCAACTGGCCGCAGGACACGAGCGACCGTACGACGGTCGCCGTGCCCTACACCAACACCACGGACAGGGCGGTGGAGTTGAAGCTGGCGGTGTCCGCCGTCACCGGCAACGACGGCTCCACCGTCCGCTCGCCCATCGCCCGCCTCGGCGCCCGCTCGGTCACCGTCCCGGCCGGGAAGACGGTCGAGGTCCCGCTGCGGATCGACCCGACGGCGACGCTCAGACCCTCTCAGTACGGCGACGTCACGGGCCGCGTCCTCGCCACGGCCGCGGGAGGCGCCACGGTCTCCACGCCCTTCGCGCTGTACGTCCAGCCGGAGACCGTCACCCTGCGCGTGAAGCTGCTCGACCGCCTCGGCAGGCCTGCCGAGGGTGACTCCTCCGTCGACCTCGTCGGCACCGACGACGCCACGGGCGAGCGCCGCTTCAACGAGGGCGCCACGGACCAGACGTACGAGATCCGCCCCGGCGCCTACTTCCTCTCCAGCTTCATCACGACCCCCGGGACCGAGGGCACGCTCCTCGACTCCCTCACCTACCTCGCCCGCCCCCAGCTGGAGATCCGCGGCGACACCACCGTCGTCCTGGACGCCCGCGAGGCCCACCGTCTGAACGTCAGGACGGACCGGCCGACCGAACTCCGCGGCGCCACCCTCGGGTTCGCCCGCAGCTGGGACGACACCTGGCTGCACGCGGGCACGGCGGCCGGCGGGCGGGCCCTGCGCGGCTACTACGCCTCGGTCAACGGGCGGGCCACCGACGGGGACTTCGAGTTCGACAGCTTCTGGCGCGCGGCGGCCCCGCAGATCACCGAACTCGCCGTCGTGGACGGCCGGTCACTGCACCCGACGACGGCCTCCTTCAGCTCGGCCAACCTCGACGGCACGGGCGAGGCGCCGCTCCTCGACGCCAAGTCAGGTACGGAGGCCGAGCTTTCGGGCGCGGCCGGGAAGATCGCGCTGGTCGGCATCCCGGACGGCGGCAGCGCCCATGAGGTCGCCACGCGCGCGAAGGCGGCCGGTGCGGTGGCCGTCCTCGTCCACCGCGACGCCCCCGGCCGCTGGTATCCGTCGGCCGGCTTCACCGGCGGCCCGCTGCCGGTCCTGGCCATCCCGGCCGAGGAGGCCGAGGCGCTGCTCGCCGCCCGGGACGTGACCCTGCGCTGGAAGGCCACCGCCAAGAGCCCGTACGTCTACAACCTGGCCTTCCCGGAGACCGGCCCGATCGGCGGCGACCGCACCTACCGCGCCCGGGACCGCGACCTCGCGGCGACGAAGGCGACGTACCGCTCGATGGCGTCCGCCGCCACCGACCACGTCGACCTGACGACGATGACCCGCCCCAACGGACTGACCGGCTACTTCGGCGCCCTGGAGACGGTCCCCGCGCCCTTCGAACGCACCGAGTACCACTCTCCGGGCAGCACCGGCTGGGAGCACGAGGTGTCCAGCAGCTTCCCGTGGGGCGAGTTCATGATCGACCCGATGCGGACGTACGAGAAGGGACAGCGGCGGACCGAGGAGTGGTACGGCGGCGTCCTCGCGCCGACGACCCCGCTCGACGCCACCGGCCGCCCGGCCCTCGCCGCCGAACGGCAGGGCGACCTGATCGGCGTGGCACCCGGCTTCTGGGGCGACCGCCACCACCAGGGCGTGCAGGGGAGCTTCGGCGACATCGGCGCGATGACGCTGCGCAGGGACGGCGAGACGATCGGCGAAAGCCCGTACCCGTCCGGCGTGTTCACCGTCCCGGCCGAGCCGTCGACGTACCAGCTCACCCTGGACACCGCGAAGATCGGCGCTCCGGCCGGCGCGTGGAAGCGCTCCACGAGCACGACGACGACCTGGACCTTCCGCTCGGCCCTCGACGAGAACGCGTACTCGCAAGGAATACCGCTGCTGTTCCCGCGGTACACGCTGCCCGAGGACGGGCTGAAGACGCTGCCCGCCGAGGACGGACAGGAGATCACGCTCACCGCGACGGGCCACGCGGGCTACGAGCCCGGTGAGCTGACGAGGGCCGCTCTCGCGTACTCCTACGACGAGGGCGCGACCTGGACCGAGGCGGAGACGGTGCGGCAGGACGACGGGACCTGGAGGGCGACGGTGGACCACAGCGGAACGACAGGGAAGCAGGTCACACTCGAAGCCGTCCTGACCGACGCGAACGGCGCCTCGGTCACCCAGATCGTGACCCGGGCCTACGACGTGCGCTGACGCGCGCGAAGGGGATCCGGGCCCGGGTCACCCGGCAGTCGCCGGGCGGTTCTCCCGTGGGGGGTGGGATCGCCCGGCGACGTGTTTCCCCCGGCGTCTCCCCGGTTGTCTCGCAAGGGCGTTCAACACCTCACCCGACCACGCCACTTGATGCGGCCCCACGGGCCGGATTTTCCGGATGCCCCGTTTTCATCCGGCCCGTGCGGTGGACAATTGGGGGCATGAGCCAGCAGGGGGGAAGGCCCACCGGTCACGAGGACGACTGGTGGGGACAGCTGTACGGTGACTTCACCGAGGACACGGGACCCACCGTGGCGCCCGACTCACTGGACGACCGGTTCGCCTCGGCGGCGGGGGCCGTGAACCAGCCCGCGACCGTTCCCGCGCCGCGAGCCGACACGGACGCCGACCCGGGCCGGTCGACGTTCCCGCCCGGTCTGCCGAAACCGCCGGGCTTCACCGTGGAGCCCCCGCCCGAACCCGCGC
>NZ_JAKEIP010000398.1 GCF_021474425.1 Streptomyces muensis | reverse complement strand
GGCGGGCGCCGGACGGCGGGCGGTGTCGCTGATGCGGATGAGTACGCCGATGAGCGCCCAGTTGGCGATGACCGACGAACCGCCGTACGCGAGGAACGGCATCGTCATACCGGTCAGCGGGATCAGGCCCATGACGCCACCGGCGACGACGAACACCTGGAGGGCGAAGGCGCCGGAGAGGCCGACGGCGAGCAGCTTGCCGAAGGGGTCGCGGGCGGCGAGGGCGGTGCGCACGCCGCGCTCCACGATCAGGCCGTAGATCAGCAGGATCGCCATGATGCCGGCCAGGCCCAGCTCCTCGCCGAAGGTGGCGAGGATGAAGTCGGAGTTCGCGGCGAAGCGGATGAGCTCGGAGTGGCCCTGGCCCCAGCCGCTGCCCAGGGTGCCGCCGGAGCCGAACGCCCACAGGGCCTGCATGGCCTGCTCGGAGTGGACGAGGCCGTCGCCGTTGGGGGTGCGGCTGAGCGTGTACTCGCGCATCGGGTCGAGCCAGGCCTGGACACGCGTCTGGACGTGCGGCTCGAAGCTCGCCACACCGACGGCGCCGGCCGCGGACATCAGCAGACCGAAGACGATCCAGCTGGTCCGCTCGGTGGCGACGTACAGCATGATGACGAACATTCCGAAGAACAGCAGCGATGTACCGAGGTCGGTCTCGAACACCAGGATGAGGATCGAGATCATCCAGACGACGATGATCGGGCCGAGGTCGCGGCCGCGCGGCAGGTACAGGCCCATGAAGCGGCGGCTGGCCAGGGCCAGCGCGTCGCGCTTGACCATCAGGTAACCGGCGAAGAAGACCGCCAGCACGATCTTGGCGAACTCACCGGGCTGGATGGTGAAGCTGCCGACCTGGATCCAGATCTTGGCGCCGTAGGTGATCTCGGCGCCGAGGCCGGGCACCAGCGGCAGGAGCAGCAGGAACAGCGCGCCGGCCATGGAGATGTAGGTGTAGCGCTGCAGCGTGCGGTGGTCCTTGAGGAAGATCAGCACGGCGATGAAGAGGGCGATGCCCATGGCCGTGTAGATCAGCTGGTTGGTCGCCTTGCCGCCGGCCTGTCCGATCTGCTGGAGCAGCTTCGACTGGTCCAGCCGCCAGATCGCGACCAGTCCCAGCCCGTTCAGCAGTGTCGCCAGCGGCAGCAGCAGCGGGTCCGCGTACGGCGCGAACTTGCGTACGGCGAGATGGCCGACGCCGGCCAACAGGCCGAGGCCCAGGCCGTAGCCCAGCAGCCCGGCGGGCACCTCGCCATGGATCGCCAGACCCACGTTGGCGTAGGCGAATACCGGAATGACGACCGCGAACACCAGCAGCGCGAGCTCGGTGTTGCGCCTGCTCGGCGCGCCGATCGCGCCGATCGTGGACGTGTGATGCGTCGGCGAGTTCGTAGTACTGCTCATCGTGTGACGGGGCCTCTCACGGCTTGCCTACTGCGTACCGCAGTTCGAGACGACCTTCTGCTCTTCCTCCGAGAGAGTGGGGCCGGGGCTTGGCGTCGCAGTCGGTGTCGGGGAGGTGGAGGTGGACGGGGGCGGGGACTTGGTGGACGCCGAGGGGTTCGGTGTCGGTGTCGCCTTGGACGTAAGGGAGGTACGGGTGGTTCCCGTGGTGCCTCCGGCCTCGCCCTCGCCGGTCCCGGAGTTCTTCTCGCTCTCGGCGGCCTGCTGCTCGGAGCGCTTCTTGCACGCGGAGGCCTGCAGGGCGAGCTCGTCGATCTTCGTCTGGGCGTCCTTCAGGCCGCCCTCGGTGATCGTGTCCTTGACGAGCCGCTGCTGGTAGGGCGGCAGGTACTTGAGTTCGATCTCGGGGTGGTCCTTCTCCACCTTCGAGAGCGAGACCCAGGCCAGGTCCTGGCTGATCCCGCGGTACAGGGCGACGTGTTCGTTGTTGGCGCCCACGTAGTACTGGGTCTGGGTCCAGCGCCAGCCGCCGTACAGACCGCCGCCGATCACGCCGAGCGCGAGGGCGATGTAGAGGGATCTCTTCAGCCAGCGGCCCTTGCGGGGCTTGACGAAGTCGTCGTCGGTGTAGTCGCCGAAGCTGCCCGTGGGGACGTAGCCGGTGGTGTCGCCGGAGCCGGGCGGGCCGAACTCGCCGCCTCCGCCCCCCTGTCCGGGCACATGGCGGCCGAGCCCGGAGGCGCGGCCGGCCGGGGTCTGCATGATGCCGTTGTCGTGCAGGTGGTTCTGGTTCTCGGCGACGGCGCCGACCACGACCGGGGTGTCGGACAGCTGTCCGGCGAGGGTGTCACCGGTGTCCAGGTCGAGGACGTCCGCGATGATCACGGTGATGTTGTCGGGGCCGCCGCCGCGCAGCGCGAGTTCGATCAGCTGCTGCACGGTCTCCTGCGGGCCCTGGTAGCTGGCGAGGGTGTCCTCCAGGGTCTGGTGGGACACGACGCCGGAGAGGCCGTCGGAGCAGATCAGGTAGCGGTCGCCGGCGCGGACCTCACGGATGGAGAGGTCGGGTTCGACGTGGTCGCCGCTGCCCAACGCCCGCATCAGCAGGGAGCGTTGGGGGTGGGTGGTGGCCTCTTCCTCGGTGATGCGGCCCTCGTCGACGAGGCGCTGCACCCAGGTGTGGTCCTGCGTGATCTGGGTGAGGACGCCGTCGCGCAGCAGGTAGGCGCGGGAGTCGCCGACGTGGACGAGGCCGAGGCGCTGTCCGGTCCACAGCAGGGCCGTCAGGGTCGTCCCCATGCCTTCGAGCTGGGGGTCGTCCTCGACCATCGAGCGCAGCTGGTCGTTGGCGCGCTGCACGGCCGTGCCGAGCGAGGTGAGGATGTCGGAGCCGGGGACGTCGTCGTCGAGGGCGACGATGGTGGAGATGGCCTCGGAGGAGGCGACCTCGCCCGCGGCCGCGCCGCCCATGCCGTCGGCGATGGCGAGCAGGCGGGGTCCGGCGTATCCGGAGTCCTCGTTGCCCTCCCGGATCATGCCTTTGTGCGATCCGGCGGCGAAGCGCAGTGACAGACTCATGCGCACCTCGCCCGTCGGCTCCGGGTACATCCGCACGGTGCCCACCCTCCGGTCGGGAGCGCGCCGGGACCCCTGGTGGGGGCCGCCGCTGCGTGCTCGCTCCGCTCGCTCATTGTCGTACTACTTCCGCAGCTCGATGACGGTCTTGCCGATGCGGATCGGCGCGCCCAGCGGAATCGGTGTCGGGGTCGTGAGCCGCGTTCGGTCGAGGTACGTGCCGTTGGTGGAGCCCAGGTCCTCGACGATCCACTGGCCGTCGCGGTCCGGGTAGATCCTGGCATGCCGGCTGGAGGCGTAGTCGTCGTCCAGCACGATGGTGCTGTCGTGCGCCCGGCCCAGGGTGATGGTCTGGCCCTGGAGGGCGACCGTGGTGCCGGTGAGGGTGCCTTCGGACACGACCAGCTTGGTGGGGGCGTTACGGCGCTGGCGGCCGCCGCCCTGCTGGCCGCGCTGCTGCGGCGGTGCCGCCTGCCTGGCGGCCTGCTGCGGCCGGGCGGCCTCGCGGCGCGCTCCGCGCTGCGTGACACGCGTACCGAACAGGTCGCTGCGGATGACCTGCACGGCCACGATCACGAACAGCCACAGGACGGCCAGGAAACCCAGCCGCATGACCGTGAGGGTCAGCTCTGACATTGCCCCCGCTTCACCCTTCGGCTTGCCTATAGATAACGGTGGTGCTGCCCACGACGATCCGCGAGCCGTCGCGGAGCGTAGCGCGGGTGGTGTGCTGCCCGTCCACCACGATGCCGTTGGTGGACCCGAGATCCTGGATCGTCGAGGGCGTTCCGGTCCGGATCTCGCAGTGCCGGCGGGAGACGCCGGGGTCGTCGATCCGCACGTCGGCGTCGGTGCTGCGACCCAGCACGAGCGTGGCGCGGGAGATCTGATGGCGGGTGCCGTTGATCTCGATCCAGTAGCGGGTGCGGCCGCCTGCCGCGGGCGCGGCGGGGGGCCGCTGGCCGCCCGCAGGCTGCGGGTAGCCGTAGCCGCCGGGGCGGCCGCCGGGCGGCGGCGCGGCCGGCATCGGCGGGGCGCCCGCGGGTGCGGCGGCCGGCGGATAGCCGTAGCCGCCCTGGCCCTGGGCGCCACCGGGCCGTCCGGCCGGGGCGGCGGGTGCGGGGGCCTGGCGGCCGCCGCTCTGCTGGTCGGTGGAGCCGGCGAGGGTACGGCTGCGCACGCGGTACAGGCCGGTGTCGAGGTCGTCGGCCTTCTCCAGGTTGACCTTGATCGGGCCCATGAAGGTGTAGCGCTGCTGCTTGGCGTAGTCGCGGACCATGCCGGCGAGCTCGTCGCCGAGCTGGCCGGAGTACGGGCTCAGCCGCTCGTGGTCCGGGGCGCTGAGCTCCACGATGAAGTCGTTGGGTACGACGGTCCGGTCGCGGTTCCAGATGGTCGCGTTGTTGTCGCACTCGCGCTGGAGCGCTCCCGCGATCTCCACGGGCTGGACCTCGGACTTGAACACCTTGGCGAAGGTGCCGTTGACCAGACCTTCGAGACGCTGCTCGAACTTCTTCAGGACTCCCATGGGGCACCTCCTCCGTAGCCTGCTTCGTCCTGCATCCCGCCGGGCGGGTACTGCCTTACCTGGTACTGCTTACTGATCGTATCCACGCGCCGGTCAATCGGCTGGTTCCCCCTGTCGGCCCGGTCGACGGGTGTCGACGCCCTCGAAGTTCCCTGTGGAGCTCCGCTTCGAACTCCTCAGGGGCACAGTCTTGCCATGGATCGTAGAGGCGGCCGAAGACCAGTGTCCCGCACCTGACTGTGGACCCCGACCGGCTCCTGGGGAGATGCGTGGTACCGGTACGAGGTTGATACGTGAACAGGTACTCGTTGATACGGAGCGGAGGGCGTCGTGGGTCGGTCGCGGCCGGGCGGGATGTGCCGACCGCGCTGGTGGGCGCCCGGGTGCCGCTCGCACGGCGGCTGCCTGGGGATAAGGGATGTGAACCGACCCTGGACGGCGTGCTAATGTTCTGCGTGTCGGAAGGCGCCGGACCGCAAGGGAAGAGCCCGAGGACACACCCAATGCGCGGGTGGCGGAATAGGCAGACGCGCTGGATTCAGGTTCCAGTGCCCGCAAGGGCGTGGGGGTTCAACTCCCCCCTCGCGCACAAAGAGAAACCGATGAAACGGGTCTCTGCAGGTGACGGAAGTCACGGCAGGGGCCCGTTTCTCATTTCCATGATCGTTGTGAGGCATCACACAGTCTGAGCAGGGCATACGGCAGGCCCCGCGCGTGAGCTATCTCACGGGCGGGGCCTATCCGTGGAGGCAGGGCCCCTCACGGCCCCACGCCGAGACGGTGGTCACATGTGAGCGACGGGGATTGCGGGGGGGGGGGGGGGGGGCGGGGGCCCCCCCCCCCCCCCCGCCTCCCCCCCCCCCCCGCACCACCGGCACGGCACCCCCGCGCTCACGGCCCCCGGGGCCCCGGCCCCCCCCCCCACGAGAAA
>NZ_JAKEIP010000397.1 GCF_021474425.1 Streptomyces muensis | reverse complement strand
ACCAGAAGTCGATCACTCGGGAAGGTACGCCCTTCGCGTCCGCCTGAGGTCGATCCACAGGTCATGAGCATTGCTCCTGCTGGGTCAGTTCGAGGTTGTCGAGGCCGGCGAGTTCGACGACCTTGGCGTTCTTCTTGTCCTTGAGCTGTTCGCCGATGTAGTGGCCTGCGTTGAGGCCCATGCCGTAGTTGTCGCCGCCGATCCAGCAGCGGTAGGCCTGCGGGGAGGCGAAGACGCGGTCCAGGTTGATGACGGGGATGCCCGCCCTCATGGCCTGGAGGCCGACCTGGGTGAGTGCCTTGCCGTCGGCCGGCAGGATCACCAGGACGTCGACCTTCTTGTTGATCAGCGTCTGGATCTGGCCGATCTGCTGGGCGGTGTCGTTGGAGCCCTCGGTGATCTCCAGGGTGACGTCGGAGTACTTCTTCGCGCGGTTCTTGGCGTTGTCGTTGATGGCGTTGAGCCAGCCGTGGTCGGCCTGCGGGCCGGCGAAGCCGATGGTGACGGCCTTGCCCGGCTTGTCGTCCGCGACCGGGGCGGCGTTGTCCGCGGCCTGTTCCTGGTTCTTGGGCTCGTTGCTGGTGCAGGCCGTCAGCAGTGCGCCGGCGGAAACGGCTGCGGTGCCGAACAGCATTGCTCTGCGGCTGGTGGCGGGGGTTCTTGCCATGGCGGATCGACCCTTCGACTGGGCGGTGTGCGTCAGGTGGAGGCTGTGGGGGTGCCGGACTGGGGGAAGTGGCGGTGCCGGACTGGAGGAAGTGGGGTACCGGAGGCGGTGTCAGGGGCCGCCGTCCGGCGGCGTTGCACGGCGTCAGGCGTCGCCGCCGTGCAGCGAGCGGCGCTGGACCAGCACGGCGGCGACGATGATGGCGCCCTTCGCGATCTGCTGGACAGCGGTCTCGAGGTTGTTCAGGGCGAAGATGTTGGTGATCGTGGTGAAGACCAGCACACCGAGGACGGAGCCGACGATGGTGCCGCGGCCGCCGCTGAGCAGGGTGCCGCCGATGATCGCCGCGGCGATGGCGTCGAGTTCGTAGAGGTTGCCGTTGGTGTTCTGTCCCGAGCCGGCGAGCACGATCAGCATGAACGCGGCGATTCCGCAGCACAGTCCGGACAGCAGGTACAGGTACAGGCGCTGGCGGCGGACGTCGATGCCGGCCAGGCGTGCCGCTTCCGCGTTGCCGCCGACCGCGACGGTGCGGCGGCCGAAGGTGGTGCGGTTGAGGAGCAGCCAGCCGATGACGGTGACGGCGGCGAAGATCAGGACGAGGGGCGGGATGCCGAGGACGTAGGAGTCCCTGGCGCCGAGATCGAGCACCGAACTGACCGTCACGACCTGGGTGCTGCCGTCGGTGATCTGCAACGCCAGGCCACGGGCGGAGGCGAGCATGGCCAGCGTCGCGATGAAGGGCACCATCCGGCCGTATGCGATCAGCAGGCCGTTCACGAGACCGCAGCCCACACCGACGATCACGGCGGTGAAGAGGATGCCCGCGAAGCCGAATTCCTGTGTGGCCACGGTCGTCGCCCACACCGAGGCGAGTGCCACCATCGCGCCGACCGACAGGTCTATCCCGCCGCTGGTGATGACGAACGTCATGCCGACGGTGACGACGCCGATCACGGACGCCTGGGTGAGGACGAGCTGCAGATTGCTGGTCGCCAGGAACTCGTTCGGTGCGGTGATCCCGCCGACCGCGACGAGGACGGCGAGGACTCCGAGCAGGGACAGCGTGCGCACGTCCCACCGCAGCCCGAGGCGGCGCGGACTCTCCTGTTCTCCCGCTGACTTGGCGGCAGACGTCGGCGCGTCCTTGTGCGCCGCGGTGGCCGGCTGCGTCATGGCGTCAGGCTCCCTTCCATCACAAGATCGAGTACACGGTGCTCGTCGAGCTCCCGGGCGTCGGCCGTGTGCACGACGCTGCCTTCGCGGAGCACCAGCACCCGGTCGGCGAGACCCAGGACTTCGGGCACCTCACTGGACACGAGAAGTACGGCCAGGCCTTCGTCGGCCAGCCGGCGAATCACTGCGTAGAGCTCGGCCCGGGCGCCGATGTCGACACCCCTGGTCGGTTCGTCCAGCAGCAGCACCTTGCAGCCGCGCAGCAGCCAGCGTGCGAGCACCGCTTTCTGCTGGTTGCCGCCGGACAGGGTCCTGATGGCGGCGTCGGGGTTGTCGGGCCGAAGGGACAGTTCCCGAACCGCCTGGTGGGCCGCGGCGCGCTCGGTGCGCCGGTCGATCCAGCCCGCGCGGGCGAACCGGGACAGGGTGGAGACCGAGACGTTGCTGCTGACGGACTCCAGCATCAGCAGGGCCTGCGCCTTGCGTTCCTCGGGTGCGAGGCCGATGCCGGCGCGGACGGCGGCGCGGACACTTCCGGGGCGCAGGGGTGTGCCGTCGACGAGGACGCGGCCGCCGTCGGGTTTGCGGGCCCCGTAGATCGTCTCCAGGATCTCGCTGCGGCCGGACCCGACGAGCCCGGCCAGACCGACGATCTCACCGGGCCGCAGTTCCAGATCGACGGGCGTGAACTCCCCTCGCCGGGTGAGCCCTTGGACCTTCAGCACAGGTTCTCTTCCCTCGGCGAACCCGGCCTTGGGGCGCTCGGGGAAGACGTACTCCACGTTCCGCCCGGTCATCAGGGCCACGACGTCCTCGGTCGGGGTCGACTTGGCAGGCAGTCCGCCCGCGACCGACCGGCCCTCCTTCAGGACCGTGACCCGGTCGCCGATGCGCCGGATCTCCTCGAGACGGTGGGAGATGTAGATGACGGCGACACCCTCAGCCGTCAGATCGCCGACGATCCTGAAGAGGTTGTCCACCTCTTCGGGGTCGAGCGCCGCCGACGGCTCGTCCATCACGATCAACCGGACCTCGTGGGACAGCGCGCGGGCCATGGAGACGATCTGCTGTTGCGCCGCGGACAGGTCGCCGACCAGCCGGGTCGGATCGATCTCCGAGTGCCCCAGACGTTTCAGCAGCTCCGCGGTCGCCGTACGGGCGGCGGAGCCGCGCACGACGAACCCGGCGGAGGTGGGTTCGTGCCCGAGGAAGACGTTCTCCGCGACGGACAGCCCCTCGATCAGATCGAGTTCCTGGTAGATGGTGGCGATGCCCAGACGCATGGCGGCGACGGGTGACCCCAAGGTCACGGTCTCGTCCCGCCAGGTGATCTCACCGCTGTCGGGCTGGTGGGCTCCGGCGAGCACTTTGATCAACGTGGACTTGCCGGCCCCGTTCTGGCCGAGGAGGCAGTGGACCTCGCCGGCCTGGACCTCGAGATCGACACCGTCCAGGGCGCGAACGCCCGGGAACGACTTGGTGATACCGGACATGGTGAGCAGGGGTGGTTGCAGGGGTGGTTGTGGTGCCATGAGGAATCCCCTCGGCGGATGCGGGCCGTGAGCGGGCAGGGCTGTGCAAGGTGGTTCGGGTACACGGGTAAGTGGGCGGCTCTGGGAGACCCCTGGCGTCGCGTGCGTGCGTGCGTGCGTCGGGGCGTACCGGCTGAGTTGGGCAGGGCAGCTCTGATGGCCTGGCAGCGATGCAGTGGTGGGAGCTACCGCCGACACGTCATGCTGTGATTACGGCGGTGCTGTGGGTGATGCGGTGGCTCTACGGGTGTTGCGACGGCGCCATGGGGTTGCCCGGGCGTGATGGTGTACGTGAACGTCCCTGGGGTTGCAGTGGCGTCACGGAGTTGTGGTGGCGTGAGCGGCGACGGCTACCCACCATGGTGCGCGAGTGGGGATTGCTCCCCGCCGTTGGCGGTTGTTGCCGACGGTCGGGCAGCGGTCAGGCCGGTGAGAAGACGTGGTCGCTGATGAGCCGGGCCGCGCCGATGGCTCCGGCTACCGGCCCCAACTCGCCCAGCACGATCGGCAGGTTGCCGGTGGCCAGTGGCAAGGACTGCCGGTACACCTGGGTCCGGACACTGGCCAGCAACGTGTGCCCGAGCCCGGTCACACCGCCGCCGATCACCACCAGCCCCGGATTGAAGAAACTGACAAGTCCGGCGATGACCTGCCCCAGACGCTTCCCGCCCTCCCGAATCAGCTCCAGAGCCACCGCGTCCCCTGCTGCCGCGGCAGCCGACACATCCACGGCCGTCAGACGTCCGGCTGTCTCCAGCCGGGCAGCGAGCTGCGCCGACCGGCCCTCACGCGCGGCCTGCTCCGCGTCACCGGCCAAAGCGGCACCACTGAAGTGGGCCTCCAGGCAGCCCCGGTTGCCGCAGGCGCACGGCCGTCCGTCGGGAACGGCCTGGATGTGCCCGATGTCGCCGGCACTGCCGGTCGTCCCCCGGTGGACCTCGCCACCGACGACGATGCCGCAGCCGATGCCGGTACCGATCTTGACGCACAGGAAGTCGCCCACGGAGCGTGCGACGCCCGCGTGCTGCTCCCCCATCGCCATCAGGTTCACGTCGTTGTCGACCATCACCGGGCAGCCCAGTTCCTGGCTGAGCGCCTCCCGGACCGGGAACCCGTCCCAGCCCGGCATGATCGGCGGGGCCACCGGTACGCCCTCGGGGAAGCGGACCGGCCCCGGGACGCCGATGCCGGCGCCGTCGAAGCCCTCCGCGACACCGGAGGCCTTCAGCTTGGCCGCCATCGACAGCACTTGCTCGAAGACGGCCACCGGCCCCTCGCGGACATCCATGGGATGATTCAGGTGCCCCAGGACCTCCAACTCGGCATTCGTCACGGCGACATCGATCGACGTGGCACCGATGTCGACACCGAGGAAACGCAGCGTCGGCGCGAGCCGAATGTTGTGCGACCGTCGGCCGCCCCGGGACGGGGCCAGCCCGTCCGCGACAACCAGCCCCGTCTCCAGCAACCGGTCGACTTCGACGGCCAGCTTCGAGCGGGACAGGTCCACCAGATCGCCCAGCTGGGCACGAGAGTTGGACCCGTTGTCACGCAGGAGACGAAGCAGTCGCGCCTGATGCGCGTTCTCAGGTCGAGCAGTCATCCGTCTCACGATCCCTCCTCTCCCCTCACCCTCGGCTGGGGACCCAGCCGGCCTGTTCCCGACGACTGCGCCGTCAGGCTGTCTCGGAGAGGAACGTAACAACGATTTTCCAGACTTGGAAGTACTTACGCAGCAGTAGAGGTCTTCTTTTTCCACGGAGAGGACAAAGTCTGGGCGGGTGGTCTCCGAAGTCATGGGGCGGAACGGCCGCCACCGGGAGCACGGCTGTCGTCTCCTGGAGATCCCTTCAAGCCGCAGTGCGCCACCGCGCGCCCTAGAGGTCACAAGGACGAGACACGTCTTGACCAGGCGAAACTCCAACGCGCCCTACGGGATGTCGGGCCCGTGGTGGAGCTGTGGGTCCCCGCTCCGTGCGGCCGCGGATGCAGCCGAAACAACCCAAGTCGCCAACCAGATACGCGGCCCTGCTCACCCCGCTCCACCCCAACCAGGAAGGGTGCGGCTCTCCTGGGTCGCGGCAGGGTTTCGGTTGCGCCGCATGACCG
>NZ_JAKEIP010000396.1 GCF_021474425.1 Streptomyces muensis | reverse complement strand
GACGAGAGTGTCGTGCGGCGCCAGGGCCGGCCCGCGCGGCGGTTCCGGTTCCGCGCCGAGGCGGGTCATCTGCTGGGGGGGGGGGTCGGCGCGCTCCGGGGGGGCGCGGTCGGCGGGGTCGGGCCGGGGGAGTGGTCGGCTGCGCCGTACGAACTCGACGACGCGCAGCAGCTCTTCCTCTTCTCGCGCGCCGACACGATCTACGGGGGCTCGGACGAGGTCCAGCGCACGATCATCGCCGAGCGGGTGCTCGGTCTGCCCAGGGAGCCCAAGGGGGTCGTCTGATGCGCGCAGTGATGTACGACGGCAAGCGGGTCGAGGTCGTGGACGATCTGGAGGTGCGGGACCCGGGGCCGGGCGAGGTGCTGGTCGCGATCTCGGCGGCCGGGTTGTGTCACAGCGATCTGTCGGTGGTGGACGGGACCATACCTTTCCCTGTTCCTGTGGTGCTGGGCCATGAGGGTGCGGGAGTCGTGGAAGCGGTGGGTGTGGGCGTCACCCATGTCGAGCCCGGGGACCATGTGGCCCTGTCCACGCTGGCCAACTGCGGTGTGTGTGCCGAATGCGACCGGGGGCGGCCCACCATGTGCCGGCAGGCCATAGGGCGGCCGGGGCGGCCGTTCCGGCGGGGTGAGCAGGCGGTGTTCCAGTTCGCGTCCAACTCCGCGTTCGCGGAACGGACCGTGGTCAAGGCCGTGCAGGTGGTGCGTATCCCGAAGGACATCCCCCTGCCGTCCGCCGCATTGATCGGGTGCGGGGTGCTGACGGGGGTGGGGGCCGTCCTCAACCGGGCGAAGGTGGACCGCGGGGACAGCGTGGTCGTGATCGGTACCGGCGGCATCGGGCTCAACGTCCTTCAGGGCGCGCGGATCGCGGGTGCCCTGCGGATCGTCGCCGTCGACGCCAATCCGGCGAAGGAGGCGGTGGCCCGGCAGTTCGGGGCGACCGACTTCCTGACCTCGACGGAGGGCGTGCGGGAGCTGCTGCCGACGGGGGCGGACCATGCCTTCGAGTGCGTGGGGCGGGTCGAGCTCATCCGGCAGGCGGTCGATCTGCTGGACCGGCACGGGCAGGCGGTACTGCTGGGGGTGCCGCCGGCCGGCGCCGAGGCGTCCTTCGTCGTGTCCTCCATGTACCTGGACAAGTCGATCCTGGGCTGCCGTTACGGTTCGTCGCGGCCGCAGCGGGACATCGCGCTGTACGCCGAGCTGTACCGGGAGGGGCGGCTGTTGCTGGACGAGCTGGTGACGCAGACGTATCCGGTGGAGGAGTTCGAGCGGGCGGCGGCGGACGCGGAGGCGGGGAAGGTGGCTCGCGGAGTGCTCACGTTCTGAGTCACGGCGAGGCCGTCCGGCGAGGTTTTCCACAGGCCCGGAAATTGGCTGCCGTGTTGTCAGTGGTGGCGCCTACCGTCATCCCATGACCTATCGAGACGTCGCCTCCAAGCAGGTCCTGATCTGGGCCTGTACCGCCGTCGCCTCTCGCATGCCGGTCGCCATGGCGCCGTTGGCCTTGGTGTTCCTGGTGCGGGAGCGGCCCGGCGGCTACACGCTGGGTGCGGCGCTCGCGGCGGCCTATGTGCTCGGGGAGATCCTCGGCGCGCCGGTGCTCGGGATGCGGCTGGACCCGGCTCGTGGCCGACGGCACCTGGCGCTCGGGCTCGCGGGCGGGACGGTGGGGTTCGTGGGGCTCGGGGCGCTGGCCGGGGCGCATCCGGTCGTGCTGGGGGCGTTCGCGTTCCTGGCCGGTGCGGCACCGGCCGCGGTCGCCGGTGGCCAGCGGGCGCTGCTGACCTCACTGGTCCCGGAGCGTGCCGTGGCGCAGGCACTGTCCGTCGAGTCGATGCTCATGTCCGGCGTGTGGGCCGTGTCCCCGGTCGCGGTCGCCGGCCTCGCCCTCGGCGTGGCACCCCGGGTGCCGCTGCTCCTCGCGGCCGTCCTCATGGCCGCGTCGATCACGGGCCACTGGCTGCTGCCCGCGGGCTGGGCCAAGGGGGAAGCGGACGAGGAGACGGGCCGGACGAAGACCGGCGTGCTGATACGCGCCTGGCCGGTGTACGTCACGGGCGCGGCCAGCCTCACCCTCCTCGGCCTCGCCGAACTCACCCTGCCCGCCCTGCTGGAACAGCGCGGCATCGGTGTCGGCTGGTCGGGGCCGATGCTGGCGGGCATGGCGGTGGGAGCGGGGCTCGGGGCGTTCCTGTACGGCCTGCGGTCGTGGCCGGGGCGGCTGCGCACGCGCAGTGTGGTGCTGATGTGCGTCATGTCGGCGTTCGTGACCCTCGGCGCGCTGATACCGGGCGCGGCCGGGATCGCGCTGGCCCTCGTCCTCGCGGGCACGGTGCAGTCCGGTGCGCTGATCACCCGCAACCTGTCGCTGCGCGAGGCCCTGCCGCCGGGCGTCCTGTCCGCGGGCTACGCCGTGATGTACGCGGCAGCGGGCGCGGGCTACGCGGCGACGGGTTCCCTCACCGGTGGTCTGCTCCAGGTGGTGGTGCCGTCCACGGCGATCCTGGCCGGGGTGGTGCTGACCCTGCTGCTGACGGCGCTCGGCTGGTGGGGCGAGGCCCGACGGGACGGCTCAAGTGCCGCTGGGGACCTGGACGTCGGCGTTGTTCTCGGCGCGGAACGTACGCCGGTAGCTGGTGGGTGTGACGCCGAGCGCGGCCTGTAGGTGCTGGCGCATCGACTGGGCCGTACCGAAACCGGCGTCCCTGGCCACCTGGTCGACCGAGAGGTCCGTGGACTCCAGGAGATGGCGGGCGCGTTCGACGCGTTGCTGGGTGAGCCACTGACCGGGGCTGATGCCGACCTCCTCGCGGAAGCGGCGGGTGAAGGTGCGCACCGACATGGCCTCCTGGTCCGCCATGTCCCGCAGCTGGATCGGCTCGTGGAGGCGGCCCAGGGCCCAGGCGCGGGCCGTGGTCGTGGACGCCTGCTGCGGGTCGGGGACCGGACGGTGGATGTACTGGGCCTGGCCGCCGTCCCGGTGGGGCGGTACGACGGTGCGGCGGGCCACCTCGTTGGCGACGGCCGTGCCGTGGTCGCGGCGGACCATGTGGAGGCACAGGTCGATCCCGGCCGCGACACCGGCCGAGGTCAGCACGTCGCCGTCGTCGATGAACAGGACGTCCGCGTCGACCTCGATCTTCGGGAACAGCTGCTGGAAACGGTCGGCGTCGGCCCAGTGGGTGGTGGCCGGGCGGCCGTCGAGCAGGCCGGCGGCGGCCAGGACGTAGACGCCGGTGCAGATGGAGGCGAGCCGGGTGCCGGGGCGGACGTGGGCGAGCGCGGCGGCCAGCTCGTCGGTCAGTGCGCCCTCCTCGAAGACCGGGCCGAGTTCGTACGACGCCGGGACGATCACGGTGTCGGCGGTGGCCAGGGCCTGCGGGCCGTGCTCGACCTGGATGGCGAAGTCGGCGTCGGTCTGCACCGGGCCCGGCGGCCGGATCGAGCAGGTCACGACCTCGTACAGGTGTCGCCCTTGTGCGTCCTTGGGGCGGCCGAAGATGCGGTGCGGAATGCCCAGCTCGAAGGGGAGCAGGCCGTCCAGGGCCAGGACGACGACGCGGTGCGGGCGGAACTCGGACTCGCGCTCTTCATGCTCCGGCTCACTGCTCATGGCCCGATCCTAACGAATGCTGTCCTTCGGGCCAATGGCTTCACGGTCGCGCAGGCCCGAAGCTCGTTGTCGTGACGCAGACAACCCAAGCCTCCGCCGCCACCGTCGACCAGTCCCCGCCGACGCCCGGTCGCCCCCGCATCCATCGCGCCTGGTTCGTCGCCGCCGTCGCCTTCGTGACGATCCTCGGCGCCGCCGCCTTCCGCTCCCTGCCGGGGCTGCTCATCGACCCGCTGCACGAGGAGTTCGGCTGGTCACGCGGCACGATCGGGGCCGCCGTCTCCATCAACCTGGCCCTCTACGGCCTCACCGCCCCGTTCGCCGCCGCGCTGATGGACCGCTTCGGCATCCGGCGCGTGGTCGCCTGCGCGCTCGTCCTGATCGCGCTCGGCTCGGGCCTGACGGTGTGGATGACGGCGGCCTGGCAGCTGCTGCTGTGCTGGGGCCTGCTGGTGGGCCTCGGCACCGGCTCGATGGCGCTGGCCTTCGCCGCGACCGTCACCAACCGCTGGTTCACCGAGCGGCGCGGCCTGGTCACCGGCATCCTCACCGCCGCCTCGGCCTCCGGTCAGCTGATCTTCCTGCCCCTCATGGCCCTGATGGTCGACGACGGCGACTGGCGCCCGGCCGCCGTCACCGTCTCCCTCGCCGCCCTCGCGGTCGTCCCCTTCGTCCTTCTGCTGCTGCGCGACCACCCGGCCGACGTGGCCCTGAAGCCGTACGGCGCCAAGGAGTTCGTGCCCAAGCCGCCCCCGGTGCCGGGCGCCGCCCGCCGTGCCGTCACGGTGCTGCTGAAGGCGGCCCGCACCGGCCCCTTCTGGCTGCTCGCCGGCACCTTCGCGATCTGCGGTGCCTCCACCAACGGCCTCGTCCAGACCCACTTCGTGCCCGCCGCCCACGACCACGGCATGCCTGTCCCGGCGGCCGCGTCGCTGCTCGCGGTCATCGGCGTGTTCGACGTGATCGGCACGATCGCCTCCGGCTGGCTCACCGACCGCTTCGACGCGCGCCGCCTGCTCGCGGTCTACTACGCCCTGCGCGGCGTCTCCCTCCTGTTCCTGCCGATGCTGCTCGCGCCGAGCGTCCACCCGCCGATGCTCTTCTTCATCGTCTTCTACGGCCTCGACTGGGTCGCCACCGTTCCGCCGACCGTCGCCCTGTGCCGGGAGCAGTACGGCGAGGACAGCGCGATCGTCTTCGGCTGGGTCCTCGCCTCCCACCAGGTCGGAGCCGCGGTCGTGGCCGTCCTCGGCGGGATCGCGCGCGATGTCTTCGGCACGTACGACGTGGTCTGGTACGCGTCGGGCGCCCTGTGTGCGGCGGCGGCGCTGATGGCGCTGGTGATCCGGCGACGGACGGCTCCGGTGGCGGTGGCGGCCTAGGGAGCCCGGGAGCCGGGGAGTCAGGAGCCCTGGAGGCCCGGAACAGGTCTCCGTGCAGGTCTCCCCGCGGGTCTCAGAGGAACCGTCCCTTGTGGAACAGCAGCGGCGCCTCGTCCCCGTCGCTCGCCCCCAGCGCGTCCACCCGTCCTACGACGATGAGGTGGTCGCCCCCGGTGTGCACCGCGTGGATCGTGCAGTCGATCCACGCGAGCGTGCCCGCGAGGCGGGGTGCGCCGGACACGGGGGCCGCGTCGTAGGCGACCCCCGCGAACTTGTCCGCGCCGCTCACCGCGAAGGCACGGCACAACTCGCCCTGGTCCGCGCTCAGGACGTTCACGCAGAAGACGCCCGCGCGGGCGATGCGCGGCCATGTCGTCGACGTACGGCCGACCATGAAGGCGACCAAGGGCGGGTCGAGGGAGAGGGCGGAGAAGGACTGGCAGGCGAAACCGGCGGGGGCCGAGGCTGGGGCGGAGCCCGGGGC
>NZ_JAKEIP010000395.1 GCF_021474425.1 Streptomyces muensis | reverse complement strand
GTGTGGGGGGCCGTCGGCGGGGTGCCGGGGCTGCTCGGGTTCCGGGCCGTGAACACGCTCGACGCCATGGTGGGGCACAAGTCGCCCAAGTACCGCCGCTACGGCTGGGCTTCGGCCCGGCTTGACGACGTGGCCGGCTGGCCGGGCGCACGGCTGACCGCCGTACTGGCCGCTGTCACGGGCGGTGACCCCCGGGGAGCCGCACGGGCCTGGCGGGCCGACGCCGGGCGGCACCCGAGCCCCAACGCCGGTCCTGTCGAGGCCTCGTTCGCGGGGGCGCTCGGGGTACGCCTCGGCGGGACGCTGTCGTACGGCGGGCGGGTCGAGCACCGGCCGGTGCTGAACGGGGCGGGGCGTGCCGTCGCCGTCCAGGACATCGAGCGAGCCGTACGGCTGTCGCAGCGCGTCGGCTGGCTGGCGCTCGGCGTCTGTGTCGCCGCGCGCCGTATCGCGAAGGGACGTACGTCATGACGGGCGGGGGGCTTCTCGTCGCCGGTACCACCTCGGACGCCGGCAAGAGCGTCGTCACGGCGGGAATCTGCCGGTGGCTGGTGCGGCAGGGGGTCAAGGTCGCGCCGTTCAAGGCGCAGAACATGTCCCTCAACTCGTTCGTGACGCGCGAGGGCGCGGAGATCGGGCGGGCGCAGGCCATGCAGGCGCAGGCGTGCCGGGTGGAGCCGACCGCGCTGATGAACCCGGTGCTGCTCAAGCCCGGTGGCGAACGCAGCAGTCAGGTCGTGCTGCTGGGCAGGCCCGTGGGCGAGATGAGCGCACGCGGGTACCACGGCGGGCGACAGCAGAAGCTGCTCGGGACCGTGCTCGACTGTCTCGCCGAACTGCGGGACACCTACGACGCGGTGATCTGTGAGGGGGCCGGGTCTCCGGCCGAGATCAATCTGCGGCGGACCGACATAGTGAACATGGGCATCGCCCGCAGCGCCCGGCTGCCGGTGCTGGTGGTCGGCGACATCGACCGCGGGGGCGTCTTCGCCTCCTTCTTCGGAACCGTGGCGCTCCTCTCCCCCGAGGACCAGGAGCTGATCGCCGGGTTTCTCGTCAACAAGTTCCGGGGCGACGTCTCGCTGCTCGAACCCGGGCTCGACATGCTGCACGGCCTCACCGGCCGGCACACGTACGGCGTCCTGCCCTTCCGGCACGGCCTCGGCATCGACGAGGAGGACGGGCTGCGGGTCTCCCTGCGGGGGACGGTCCGGGAGTCCGTCGTCGCGCCGCCCGTCGGCGAGGACGTGCTGCGGGTCGCGGTCTGTGCCGTGCCGCTGATGTCCAACTTCACCGACGTGGACGCCCTCGCCGCCGAGCCCGGTGTCGTCGTGCGGTTCGTGGACCGGCCGGAGGAACTGGCCGACGCGGACCTGGTGGTGCTCCCCGGCACCCGGGGAACCGTGCGCGCGCTGGAGTGGCTGCGGGAACGGGGACTCGCGGAAGCCCTGGTGCGCAGGGCCGCCGAGGGGCGGCCGATCCTGGGCATCTGCGGTGGTTTCCAGGTGCTCGGCGAGCACATCGAGGACGAGGTCGAGAGCCGCGCGGGGCATGTCGACGGGCTCGGGATCCTGCCCGTGCGGGTGCGGTTCGCCCCGGAGAAGACCCTCACCCGGCCCGTCGGCGAGGCCCTCGGGGAGCGGGTCGAGGGGTACGAGATCCATCACGGGGTCGCCGACGTCGTGGGCGGGCAATCCTTCCTCGACGGGTGCCGGGTCGGTCAGACCTGGGGCACCCACTGGCACGGCTCGCTGGAGTCGGACGGTTTCCGACGGGCCTTTCTGCGCGAGGTCGCGGCCGCCGCGGGCCGACGCTTCGTACCGGCCCCCGACACCTCGTTCGCCGCGCTGCGCGAGGAGCAGCTCGACCGGCTCGGCGACCTGATCGAACAGCACGCGGACACGGACGCGCTCTGGCGGCTCATCGAGTCGGGCGCGCCGCAAGGACTGCCCTTCATTCCACCGGGAGCGCCCGCATGAGCACACCCTTCCCCTTCACGGCCGTGGTCGGCCAGGACGACCTGCGGCTGGCGCTGCTGCTGAACGCCGTGTCACCGGCGGTCGGCGGTGTGCTGGTGCGCGGCGAGAAGGGCACCGCCAAGTCGACGGCCGTACGGGCGTTGTCGGCGCTGATGCCGGAGGTCCCCGTCGTCCCCGGGTGCCGCTTCTCCTGCGACCCCGCGCGGGTGGACCCCGGGTGCCCGGACGGGCCGCACGAACCGGGGGCGGGGGCCGAGCGCCCCGCCCGTATGGTCGAGCTGCCCGTCGGCGCCTCCGAGGACCGGCTGGTGGGCGCGCTGGACATCGAGCGGGCGCTGTCGGAGGGCGTGAAGGCCTTCGAGCCCGGCCTGCTCGCCGACGCGCACCGCGGGATCCTCTACGTCGACGAGGTCAACCTCCTCCACGACCACCTGGTCGACCTGCTCCTCGACGCGGCCGCGATGGGCGCGTCGTACGTCGAGCGCGAGGGTGTCTCCGTACGGCACGCCTCGAAGTTCCTCCTCGTCGGCACCATGAACCCCGAAGAGGGCGAGCTGCGGCCGCAGTTGCTGGACCGGTTCGGACTGACGGTCGAGGTCGCCGCCTCGCGGGAGCCCGACCAGCGGGTGGAGGTCGTACGCCGCCGTCTCGCCTACGACGACGACCCGGCCGGCTTCGCCGCGCGCTGGGCGGACGACGAGGCCGA
Organism: Streptomyces muensis; assembly: GCF_021474425.1. Taxonomy (GTDB): domain Bacteria; phylum Actinomycetota; class Actinomycetes; order Streptomycetales; family Streptomycetaceae; genus Streptomyces; species Streptomyces muensis. Next base: position 2,790 of record NZ_JAKEIP010000395.1, on the reverse strand, counting down.
GGTGCGTGGGCGCATCGCCGCCGCGCGGGAGTTGCTGCCGTCGGTGCGGCTCGGTGACGGGGCGCTGCGGCAGATCGCGGCGACCTGTGCCGCGTTCGAGGTGGACGGCATGCGGGCCGACATCGTGATGGCGCGTACGGCGACCGCGCTGGCCGCGTGGGCCGGGCGGACCGATGTGCTCGCCGAGGACGTACGGCAGGCGGCGCTGCTCGCGCTGCCGCACCGCAGGCGGCGCAACCCCTTCGACGCGCCGGGACTCGACGAGGACAAGCTCGACGAGACGCTGGAGGAGTTCGCCGGCGACGACGAGAGCGAGAGCCGGAACGAGCACGAGGGCGACGAGGATCCCGATCCGGACGGGCCGGGCGGGGGCGGCGGGCAGCCGCCTTCCGGGCCGCAAGCGCCTGACGGGCCGCAGGGGCCGCAGAGCGGTGACGCGGGTGCGCCGCCCGAGGCCGGGGAGGGCGGACAGCCGCGGGTTCCCGGTGCCGGGGAGCAGCAGCCGGTGCGGGCCTCGGAGCCGTTCCGGACCAAGGTGCTCAGCGTGCCCGGTCTCGGCGAGGGCGCGGCGGGGCGGCGTTCGCGGGCGCGGACCGAGCACGGGCGGACGACCGGGGCGCGACGGCCCCGAGGGGCGCTGACGAAGCTGCATCTGGCCGCCACCGTGCACGCGGCCGCCCCGCATCAGCGGACGCGGGGGCGGTCGGGGCCGGGACTGGTCGTGCGGCGCGACGATCTGCGGCAGGCGACCCGGGAGGGGCGCGAGGGCAATCTCGTGCTGTTCGTGGTCGACGCCTCGGGGTCGATGGCGGCGCGGCAGCGGATGTCCGCGGTCAAGGGAGCCGTGCTCTCGCTCCTGCTGGACGCCTACCAGCGGCGGGACAAGGTGGGGCTGGTGACGTTCCGCGGGACGGGCGCGGACGTGGCGCTGCCGCCGACCTCGTCGGTGGACGCGGCGGCGGCCCGGCTGGAGTCGCTGCCGACCGGGGGGCGTACGCCGCTCGCGGCCGGGCTGCTCAAGGCGCACGAGGTGCTTCGGGTGGAGCGGCTGCGGGATCCGGCGCGGCGGGCGCTGGTCGTCGTGGTGACCGACGGGCGGGCCACCGGCGGACCGGAGCCGGTGGCTCTCGCCGGGCGGGCCGCGCGGCTGTTCGCCGCCGAGGGGATCGCGTCCGTGGTCGTCGACTGCGAGGCGGGGTACGTGCGGCTGGGGCTCGCCGGGCAGCTCGCGGGTGAGCTGGGCGGTGCGGCGGTGACGCTGGAGGAGTTGCGGGCGGACTCGATCGCCGGGCTCGTCCGGGATGTTCAGGGTGGATCGCAGGGTGGGTCGAACAGGAGGGCCGCGTAATGCCGCAGGGGCAGCCGAGTGTGGTGCCGAACGATGGGCTGACGACTCGTCAGCGTCGTAATCGGCCGCTGGTGATGGTGCACACCGGGGTGGGCAAGGGCAAGTCCACCGCCGCCTTCGGGATGGCGCTGCGCGCCTGGAACCAGGGGTGGCCGATCGGGGTGTTCCAGTTCGTCAAGTCGGCGAAGTGGAAGGTCGGCGAGGAGAACGCGCTGCGGGTGCTGGGGGCGAGCGGTGAGGGGGGCACCGTCGACTGGCACAAGATGGGCGAGGGCTGGTCGTGGGTGCAGCGTGACGATCAGATGGACAACGAGGAGAAGGCGCGGGAGGGCTGGGAGCAGGTCAAGCGGGACCTGGCCGCCGAGTCGTACAAGCTCTACGTGCTCGACGAGTTCGCCTATCCGCTGCACTGGGGCTGGGTCGATCTGGACGAGGTGATCGACGTGCTGCGGGAGCGGCCCGGGACGCAGCATGTCGTCATCACCGGGCGGAACGCTCCCGAGAAGCTTCTCGACTTCGCCGACCTGGTGACCGACATGTCCAAGGTCAAGCACCCCATGGACGCCGGGCAGAAGGGGCAGCGGGGTATCGAGTGGTGATGCCCCCAACGCCCTCGTTCACATCCTCGTCCGCCTCCGCTTCCGTGCCCCGGCTGGTCATCGCCGCGCCCTCGTCCGGCAGTGGGAAGACCACCGTCGCCACCGGGTTGATGGCCGCGCTGGCCGAGCGGGGGCTCGCCGTGTCTCCGCACAAGGTGGGGCCGGATTACATCGACCCCGGGTATCACGCGCTTGCCACCAGGCGGGTGGGGCGGAACCTCGACGCGTATCTGTGCGGGCCCGAGTTGGTCGGGCCGTTGTTCCTGCACGGGGCGCGGGGCTGCGACATCGCGGTCGTCGAGGGGGTCATGGGGATGTTCGACGGGGCTGCCGGGCAGGGGGAGCTGGCGTCGACCGCGCATGTGGCGAAGTTGCTGCGGGCGCCGGTGGTGCTGGTCGTCGACGCGTCGTCGCAGTCGCGGTCGGTGGCGGCGTTGGTGCACGGGTTCGTGTCCTGGGATCCGGAGGTGCGGGTCGGGGGGGTGATTCTGAACAAGGTCGCTTCTGATCGGCATGAGGAGTTGTTGCGGGAGGGGTTGGAGTCGGCGGGGGTGCCGGTGTTGGGGGTGTTGCGGCGGACGGCTCAGGTGGATACGCCGTCGCGGCATCTGGGGTTGGTGCCGGTTGCCGAGCGGCGGGGGGCTGCTGTGGATGCGGTGGCTGCCATGGCTGCGCAGGTGCGGGGCGGGTGTGATCTGGAGGCGTTGGTCGCGCTGGCGCGTAGTGCGGGGGTGTTGTCTTGTGCGGCCTGGGATGCGGCTGAGGTACTGGCTTCTTCGCCCCCGCCGCCCCTACCCGTCCCTGTCTCTTTATACACATCTCCGAGCCCACGAGACCTGTTAT
>NZ_JAKEIP010000394.1 GCF_021474425.1 Streptomyces muensis | reverse complement strand
CGCGAACTCCCCCCGCGCCTCCGCCGTACGCCCGAGCCGCAACAACAGATCCCCCCGCACGCTCGGCAACAAGTGGTAATCCCGCAGCGCGCCTTCCGTGGCGAGGGCGTCGACGAGGCGCAGCGCCGGTTCCGGGCCCTCGGACATCGAGACGGCGACCGCGCGGTTCAGCTCGACGACCGGGGAGGGGGACCGGGCGGCGAGCAGGCCGTACAGGGTGGCGATGGTCTTCCAGTCGGTGTCCTCGTACGTGTACGCGTGCGCGTGGCAGGCGGCGATGGCGGCCTGGAGGGCGTACGGGCCGGGCGCTCCGGTGGCCGTGGCGTCCGCGCGGGCCAGGGCCGTGATGCCGCGGGCGATGAGCATGCGGTTCCAGCGGCCGCGGTTCTGGTCCTTGAGCAGGATCGGCTCGCCGGAGGGGCCGGTGCGGGCCGCCGTGCGGGACGCCTGGAACTCCAGCAGGGACGTCAGGGCGTGCGCCTCCGGCTCCTTCGGCATGAGCCCGGACAGCACGCGGGCCAGCCGAAGGGCGTCCTCGCACAGGGCCGGGCGCAGCCAGTCGTCGCCGGCCGTGGCGGCGTAGCCCTCGTTGAAGATCAGGTAGATGACGTCGAGGACCGAGCCGAGACGGGCCTCGCGGTCGGGGCCGTACGGGACCTCGAAGGCGACGTTCTTGGTGGCGAGCGTGCGTTTGGCGCGGACGATGCGCTGGGCCACGGTCGGTTCCGGGACCAGGAACGCGCGGGCGATCTCCGGGGTGGTCAGGCCGCCGAGGAGGCGCAGGGTGAGGGCGATGCGGGCCTCCGGCGACAGCACCGGGTGGCAGGTGGTGAAGACCAGGCGGAGCAGGTCGTCGTCGATGTCGTCGGGGTCGGACGGCTCCTCGGGCGGTGCCGTGGTCTCCAGGTCGCGGCCGATCTCCGCGAGCTTGCGGGCGTAGTTCTCGCGCCTGCGGATCAGGTCGACGGCGCGGTGTCTGGCCGCTGCCATGAGCCAGGCGCCGGGGTTGTCGGGGACGCCGTCGCGCGGCCACTGCTCCAGCGCGGCGACCAGCGCGTCCTGCGCGAGTTCCTCGGCGATGCCGATGTCGCGGACGGTGCGGGCGACGGCGGCGATGACGCGGGGTGACTCGATCCGGAAGACGGTCTCGATGGTGCCGTACGGGTCTGCGGTGGGCTGCGGGGTCACAGCCCACCATGCAACACCCGAACGGCACGGGATCCAAGGAGGGCGGATCAGCCCTCGGCGATTTCCCGGACCTCGCAGGTGACCTGCCATTCCGGGCCGTGGACCTTCACGAAGCGCGAGGCCCACTCCAGCGCCTCGGCCTTGTCCTTGCACTGCGTGATGGCGTAACCGCCGATGACCTCCTTGGACTCGGTGAAGGGTCCGTCGGTGACGGAGACGTTCGCACCGTCCCAGTGCACGCGGGTGCCCTGCGCCGTGGGGGTGAGCCCGGCGGTGTCCAGCATCACGCCGGCCTTGGTGATCTCCTCCAGCAGCTCCCCCATGCGCTGCATCATCTCGGGGCTCGGGCCCTCGGCGGGCGCGGTGGACTCGTCGATCCGGACGAGGGAGAGGTAGCGCGGCATGGTGACTCCTGGGTTCGGCGACCGGGTCCTTCCCGGCCTCTCACCCCTGCGTCGAACGAGAGACCCCCGAATCGACACACCGCCCGGGTTTTCTTCGAAGATCTTTTTCTCTCACCGCAACGACTCCCACAGCTCCCCCGCCTCCGGCTCCTGCGCCACCACCCGGTTGCGGTCCGACGGCGCCGGCGCCACCGGCATCGTCACCGTGCGCACCGTGTCCGAGGTCAGGCCCCGCAGGCTCTGGCCGAGGCTCATCAGTTCGTTCAGGGAGTCCAGGCCGGTGTCGGTGGTGAGGCCGGCCGTCACGGCGTCGGCGGCGCGGTAGAGCCCGGCGGGGTCGGTGAGGAGGGAGGTGGTGGAGATCTGGTCCAGGAGGGCCTTCACCAGGTTCTGCTGGAGGCCTATGCGGCCCAGGTCGCTGCCGTCGCCTATGCCGTGCCGGGTGCGAGCCAGGGCGAGGGCCTGTTCGCCGTCCAGGTGGTGGGTGCCCGCCGCGAGGGTGAGGTGGCTGTCCTCGTCGTCGATGTCCTCGTCCGTGGTGACCGTGACGCCGCCCAGCGCGTCCACCAGCTTCGCGAAGCCCGAGAAGTCGATCTCCAGGTAGTGGTCCATGCGGATGCCGGTGAGCGACTCGACCGTCTTCACCGCGCAGACGGGGCCGCCGACGGCGTACGCGCTGTTGAACATGGTGTTGTACGCCTCCCGCGTCGTGCCGCCCGAGGGCAGCGGGCAGGAGGGGCGGGTGACCAGGGTGTCGCGCGGGATGCTGACGACCGTCGCGGCCGTGCGGCCGGCGTCGACGTGGACCACCATCGCCGTGTCCGAGCGGGCACCGCTGTCGCCGCTGCCGCCGCCGAGCTCCTGGTTCTCGGCACCGGTCCGCGAGTCCGAGCCCAGGACCAGGATGCTCAGGGAGCCGGTGGGCAGGGGGGACGCCGAGGGGGACGGGGTCGTCATCGCCCGGGGTGGGCGGTTGTCGCCGAGGGCGCTGTTGATGTCGACGCTCTTGATGTTGTCGTTCAGGTGCCAGTACGCCCAGCCGGCCGCGCCCGCGCCCAGCAGCAGGGTGCCCGTGAGGACGAGGCCGACGGTCTTCAGCACCCTTGACCGCCGGCCCACGTGTCTGCCGTCGTCCCCGTTCGCGTCCCGCCCGTTCGCCCCAAGTCCCGTCACAGGCAGGAACGTACGTCCGAATTGTTACGGGCAGGGATGCCAGGGTCGGTTTTCTTCGGAAATTCTCAGACTTCCCCGCCCTGGATCAGCCCAGCGTCACCACCGGCACCGGATTGCCCCCGCTCCACGACCCGTTGAAGCCGAAGGTGACCGAACCGCCGTCGGGAACCGTCCCGTTGTACGGGGCGTTGGAACAGGTGACCGTCGCCCCCGACTGCGTACAACTCGCGTTCCAGGCCTGGGTGAGCCGCTGGCCCGCACCGAAGGTCCAGCTCGCCTCCCAGGACGACAGCGCCGCCCCCGAGCAGGCGATCCGGACCTGCCCGGTGAAGCCGGTGTTCCACTGGCTGGTGACGCTGTAGGCCGCCGTGCACGCGTCCGTGGGCGGCGGGGTCGTCGTGCCGCCGCCCAGCGACTCGGCGATGGCGTGGTAGGCCGGTTTCGGCGCGTAGTTCTCGTCGTACGGCGTCGCCGCGCCCTGCCCGGGGAAGGTGTCCGGGATCCAGGAGTCGGAGTCGGTGAAGCCCCACACCGTGACGCCGACGCACCGGGACACCGCGAGGCAGGCGTTCATGACCGCCTTGTAGTCGGCGGCCTGCTGCGTCAGCTTGGCGCTGTCCGAGGGCAGTTGCATACGGATGTCCAGCTCGGTGATCGCCACGTCGACACCGAGATCGGCGAACCGCTGGATGTTCTGCCGCATGGTGGACGGCACCTGGCCGAGGATCAGGTGGGCCTGGAGGCCGACGCCGTCGATCGGTACGCCACGCTCCTTGAGGGACCTGACCAGGTTGTACAGCGCGGTGCTCTTCGCGTTGACGCCCTCGACGTTGTAGTCGTTGATGTACAGCTTGGCGCTCGGGTCGGCGGCGCGGGCGGCGGTCAGGGCCTGGGCGATGTAGTCGGCGCCGAGGCCGTTGTACCAGAGGGTCTGGCGGTAGGTGCCGTCCTCGTCGAACGGCTCGTTGACCACGTCCCAGGTGGCCAGCCGGCCCTTGTAGCGGCCGACTTCGAGCGCGATGTGGTCGTTCATCAGCTGACTCAGCTGGGCCGGGGTCCAGCTGCCGTTCGTCAGCCAGCTCGGGTTCTGGTTGTGCCAGACCAGGGTGTGGCCGCGCACCTGCTGCCCGTGCGCCTCGGCGAAGTCGACGATCCGGTCGGCCTCGGCCCAGTCGAAGGAGCCGCGCGTGGGCTCGACCGAGCCCCATTTCATGGCGTTGCCTGGGGTCAGCGCGTTGAACTCGCGGCCCGCGATGTCGCCGTAGGTGCCGGTGAGCTTGGAGCCGGTGACAGCCGTGCCCATCACCTTGCCCTTCGCGGCGGCGAGGTCGCGCAGCGGTGTCTCGGCGGCGTGCGCCGCGGGCGCCGTGAACAGCGTCGCCAGGCAGGTGACGAGTGCCGCCAGGGATAAGCCGGTTCTCAGAGATCTCATTGCGGGTGCCTCCGAAAGTTTCGGTCGAACAACCGACTGGCTTCGGTGCAGTGTGAAGCGGCCCGCAACACCCGTCAATACAGCAACAGGCCTCTCCCGCTAAACCGCCGGCGGCGCCCCCGTACTGCTGCGCACCACCAGGCTGGTCGCCAGCTCCACCCGTGTCGCCGCCGGAGTCCCCTCCTCCCGCGCCAGGTCGAGGACCAGCTTCGCCGCGGCCTCCGCCATCTCCGTCAGTGGCTGCCGTACGGTCGTCAGCGGCGGCCCCACCCAGCGCGCGATCGGCAGATCGTCGAAGCCGACCACGCTGAGGTCCTCCGGGATCCGCAGCCCCAGCTCGCGCGCGGCCTCGTACAGACCGAGCGCCTGAAGGTCGTTCCCGGCGAAGACGGCGGTCGGCCGGTCCGGGCGGCGCAGCAGTTCCAGGCCCTGCCGGTAGCCGGTCTCGTGGTGGAAGTCGCCGGGCCGGATCAGGCCGGGGTCGACCGGGAGGCCGGCCGTCTCCAGGGCGGCGCGGTAGCCGTCGATGCGGGCGCGGCTGCACATCATCCGGGACGGCCCGGTGATCGCGCCGATCCTGCGGTGCCCGAGGTCGACCAGGTGCCGGGTGGCGGCCAGTCCGCCCTGCCAGTTGGTGGCCCCGATGGACGGCACGTCGGCGCCCGGGTCGCCCGCCGGGTCCATCACCACGAACGGGATCGACCGGCTGGTCAGCAGGGCGCGCTGGGACTCGTCGAGGCCGGACAGCACGAGGATCACGCCGTGCGGGCGGCGGGCGGCGACCTGGTCGGCCCAGGTGCGGCCGGGCGTGAGCCGCCCCGCGCTCTCGCTCAGCACCACACTGAGCCCGGCGTCCCGGGCGACGTTCTCCACGCCCCGGATGACCTCCATCGCCCAGGCGCTCTCCAGCTCGTGGAAGACCAGGTCGATGAGGGGGGAGCGGCTGGCCTCGGCCCGCCGTCGGCGGTAGCCGTGGGCGCGCAGCAGCTCCTCGACGCGGCTGCGGGTGGCCGGGGCGACATCGGCACGTCCGTTGAGGACCTTCGAAACAGTCGGCGCGGAGACGCCGGCCTCGCGGGCGATCTCGGCGAGTGTCGCGGTCTGCGTGGACCGGCCGGAGGACGGGGGTGTCGTCCGGGTTTCACGCGTTGTCGTCCGGGTTTCGGCGGGCTCCGAGGGTGTCATGGCGGCGATCGTATCCCTGCGCGACCTCTTGACGAACCCTTCTCACCGCGCCTAGGTTCCCGGAACATTCGAGGTGAACAACGAAACATTCGCGAGTGGGCCATCGCCCCGACAGGAGTTTCATGACCACCGCCCCCTGGCGCGACCCCGCCC
>NZ_JAKEIP010000393.1 GCF_021474425.1 Streptomyces muensis | reverse complement strand
GGTCGGAGTCGGGGACGGGGACTTGGAGGTGCGTGACGGGGACGGGGAGGGAGACGGGCTCGGCGACACCGTCGCCGTCACGGTCACCGCGACCGGCGGCACCCGCACCGGAGTGCTCGCCGAACCGACCGGATCCTGCGCCGACGATCCGCCCTGCGCCACCAGGAACAGCACCAGCGGCAGCAGCGCCACTCCGAGCGCCGCCGACACCAGCACGACCCGGCGGCGGTCCGACGGCCAACCCGTCGGCGGCCGGGATCGGTTCGCCCTGCTCCGCGTCTCTCCCGGGCCGGGGGCCTTGTCGGCCGCCACATAACCCGTCCCGCCCCACGGCAGCAGCCCCTCCGCCAGCGCTACCCGAGGAGCGTCCCGCAGTGCCGACAGCTCCTCGTACGCGGTCGTGCAGTGCGGGCAGCGCGCCATGTGGGCGTGCAGATCGGTGCTGCCGCGGGGGCTGTCGGGCCGTACGGACTCCTCGATGAGGCGGCCGAAGTCGGGGCAGTCGGGGTCGTCGGAGGCGGCGAGACGGGCGCGCAGACAGGACCGGGCCAGCTGCTGGAGCGCCGGGTCGGTGCCGTAGGTGACGTCCTCGCGGGTGAGGCCGAGGAGAGCGGCCGTACGCTCCGCCGACTCCCGCTCCACGACGCCGTACCAGATCAGGCCCTGGATGCGGGACGGCAGGGACTGGAACGCCGTGAGCATGGGCGGGACCGGGCCGGAGGGACCGGCGGTGTTCAGGACCAGCAGCAGTCCCGCGTCGAGGCCCGCCGCCCGCTCGTCCATGGCCCAGGTGCCGGCCAGGCGGGCGGTCAGCAGCAGGAGTTGGTGCCGCCAGGGCAGGCCGGGCTCGATGCCGCGTGCCGTCTGACGGGCCGCCATGGTGAACGCCTGGGCCGCCAACTGCCGGGCCGTGGAGTCGTTCGGGGTGCACAGACGGGCGTAGGCGAGGACGGGCGTGTGGTGGCGGGCGCGCAGCTCCTGGAGTGCCGGATACGCGGTGGCCGTGTCGGCGCGCAGCAGTTCGGTGAGCCGGGCGTCGGAGGCGCCCCTGTGTATCCCGCTGCCGGGGTCCCTGCCGTCGTCGGCCCGAACCATCCGCCTGCCTCCTCGCAGCCGTGCGACCCGCCCGGAGTCCTGTCCTACCGGCGGGTATGACGGCTCATAGTGGAGGAAGGGAAGCCATGGGGAAAGGGTTTCTGTGGGTAACCCGTGCGTCGCGTGTGCCCGGCGAGTGTGTCGCGTGTGCCCGGCGCGTGAGCCGCGTGCGTCATGTCGGCCGGGTGAGCCGTGTGCGCACGCCCCGGACGCACCTGTGCCCGGTGTCCTGCCGACAGATTCGGCGGGGCACCGGGCACAGCGCAGGTCAGCGCGGGTGAGGCGCCGATCCTCGGGTGGTCACTCCTCGACCGTCAGCCCCTTGCGGAGCCGGATCAACGTCCGCGACAGCAGACGGGACACATGCATCTGGGAGATGCCGAGTTCCTCGCCGATCTCCGACTGGGTCATGCCCGCGACGAATCTCAGGGAGAGGATCTTCCGGTCCCGGGGCGGGAGTTCGGCGATGAGCGGCTTCAAGGACTCGACGTACTCGATGCCTTCGATCCCGTGGTCCTCGTAGCCGATCCGGTCGGCCAGCGCGCCCTCGGCGTCGTCCTCCTCGGGCTGGGCGTCCAGCGAGGAGGCGGTGTACGCGTTCGACGCGGCCATGCCCTCGACGACCTCGTCGTTGCTCAGGCCGAGGCGCTCGGCCAGTTCCGCCACCGTCGGGGCGCGGTCCAGCTTCTGGGCCAGCTCGTCACCGGCCTTGGCCAGGTCGAGCCGCAGCTCCTGGAGCCGGCGCGGCACCCGCACCGACCACGACGTGTCGCGGAAGAAGCGCTTGATCTCACCGATGATGGTCGGCATCGCGAAGGTGGGGAACTCGACTCCGCGGCTGAGCTCGAAGCGGTCGATCGCCTTGATCAGGCCGATGGTGCCGACCTGGATGATGTCCTCCATCGGCTCGCTGCGCGAGCGGAAGCGGGAGGCGGCGAACTTGACCAGCGCGAGGTTGAGTTCGACGAGCGTGTTGCGGACGTACGAGTATTCGTGGGTCCCTTCCTCCAGCGACTCCAGCCGCTCGAAGAGGGTCTTGGAAAGGGCCCGCGCGTCCACCGGCCCCACCTCGTCGTACGGGGGGATGTCCGGAAGCCCGGCGAGCGCGTCGTCCTGGCCGAAGTCCTGACCGAGGTCGGATTCGGGACGTACGTCGCTGTTCAGCTCGATGGGATCCAGATGTTCCGGTTGGGATGCCGACGTCGCGCTCTGGGTATGCGATGCGTCGAGCCGGGGTGACATGATGTCCTCCATCGTTCTCGGCATATGGCTGCCGAAGCCTGCGTGCACTGCGGTGTGCGGCGCCTCCAAAGCCGGCCGAGTCGGTTACGTGTCTCTACTAGCCCTACCCGCTTTCGTGAGCCCACCGCAAGTGCGCTCTGGTCCGAAATGTCCGATTCTGGGTGGATGTTCGGGTGTTGGAGGGCGTAGGGAAGGCGTAGTGTTCGAGAGCGTCAGTCAGCAGCCACGACGTCGGGAGTGAGACACGGCATGGACCGCGGGACGGTCGGCAGCGCACAGTCTGGCCGACTTCTGGTCGAGGTGCGGGAAGAGGGCTCCAGTGCCGTCGTGACCCCGGCGGGTGAGTTGGACCACCACACCGCCGATTTGTTGCGTGAGCCACTTGAGGACTGCCTCGAGAAGGGCTTCAGTCGACTGGTCGTCGACTGCTCGCGGCTCGAGTTCTGTGACTCCACGGGACTGAACGTGCTGCTCGGGGCGCGGCTGAAGGCCGAGGCCGCCGGCGGCGGGGTGCATCTGGCGGGCATGCTGCCCGTGGTCGCGCGCGTGTTCGAGATCACCGGGGCCGAGGCGGTCTTCACCGTCCACGACTCGCTCGACGCCGCCCTGGCTCCCGAGACCGGCAGGGCCGACGAGGCCGACGGCGCGGGTTGACCCCACGCGTCCCGCTCTGCATCAGACGTCACATCTTTCGTGTCGAATACAGGGGTGTTCCCTCGGCTTGGTCGGGCAGGAGACATCCTGAAACCTGTCGGTTGTGATGTCGGCCACCGGGGGTGGGGGGCGTGTGACCGGCGTATCAGGCAAGGACTTGGTGTACTGACGTACTGACTCTGCGTACTGACTTCTGAATCGTGTGAACGTTGAACTGGTGAATCGGTGAGGTGAAGCGCTGATGAGCACCACCCGGCCTTTCTCGCCGGGCGACCGCGGCCCTGAGCCCAGCGGCGCTTCCGGGGTGTCGGAGGGGGACGTGCCCGCCACGGAGGGCTCCGACGAGGGCGCCGCGGCGGCGGAGGCGGCCGACGGGGGCGCCGTGCCGTCCCTGCGGCCCGAGCCGTCCGGTGCGCCCGAGGAGGCCGCGCGGGCGGCCGCGGGGCGTCAGGTCCGTCGGCTGGACTTCGGCGACCAGAGCGGGGTCGTGCCGCTCGCCCGCGACTTCGCCCGCCAGGCGCTGTACGCGTGGGGCTGGCTGCCCGCCGCCACCGCCGACCAGCGGGCCGCGGCCGAGGACGTGCTGCTCGTCGTCTCCGAGCTCGTCACCAACGCCTGTCTGCACGCCGAGGGCCCGGACCAGCTGTGGATCGCCTGTGACAACAAGGTGATCCGCGTCGAGGTCTCCGACAAGGGCACGGGCCAGCCGGCCCCCCGCACCCCGCACCGCGCGGGCCGCCCCGGCGGCCACGGCATGTTCATCGTCCAGCGGCTCTGCCTGGACTGGGGCGTCATGCGGACCCCCGGGGTGGCGGGCAAGACCGTGTGGGCGGAGCTGGGAGCACCGGCGTAATCGTTTCGGCCGAAGTGCTCCGCTCGGCCCGACCCCGGGTTACCGGAGGTCACCCTCTCCACCCGAACCCCTTCACGCGCACGCCGGATCGTCACAACTCCGGCGTGCCCCGTGTCTTCCTTCCTCAAGGCCCCGGGCGTACCTTGACGGCCGATCTGATATGCCGTCAGGAATTCCGTGAGGAACGAGGGGACCGTGTCGAAGCAGAAGCGAACCGCCGCGCTCGCGACCGCCGCGGCCCTGGCCGGATCGGCGGTGCTGATGGCCGCCCCCGCGGCCCGGGCCGAGGTCGTCGACGTCAACTACTCCTGCAAGACCCCGATCGGCGACAAGAGCGCCGTCTCGCCCATCGACATCAAGGGCGTCAAGAGCGGCAGCGGATACAAGATCACCATGTCGTGGCAGAAGGGCGTCTCGTCCAGCCCCGTCGAGCTGGGCAAGGGCGCGATGAACCCGAGCGCCACCATCAAGCTGGGCGGCGCCGACAGCGGCACCATGAACGTGACCGGGCCTGCCAACCAGGAGGCCATTCCGGCCAACACCCCCATCAAGATCAATGACTTGACGGGCACGTACACCCCGAAGAAGACCGGCAAGGTCTCCTTCACGGCCGGTGTGCTCACCATCAAGGCGCTCGGTACGACCACGACGTGTACGCCGACCAACAGCCCCGGGCCGTCGCTGAGCCTCGACGTGACCGCGGCGGGGGGCGGCGGAGGCGGCGGTGGGACCCCGAGCGGTGGCGGGTCCGGTGCCGAACTTCCGCAGACCGGGCCTGTGGACTCGGCGGTCGCGCTGGGCACGCTCGGCGCGACGGTGTTCCTCTCGGGGGCGGCGGGGGTGTTGTGGTTGACGCGGCGTAAGCGGGTCTGAAGGGCGGGTCGGCTCGTGTTTTGTCTGCGGGTCCGTTGTGGCTGGTCGCGCCCACGCGGCGGTAGCCGCAAATTCAACACAGCCCCGCGCCCCTAAAAACGGGGCCCTGCCCCGCCGTTAGCTCGTTGGAGCCGCCCATGTCGTCAGCCCTCCGTGTCCTGTGTCTGTCTCTGCTCCTGCTGCTGGGCGTTGCCCCGAGGGCGACCGCTGCCGAGGGGTGGTCGCTCGTGCCCGTCGGTGGTGGGCGGCCGTCCTTTTACGGTGAGGGGGAGCCGGGGGCGGTCCTGCAGGACTCGGTGTCCGTGGTCAACCGGAGTGGTGGGGCGGTCAGCGTCCGGTTGCGTGCGCCCGGGGTCACGTTCGCGGACGGGGCCGTGCGGGTGCCCGGGCGTACTCGTGCCGATGTGCCGTTCACGGTGACCGTGCCGGCCGCCGACCGCACGGTCGAGATCGTCGCCCGGGACGCGGACGGCCGTGAGCGGAGCGTCGGGGTCCGGCTCCGCGTCGCTCTCCCGGAACTGTCCGCGCTGACCGTCGAACATGTGGCGGTACGCGGCGACGGCATCGCGTACGAGCTGGTCAACCGAGGTACGACGACTCTCGTGCCGAAGCTGGCCGTGCGCGCCGACGGTGTCTTCGGCCGCCTCCTCGACCGCGCCCCGCGCACCCTCCCCGTCGACCTGCCCCCGGGCAGCCGTACGAAGCTCACCGAGCCATGGTCCGACCGGCCCGCGCTCGACGCGGTGGACGTGCGGCTGACGGTGACGGCGACGGGCGGGGCGAGCGACACGGCCCGGGTGTCGGCGCGGTTCGTGCCATGGGG
>NZ_JAKEIP010000392.1 GCF_021474425.1 Streptomyces muensis | reverse complement strand
GGTCGGGGGGCGGGGCGGTCAGGGTGGTCAGGTGGCGGTCGTAGAAGCCGGTGTCCATGCGGGCGGTCGTGAACTCCTCGTGGCGCAGGGAGCGGACGAGGAGGTCGCGGTTGGTGGGCGGGCCGTGGAGCGTGGCCCGTTCGAGGGCGCCCGCGAGCTTGCGGAGCGCCTCCGCGCGCGTGGGAGCGTGGGTGATGAGCTTGGCGAGCATCGGGTCGTAGTGGACGCCGATGTCGTCGCCGTCGGTGAAGCCGGTGTCCAGGCGGACGCCGTCGGGGACGGCGAAACGGTGCAGGGTGCCGGTCTGCGGGGCCCAGTCGTGGGCGGGGTCCTCGGCGTAGAGGCGGGCCTCGACGGCATGGCCACGCGCGCGTGGCGGCTCGTCGGGGAGGCGGTGGCCCTCGGCGACGCGGAGCTGTTCGGCGACCAGGTCGAGGCCGAAGACGGCTTCGGTCACGGGGTGTTCGACCTGGAGGCGGGTGTTCATCTCCAGGAAGTGCGCCTTGTCACCGGCGACGAGGAACTCGACGGTGCCGGCGCCTGTGTAGTCGACCGCGCGGGCTGCCCGTACGGCCATCTCGTGCAGGGAGTCGGTCAGTTCGGGTGTCAGGTCCGGTGCGGGGGCCTCCTCGATCACCTTCTGGTGGCGGCGCTGCAGGGAGCAGTCCCGGGTGCCGAGCGCCCAGACCGTGCCGTGAGTGTCGGCGAGGATCTGTACCTCGACGTGGCGGCCGTTCTCGACGTATGGCTCGACGAACACCTCACCGTCGCCGAAGGCGCTCGCGGCCTCGGTGCGGGCGCTCTCCAGGGCGGCGTCCAGCTCCTCCAGGCGCCGTACGACGCGCATTCCGCGCCCGCCGCCGCCCGCGGCCGCCTTGACCAGGACGGGGAGATCGGTGTCGGTGACCTCGCCGAGGGGCGCCAGGCCCATCAGCTGCTTGGCCCGCGTCTTGGACGCCATGGCCTCGATCGCCTCCGGTGGCGGGCCGATCCAGACGAGGCCCGCGTCGAGGACCGCGCGGGCGAAGTCGGCGTTCTCGGAGAGGAAGCCGTAGCCGGGGTGCACGGCGTCCGCGCCGGACGCGAGGGCCGCCTTCACGATGAGGTCGCCGCGCAGATACGTGTCGGAGGGCGCCGCCCCCGGCAGCCGTACGGCCGCGTCCGCCACGCGCGCGTGGAGGGCGTTCGCGTCGGCGTCCGAGTACACGGCGACCGTCCGGATTCCCAACTCACCGCAGGTGCGGAAGACACGGCACGCGATCTCGCCCCGGTTGGCCACGAGCACAGAAGTGATCACTGGTGATCCCTCACATCCGGAAGACGCCGAAGCCACCGCGCGCGCCCTCATAAGGCGCCGTGTGGATGGCGGACAGACACATACCGAGGACCGTTCGGGTGTCGCGGGGATCTATGACACCGTCGTCGTAGAGCCGCCCGGACAGGAACATGGGCAGCGACTCCGACTCGATCTGCTGCTCCACCATGGCGCGCAGGGCCGCGTCCCCCTCCTCGTCGTACGGCTGTCCCTTGGCGGCCGCCGACTGCCGGGCGACGATCGAGAGCACTCCGGCGAGCTGCTGGGGGCCCATGACGGCCGACTTGGCGCTGGGCCAGGCGAAGAGGAAGCGAGGGTCGTAGGCGCGTCCGCACATGCCGTAGTGGCCGGCGCCGTACGACGCGCCCATGAGGACGGAGAGGTGGGGCACGCGGCTGTTGCTGACCGCGTTGATCATCATCGCGCCGTGCTTGATGATGCCGCCCTGCTCGTACTGGCTGCCGACCATGTAGCCGGTGGTGTTGTGCAGGAACAGCAGCGGGATGTCACGCTGGTTGGCGAGCTGGATGAACTGGGCCGCCTTCTGCGACTCCTCGCTGAACAGCACCCCTTGGGCGTTCGCCAGCACGCCGACCGGATAGCCGTGCAGGGCCGCCCAGCCCGTCGCCAGGCTGGTGCCGTACAGGGGCTTGAACTCGTCGAAGTCGGAGGCGTCGACGATCCGGGCGATGACCTCGCGCGGGTCGAAGGGGGTGCGCAGATCGCCGGGGACGATGCCGAGGAGTTCGTCGGCGGCGTACTTGGGCGGCTGGGCCGGGCCCGGATCGCCGTACGCCTTGCGGTGGTTGAGGCGGGCGACCACGCGGCGTGCCTGGCGCAGGGCGTCTCGTTCGTCGACGGCGAAGTAGTCGGCGAGGCCTGACACGCGCGCGTGCATCTCCGCGCCGCCCAGGGACTCGTCGTCGCTCTCCTCGCCGGTGGCCATCTTCACCAGGGGCGGCCCGCCGAGGAACACCTTGGCGCGCTCCTTGACCATGATCACGTGGTCGGACATGCCGGGGACGTAGGCGCCGCCGGCCGTCGAGTTGCCGAAGACGACCGCGACGGTGGGGATCCCGGCCGCCGACAGCCGTGTCAGATCCCGGAAGATGGCGCCTCCGGGGATGAAGATCTCCTTCTGGGAGGGCAGGTCGGCGCCGCCCGACTCGACGAGGTTGATCACGGGCAGCCGGTTGGCGAGCGCGATGTCGTTGGCGCGCAGGGCCTTCTTCAGCGACCAGGGGTTGCTCGCTCCGCCGCGCACGGTCGGGTCGTTGGCGGTGATCAGGCACTCCACGCCCTCGACGACGCCGATACCGGTGACGAGGGACGCGCCGACCGTGTAGTCGCTGCCCCAGGCCGCCAGCGGGGACAGCTCCAGGAAGGGCGTGTCGGGGTCCAGGAGCAGCTCGACGCGCTCACGGGCGAGGAGCTTGCCGCGCTTGCGATGCCGCTCGACGTACTTGGGGCCGCCCCCGGCGAGCGCCTTGGCGTGCTCGGCGTCGAGCTCGGCCAGCTTGGTGAGCATGGCCTCGCGGTTGGCCGCGAGTTCGGGGCTCGTCGGGTCCAGGGAGGAGGCGAGGACGGTCACAGGAGGACCTCCGGGATGTCGAGGTGGCGGCTGCGCAGCCATTCGCCGAGCGCTTTGGCCTGCGGGTCGAAGCGGTGCTGGGCGGCGACGCCCGCGCCGAGGATGCCCTCGACGACGAAGTTGAGGGCGCGCAGGTTGGGCAGGACGTGCCGGGTGACCTCCAGTTCCCGGCTCTCGGGGATCAGCTGCCGGAACCGCTCGACGGTGAGTTCGTGCGCGAGCCAACGCCACGCGTTGTCCGTGCGCGCCCAGATGCCGACGTTGGCGTTCCCGCCCTTGTCGCCGCTGCGGGCTCCGGCGATCAGGCCGAGGGGGGCGCGCCGGGTGGGTCCGGGCGGCAGCGGTTCGGGGGCGGGCGGTTGCGGCAGGTCGTCGACTACGAGGGTGTCGTGGGCCGACGGCACAGGAATCCGGCGTCCGTCGTGGAGGACGGCCACATGGTCGACGGCACCATGGGGGACGTACACACCCTCGAAGACCCCATAGGGCGAGCCCTTTCCAGGTGGTGCGAGCACATGGAAGCCGGGGTAGCTGGCGAGGGCCAGCTCCACGGCCGCCCCGCTCAGCACCCGTCCGACGTTCTCCTGGGCCGGGTCCCGTACGACCAGCCTGAGCAGCGCGCTCGCGGTCTCCTCCGTCGGTGCGTCGGGCCGGTCCGTGCGCACCAGGTCCCAACGCACCTCGGCGGGCCGGGACTTGGCGAAGGCGTCGCTCATCTGCCGCCGCACGAGAGCGGCCTTGGCCTCGATCTCCAGCCCGGTCAGGACGAAGACGACCTCGTTGCGGAAGCCACCGAGGCGGTTCACGCCGACCTTCAGGGTCGGCGGCGGGGCCTCGCCCCGCACTCGGTCGATCCGTACCCGGTCGGGGCCGTCCTGGGTGAGCCGTACCGTGTCCAGCCGGGCGGTGACGTCCGGTCCCGCGTACCGGGCACCCGCCGTCTCGTACAACAGCTGGGCCGTCACCGTGCCGACGTCGACCAGACCGCCGGTGCCAGGATGCTTGGTGATGACGCAGGTGCCGTCCTCGTGGAGCTCGGCGAGCGGGAAGCCGGGGCGGGTAGCGCCGGCCTCGTCGAAGAACGCGTAGTTGCCGCCGGTGGCCTGCGCCCCGCACTCCAGCACATGTCCGGCGACCACAGCACCCGCGAGCCGGTCATGGTCCCCGGGCCCCCACCCGAAGTGCGCGGCGGCGGGCCCGGTGACCAGGGCCGCGTCCGTCACCCGCCCGGTGACGACGATGTCCGCGCCCTCGCGCAGACAGGCCGCGATGCCGGAGCCGCCGAGGTAGGCGTGGGCGGCGAGGCTGTCCGGATACCGGTCCTTGAGGTCGTCGCCCTCCACATGGGCGACGCGCACAGGGACGCCGAGCCGGTCCGCGAGTTTCCGTACGGCGTCGGCGAGTCCGGCCGGGTTGAGCCCGCCCGCGTTGGCGACGACACGCACCCCCCGCTCGTGCGCCAGCCCGAGGCACTCCTCCAGCTGCCGCAGAAAGGTACGGGCGTATCCGGCACCCGGGTCCTTCAGCCGGTCCCGGCCGAGGATCAGCATGGTCAGCTCGGCGAGGTAGTCGCCGGTGAGGACGTCCAGTTCGCCGCCGGTGAGCATCTCGCGCATGGCGTCGAAGCGGTCGCCGTAGAAGCCGGAGGCGTTGCCGATCCGAAGGGGCGGAGGGGTGGTCGGCGACGAGGCGGGCGGGGTCACCGTGCCGTCCCCTTCGGCGCACGACCCGCGCCCGGCGGCCCCGCGAAGACCTGGGCGATGTCGAACCAGCGGTCGGCGTCGGGGCCTTCGGCGCGCAGGGCGAGGTCGGAGCGGTGGGCGCGCTGGGTGACCAGGAGGCAGAAGTCCAGCGCCGGACCGGTCACGCGCTGCGGGGCGTCCTCGGGGCCGTATGCCCACAGCTCGCCGGAGGGCGAGACGAGTTCGACGCGGAAGTCGTCGAGCGGCACGGGAAGTCCGTGCACACCGAAGGCGAAGTCCCGCGTCCGCACCCCGATCCACACCACATGCCTCAGCCGGTCGGTAGGTGTGCGCACCACACCCAGCGCGTCGGCGATGTCCAGACCGTGAGCCCAGGTCTCCATGAGTCGGGCCGTTGCCATGGAGGCGGCTGACATGGGCGGGCCGTACCAAGGGAAGCGGACACCCTGGGGCGCCTCGCGCAACGCCGTGTCCAGCGCGACCCGCCCCTCCCGCCACCGCGCCAGCAGTTCGGCGCACGGAAGACCGGCCCCCTCCTCCGCCCCCTCGTCGACGAACGAGCCCGGCGTCACCAGCGCCTTCTCCACCAGTGTGTGGAAGGCGTCCACGTCGGTCACCGCCAGCAGCGCCGAGTGGTCCGTCCAGGCGAGGTGGGCGATCTGGTGGGCGACGGTCCAGCCGGGCGCCGGAGTCGCGAGCGCCCACTGCTCGGCGTCCAACTCGGCGACCAGCCGGTCGAGTTCCTCGCTCTCCTCGCGCAGATCGTCGAACACGGGCGTCGGGTCGGACACGGTGCGCTCCCTGGGGCACGGCGGTGTGCGGGGTGATGCGGCGTGATGCGGCGTGATGCGGCGTGGTGAGGAGCATGGCAGCGCCACGGAAAACAAGCAAGCATGCTTGCATTAATTGAGGAGTGTTCACCCGGGGAAGGTTGTGGGTGCGGGTGGGGCGG
>NZ_JAKEIP010000391.1 GCF_021474425.1 Streptomyces muensis | reverse complement strand
GGTGGAGCCGTACGGGGGCGGGGGGTTCGGCGCCGGCGTACTTCTCCAGGGGTTCGGCCCCGGGCGCGTCGTCCACGGAGAGGGTGCCTCGTACGGTGATCTCGACGCCCTTGAGCGGCCCGTCCAGCTTGGCCCGGTCGGTGATCAGCCACGGTTGCCGCAGCCGTCCGACCAACTGTCCGACCACCGGTCCCGCCAGGGCGGGGGAGAGCAGCACCGGAACGGCACCGATCCGGGAGAGCGCGCAGGTCAGCAGCACGATGTCGACGTTGTCGGACTTGTGTACGACGACCTGCTCCGAGGGCCGCACCCCGGCCTCCCAGAGGCGGCCGGACAAGTTCTCGACCACCTCGGCCAGCACCGCGTAACTGAGGCTGACCCCGAGGTCGGGACGGACGTCCAAGGGCCGGTCCAGGGTGACGAAGACGGCCCCGTGGCGGTCGGCGGCCTGCCGGAAGAGCGGGCCGAGGTAGAAGCCGCGGTCGGCGAGCACGGGGTGCGGCTGGGGCATGTGACCGTTCCTTTCAGGGGTGTTCACCAGGCGCCCTGGCGGACCAGATGGCGCTGGAGCTTTCCGGTCGCGGTGCGGGGGAGGGAGGGGACGAAGCTGACGCTTCGCGGGACCTTGAAGGGTGCGAGGTGTTTGCGGGCGAGGGTGAGGAGCTCGGTCTCCAGTGCCGGCAGCTCCGCTGGGGGTGCCGGGATGGGGGGTGCCGGGGTCGGTTGTTCGTCGTCTGCGGGCTCGTGGGGGCTGGTCGCGCAGTTCCCCGCGCCCCTGAGCGGCGTTGTCGGGCCGTTGCTTGGCCCGCTGGGGACGATGAAGGCTCGTAGGTGGGTCTTGCCTCTTGGGTCGGGAATGGCTACTACCGCGACCTCCTTCACCGCCGGGTGGCGGCGTAGTACCGTCTCCACCTCCAGGGGGGAGACCGTGATGCCGCCGACCATCTCCATGTCGTCGGTGCGGCCCAGGTGGCGGTAGGTGCCGTCGGGTTCGCGGCGTGCGCGGTCGTGGGTGGACAGCCAGCCGCCGATCAGGGTGCGTTCCGTTTCCTCGGGGCGGTTCAGGTAGCCGGGCGTCACCGTCGGGCCCCGTACCCACAGCTCGCCCTCGGTGCCCTCCGGTACGGGGTGTCCGGCCCGGTCGCGCAGCTCGACCTCGAAGCCGGGGACGGGGCGGCCGACGGTGCCCGGGTGGTTGTGGTCGAAGCCGTTGGCGCAGAAGGCGTGGCCGGCCTCGGTGGAGCCGATCTGCTCCAGTACCGGGGCGCCGAGCAGCTCGGTGACCTGTGGTGCCAGCCCGTCCGGCATTCCCTCCCCGGCCGACACCGCGGCCCGCACCGAGGCGAAGCAGGCCTGATGGCCGCTGCCCCGGTCGGCGACCAGCGCGGCGTACGCCGACGGCACCGAGTAGAGCAGGGTCACGCGGTGCCGGGCGACGAGTTCGTCGACGGCCGCCGGCGTGGGGCGGCGGTCCACCAGGACTGCGGACGAGCCCGAGAACAGGGGAAAGACGAACGCGTTGCCGAAGCCGTAGGCGAAGAACAGCTTCGACACCGACAGGGTGACGTCGTCCGGGGTGATCCGCAGCAGCCGCCGTCCGATGAGGTCGTGGTACAGCTTGGGGTCGCCGTGCGTGTGCACGACACCCTTGGGGCGGCCGGTGGTACCCGAGGTGTACTGCACATACAGCGGCGCGTGCGCGTCGACGGGGTGGGCGGCGGCTGGCTCGGCTGTGACGGCGAGCGCGAGGAGCTGGTCGGCGCCGAGGCGCTCCGCTGGGAGGGGCGTGGTGGGTTGTCGGTCGTCCGCGGCGCCGTTGTGGCTGGTTGCGCCCTGCGGCGGAGCCGCTGATGGATGCAGCCCCGCGCCCCTTGGCGGCGCTGCCGAGCGGGCCCGGCCGGGGAAGCGGGTCGGCTCGTCTTCGAGGCCGGGCCCCGTCACGCACAGCACGGCGTCGGAGTCCGCGGCCATGAACGCGTGCTCCGCGGCCGGGAGTTCGGGGTTGACCAGCACCGCCACAGCGCCGAGGCGGGCGGTGGCGAGGAACGCGGTCACCCATGCGATGCCGTCGGGCAGCGCGAGCAGCACCCGGTCGCCGGGCCGCACGCCATGGTCCGCGAGCACAGTGGTCGCCCGGGCCGCCAGGTCGTGCACCTCGCCATGGGTCCAGACCCGATGCCCCTGATGAAAGGCGGCCCGGCCGCCCCAGCCCCGCCGCTCGGAGAGCGCGGCGAGATGGGCGGCGAGGTTGCCGGGGGCGTCGGCGTCGGGCTCTGGGCACGGGCCCGTCATGACGTCGTCGGCCGCGGGACGCGGACTCGGCACGGCGGGTGCCGTGGAGCGGGGAACGGTCATCGGGCGACCTCCTCGGCCGCGGCGCGCTCATGGAGGGAGCTCACCTGGACTGCGGCGGATACCCGGGCCGGCGGCTGACGCCCCTGCTGGGCGCCCTTCGGTGCCGTAGCGGCCGTCCGCACGGCGTCCCCCTCCCGCTGCTCCCGTATCCGCTCCGCGGTGTGCAGGTGCAGGGCGCGCATCTGGGCCGCCGTCTTCAGCAGCATCTCGTCGTACTCCGCGGCCGGATCGGAGTCCAGGACGATCGCCCCGCCGGCGCCCAGGTGCAGCGCGCCGCCCGCGGAGACGGCCGTACGGATGACGATGCCGAGGTCCGCGCCGCCGCCGCAGCCCAGGTAGCCGAGGGCGCCGGAGTAGACGCCGCGGGCCTCGGTCTCCAGGGAGTCGATGATCTCCATGGTGCGCAGCTTCGGCGCGCCGGTCATCGAGCCGCCGGGGAAGCAGGCGCGGACGCAGTCCACCGGGTCGGTGCCCGCTCGTAACCGGCCCTCGACGGTGGAGACGAGCTGGTGCACGGTGGCATACGTCTCGGTGGCCATGAGCCGGGGCACCCGCACCGTTCCGGTCCGGCTCACCCGGCCCAGGTCGTTGCGGAGCAGGTCCGCGATCATCAGGTTCTCGGCACGCGTCTTGGCGTCCGCCGCCAGCGCGTCCCGCAGCCGGGCGTCCTCCTCCGGCCCGGCGCCGCGGGGCGCCGTGCCCTTGATGGGCCGGGCCTCGGCGAGGCCGTCCCGGGTGATCCGCAGGAACCGCTCGGGGGAGGAGCCGGCCACATCCAGATCGCCGAACCTCAGGAAGGCCGCGTACGGGGCGGGGTTCACCCGGCGCAGCACCCGGTAGAACTCGTACATGTCGGGCGGCGCGGGTAACCGGGCCGCGTTGGTCAGACAGATCTCGTAACTGGTGCCCGCCCTCAGCTCGCGCTTGCACGCCTCGATGTCCGCGAGGTACGTGGCCCGGTCGCGCACCAGCCACGGCTCGGCGGCACCGGGATCCGCATCGGCCGCCCCGGCGAAGGGGCGCGGGGCCTGCGGAGCCACGCAGGTCAGCTGGGCCAGCGTGTTCTCCAGCCAGTCGGCGGCCTCCCGCGCCGCCTGCGGAGTGTTCTCGGCCAGGCAGACCGCGTAGGTGGCGCCCTCCTGGTGGTCCACCGCGATCAGCCGGTCGGCGAACAGCCAGCAGGCGTCCGGGGTTTCGGCGCGGTGCCGGTTCGGCGAGCCGCAGTCCGCCTTCATCTCGTAGCCGAAGTAGCCGACATAGCCGCCGGTGAGGTCGAAGGGCAGCCCGGTGGCATCCACCCGGCGGGTCGCCAGCTGCCGCTTGAGGTAGTCGAAGACGCTCGCCCGGACCCTGCGCGTCGGCCGCCCGGCCCGCTCGACCTCGCACAGCCCGGCCGCCACGTCGTACCGCACGAACTCGGCGAGCGGCCCGCTGTCGTCACCGAGGAACGAGAACCGGGCCCGCCCCTCCTCGGCCAGCGAACTGTCCAGCCAGAACGCCCGCGCGGAAGCGGCGTACATCCGGGTGAAGGCGGCCTCCGTGTCGACCGCGGTCGCGAGGCGACGGGTGTGCAGCCGGTAGACGGGGCGGGCACCGGAGCGCCGGGGGCGGGGGATGGCCGGCGTCGCCTGGACGGGCATCGCCGCCGCGTCCGGCGTGACGGCGGTGTTCTTCGTACGCGGACTACGGGCGCGGCGCGCCGTCAGATTCCGGAAGTTCACCAGCATCCGGTGGCCGTACTCGGCCAGCACCGACTCCGGGTGGAACTGCACCCCCCACAACGGCCGTTCGCGGTGCCGCAGCCCCATCACCACGCCGTCCTCGGCCCAGGCGGTGGCCTCAAGGGTCTCGGGCAGCGGCTCGGGCACGCACAGCGAGTGGTAGCGGACCGCGGTGAAGTCCTGCGGCAGCCCCTCGAAGAGGTCCCGTCCGTCGTGCCGGACCGCGGACAGATGCCCGTGCCGCGGCTGTGGGGCGGGCACGACCCGGCCGCCCGCTCCGAGAGCGATGCCCTGGTGGCCCAGGCAGACGCCGAGGACCGGAACCCTTGATTCGGCCAGGATCCGGCCGCAGATGCCGAAGTCGCGCGCCCCGCCCGGATGCCCGGGCCCCGGCGACACCACCACATTGGCGAACTCCGCGAGATCGAGAACCCCGTCCGCGGGAGCGTCGTTGCGGATCACCACCGGCTCCTCGCCGTTGACCTCGGCGATCAGCTGGAACAGGTTGTACGTGTACGAGTCGTAATTGTCGATGAGCAGGGTCTTCACCCGCCCACCTCCCTCGGGTCGTTCGCGGGCCCACGCGGTCCGGCGGCCTACGCGGTCCGTCTTTTGTGCCGGCCGCGAAGCGCCTGGAGCTGCGGATACAGCCAGTTGCGGAAGAATCGCTGAAGGCGCGGCATGAGAATCCAGGTGACAATGGCCGTCACGCACAGGCACAACAGCAGCGTACGGAAAAGCGGATTCAGGCCGCCGAGATAAGGAAGAACGGTCAGGTTGAACAGGAGCACGGGCGGAAAAACCGCGCTCATATTCACAAACCAGAGTTTCCACTTCTTCGGTGGAGGGGGCGGGGCCGGCGTGGCGGTCTGGGAGTCGAACCACACCTTCGAACCCCGCACGCTCCTGCGCCCCGTCCGTCGGGCGAACCCCTCCGCCCGGGTGTCCCACTCCGCCCGGAGTGCCGAGTCCTCCCAGGCCCGAGCCGTGCCCTCGCTGGCGAAGCGATAGACCACATGCCACTCCGCCTCTCGGTCGACAAGGACGCCACCCCCCAGAAAGCCCGGCTGGCGTGAACTCGCGCCCAGCATGGCCCACCCCCAGGAGTGGAAGTCGGCCGCACGACCCGGCACCACGTGATAAGCCACGGTGACGGTGACGGGATTACTGGTCACGCCATCGAATACGCAGATCTCGTGCACGGCGTTCAAAGATTAAACGAAGATTTTTGCGCTGCCGGGAACGTTGCCTTTTGGGTCGCTTCTGAAGAGGCCCGGCTTCTGAAGAGATCCGGCTTCTGAAGAGGTCCGGGACGTCGGCGAATGTGCGGTCACGCCGTCGCCCTTACACGTCACGCCGATTCTTCGACCCGCGCCTCCTCGGCCGGCGCCTCCCCGAACCGCGCCAACGCCAACGCCCCCGCCACCGACACCACGAACCCCAGCACCGCGAGCCAGGCCAACCCCTCGCGCGTGCGATCCCCCAGCCACACCACCCCCACCACAGTCTCTTATAAACATAACCCAGCCCACCAGACCTGTTATATCATCGCGTATTCCGTCGTGTGGTTTTAAAATG
>NZ_JAKEIP010000390.1 GCF_021474425.1 Streptomyces muensis | reverse complement strand
CCCCCCCCCCCCCCCCCCCACCCCCCCCAAGCCGCCATCCGAGCATATACCCCCGCTCTCGGGGGCGCGGAGATGTCTATCCGAGCCCGGGGGGAGGGGAGGGGGGTGATGGATCGATAGCGGACGGTTTCTGACCTACTTCACCCTTACGGTTCCGCCATGAGCCCTCACCGCGACCCGGAAGCCGTCGCCTTCGAGTCCGCCCCCGCCCTCGACACCTGGCTGACCGAGCACCCCGCCCCGCACCCCGGCCTCTGGGTCAAGGTCGCCAAGAAGGGCTCCGACATCCCCTCCGTGAGCGCCGCCGAGGTCAACGACGTTGCGCTGTGCCACGGCTGGATCACCGGGCAGCGCAAGGGGATCGACACGTCGTACTACGCACAGCGGATCACCCCGCGCCGGCCCGGCAGTCTCTGGTCGATGGTCAATGTGCGGCGGGTGGCGGAACTGACCGCCGAGGGCCGGATGCGCCCGTCCGGGCTCGCCGAGGTGGACGCCGCCAGGGCCGACGGGCGATGGGAGGCGGCGTACGAGTCGCAGAGCAAGGCACGGGTCCCGGACGAACTGGCCGCCGCGCTGGCGGAGAACCCCGAGGCCAAGGCGGCCTTCGAGCGACTGGGCCGCACCGACCGCTACCAGGTCATGCTCGGCCTGCTCAGGGCCCGGACCCCGCGCAGCCGCGATGCCCAGGTCGCCGCGATCCTGCGGGAACTGGCAAGGCGCCGGTGAGCCACTCGGTCACCGGCGCCCGGTCGCCCCGTGCGGAAGCGTCACGCGTTCCGGATCGCCGAGATGTCGAAGTTCAGCTTGATCTTGTCGGAGATCAGCACGCCACCCGTCTCCAGCGCCGCGTTCCAGGTCAGACCCCACTCGAAACGCTTGATCTCGGCCTTGCCCTCGAAGCCGACGCGCTCGTTGCCGAAGGGGTCCTTCGCGGCGCCGTTGAACTCCAGGTCGATGGTGAGCGGCTTGGTGGTGCCGAGGATCGTCAGGTCGCCGGTGATGCGGTAGTCGTCGTCGCCGAGGGCCTCGGCCGAGGTCGAGCGGAAGGTCATCGTCGGGAACTCGTCGATCTTGAAGAAGTCCGCGCTCTTCAGGTGGCCGTCACGGTCGGCGGACCCGGTGTCGATGCTGTCCATCTTGACGTCGATGGACGCCGTGGACGCGGACGGGTCGCCGCCGTCCAGGTGCAGCGAGCCGCTGAAGTCGAGGAACTTGCCCTTGACGTTGGTGACCATGGCGTGGCGGACGGTGAAGCCGATCGTGGAGTGGGCGGTGTCGATCGTGTAGTCGCCGGTCAGCGCGGTCAGGTCGGCGTTCGTCATGTCGTGCTCCTTCGGAGTTAATGGCGGTGATGTTGAATCTTGAACTACATCAACGCGACCGACCGTAGACCTATTCCGTTCAGGATTCAACATCATCCGCAAAGTGTTGGCGTGATTACGGTGAGGTGGTAGATGCCCATGGCATGACCTCTCAGCGCACCGGCCTCACGAGACCCACCCGCCGAGCCGTCCTCCTCGCGGCGGCGCTCCTGGCCACGACCGCCCCCGCCGCCCGAGCCGCCTCCGCCGACGCCTACGACGCCCTCCGCCTCCGCTGGCTCGACATCGCCCTCGGCACCGGCTACGACCCCGCCACCGAGCCGTACGCCGCCCGCCTCGCCGAGACCGGCACCCTCGCCCGCGGCTTCCGGACCACCATGGCCCCGACCCCGACCTCCCTCTGGCCCGGCCACCCCTTCGACCCGCCCGCCGGCATCACCCAGAGCTACGGCCGGCTGTGGACGATGACCCAGGCCTACGTCCAGCAGGGCACCGGCTCAACCGCCGACCCGGCCCTCCTCGCCGACATCCTGCGCGGCCTCGACCACCTCTCCGCCACGGTCTACAACCCCTCCACGACCCGCTACGGCAACTGGTGGGAATGGCAGATCGGCAGCCCCCGGCTCCTGATGGACATCACGGCCGCCCTGCACGGCCACCTCGGCGAGGAGCGGGTCACCGCCGCCTGCGCGGCCGTCGACCACTTCATCCCGGACGCGATGCTCACCGACTACTCCGGCACCTCCACCGGCGCCAACCGCGTCGACCTCTGCCGCAGCGTCGCCCTGCGCGGCATCCTCGGCCGCGCCCCCGCGAAGATCGCCCTCGCCCGTGACGCGCTCTCCCCGGTCTTCCCGTACGTCACCAAGGGCGACGGCCTCTACGCCGACGGCTCCTTCGTCCAGCACACCTGGGTCGCCTACTCCGGCACCTACGGCCAGGTCCTCCTGGACGGCCTCGGCCGCCTCTTCGCCCTGCTCGCCGGATCCGACTGGGAGGTCACCGACCCCGCCCGGCAGATCATCCTCGACAGCGTCGAGCACGCCTACGCCCCGCTCATCCACGACGGACTGATGATGGACAGCGTCAACGGCCGTGCCATCAGCCGGGGTTACCTCAAGAGCGACGACCGGCACGTCATGCGCAGCGACCACTTCCACGGCCAGGGTGTCATCGCCGCCATGGCCCTGCTCGCGGGCGGCGCGAGCGCGGCGGAACGCGAGCGCTGGCACGGCCGTATCAAGGGATGGATCGAGCGGGACACGGTCACCCCGATCCTGACCTCCCCCCAGTTCGGCGTCGCCGACCTCGCCCGCCTGCACACCGTCGCCGATTCGCCGGTCCCGGCCGCCCCCGAACCGACCGGCCACCACCTCTTCGCGGCCATGGACCGAGCCGTCCACCGCCGCCCGCGCTTCGTCGCGAACCTCGCCATGGCGAGCGACCGCATCGCCCACTACGAGTGCGGCAACGGCGAGAACCCCCGCGGCTGGCACACCGGCGCCGGAATGCTCTCCTGGTGGGCGCCGGGCCTCGGGGACCAGTACACCGACTGGTACTGGCCGACCGTCGACTGGTACCGCCTCCCGGGCACGACCGTCTCCACGCTCCGCCTCCCCGACCGGGCGGGCGGCGAATGGGGCGAGCCCAAGCCCGACGTGCGCTGGGTCGGCGGCACGACCGACGGCGAGTACGCGGCGATCGGCCAGCACCTGAAGGGCCTCGTCTCGACGCTGGAAGCCCGTAAGTCGTGGTTCTGCGTCGACGACGCCGTGATCTGCCTCGGGGCCGGGATCACCTGCACCGACGGCGTCCCCGTCGAGACCATCGTCGACAACCGGAACCTGGGGGAGACCGGCACCCAGGCCTTCGTACGCGGCCCGGGCTGGGCGCACCTGGAGGGCCACGGCGGCTGGGTGGTGCCGTACGGCGATCTGCGCACCCTGCGCGAGGAGCGCACCGGCGCCTGGGCCGACATCAACACCACCAGCACCACTGAGCGCCGCACCCGCCGCTGGCAGACCCTCTGGCTGGACCACGGCACGGACCCGACGGACGCGACCTACGTCTATCTGCTCATGCCCGGCGCCGGCCGCCGCGAGGTCGCCGTTCGGGCCGCCGAGGGCCGTCGCCGGCTGTCGGTCCTGGCCAACGACAGCACGCGCCAGGCGGTGAGCGTCCCCTCCCTCGGCCTCACGGCCGCCAACTTCTGGGCGGCGGGCACGGCCGGCCCGCTCACCGCCTCCGTGGGGGCGAGTGTGCTGCTCCGCCGCCGGGGCCGTGCCGCTACGCTCTGCGTCAGCGAGCCGCCGCGCACGGGCGAGCCGCTGGAGATCACCTGGGACTACCCGGTGCGCAGCGTCCTGCGCGCGGACGACACGGTCGAGATCCTCTCGACGGGCCGCCGACTGCGCCTCCGTGTCACTCCGGGGATGGTATGCGCCACCCATCGATGTGAGGTGCTTCTCGGCTGACGCCTTTGTGCGACCCCCACAACGCGGATGCCCTCTGAGCAGTCGGAAAGCATGCACGCCCCTATGGTTCTGTTCAGGGGTACCAGGAAAAGGGTCCGAGGACTGTACGGAGTCAACGGCTCGCTTTCCTCGGTGTCCTTCGTAAGGTCGCTACATGACCGTTTTGGATGAGGCACCGGGTGAGCCGATCGACGCCCGCGGACGGACCGCCGAGCTGCACGAGATCCGTGCCCAGGCGCTGGCCGGCCCGAGCGAGAAGGCGACCACGGCGCAGCACGCCAAGGGCAAGCTGACCGCCCGGGAGCGCATCGAGCTGCTCCTGGACCCCGGTTCCTTCCGGGAGGTCGAGCAGCTGCGCCGGCACCGTGCGGTCGGATTCGGCCTGGAGGCCAAGAAGCCGTACACCGACGGTGTCATCACCGGCTGGGGCACGGTGGAGGGCCGCACGGTCTTCGTCTACGCCCACGACTTCCGGATCTTCGGCGGCGCGCTGGGCGAGGCCCACGCCACGAAGATCCACAAGATCATGGACATGGCCATCGCGGCCGGTGCGCCGCTGGTCTCCCTGAACGACGGCGCCGGCGCCCGTATCCAGGAGGGCGTCTCGGCGCTCGCCGGCTACGGCGGCATCTTCCAGCGCAACACCAAGGCGTCCGGCGTCATCCCGCAGATCTCGGTCATGCTCGGCCCCTGCGCGGGCGGCGCGGCGTACAGCCCGGCGCTCACGGACTTCGTGTTCATGGTCCGCGAGACCTCCCAGATGTTCATCACCGGCCCGGACGTGGTCAAGGCGGTGACGGGCGAGGAGATCACCCAGAACGGCCTCGGCGGCGCGGACGTGCACGCCGAGACGAGCGGTGTCTGCCACTTCGCCTACGACGACGAGGAGACGTGCATCGCCGAGGTGCGCTACCTCCTGTCGCTGCTGCCCCAGAACAACCGCGAGAACCCGCCCCGGGTGGAGGCCACCGACGCCGCCGACCGCCGCTCGGACGCCCTGCTCGACCTGGTCCCGGCGGACGGCAACCGGCCGTACGACATGGCCAAGGTCATCGAGGAGATCGTCGACGACGGCGAGTACCTGGAGGTCCACGAGCGCTGGGCGCGGAACATCATCTGCGCGCTGGCCCGGATCGACGGCCAGGTGGTCGGCATCGTGGCCAACCAGCCCCAGACCCTCGCCGGCGTCCTGGACATCGAGGCATCGGAAAAAGCTGCGCGCTTTGTCCAGATGTGTGACGCTTTTAACATCCCGATCGTCACCTTCCTGGACGTCCCCGGGTTCCTCCCCGGCGTCGACCAGGAACACGGCGGGATCATCCGGCACGGCGCCAAGCTCCTCTACGCCTACTGCAACGCGACCGTGCCGAGGATCTCGCTGATCCTGCGCAAGGCGTACGGAGGTGCGTACATCGTCATGGACAGCCAGTCCATCGGCGCCGACCTCACCTTCGCCTGGCCGACGAACGAGATCGCCGTGATGGGCGCGGAGGGTGCCGCCAACGTCATCTTCCGCCGGCAGATCGCCGAGGCCGAGGACCCCGAGGCCATGCGGGCCCGCATGGTCAAGGAGTACAAGTCCGAGCTCATGCACCCCTACTACGCGGCCGAGCGCGGCCTGGTGGACGACGTGATCGACCCCGCCGAGACCCGCGAGGTGCTCGCCAGGTCCCTGGCGATGCTCCAGACCAAGCACGCCGACCTGCCGTCCCGCAAGCACGGCAACCCCCCGCAGTAACCCAGCGGATCCTTCGCGGTACCCCCGCGGAAACCTCTCTCACGGAGACTGTGACCTATGAACACCCCTGACATCCGCGTCGAGAAGGGCCACGCCGAGCCCGAGGAAGTCGCCGCCATCACGGCCATCCTCCTGGCCCGGTCTCTTATACACATTCCGAGCCCACGAGACCTGTTAT
>NZ_JAKEIP010000389.1 GCF_021474425.1 Streptomyces muensis | reverse complement strand
GTACTAATAGGCCGAGGGCTTGTCCTCAGTTGCTCGCGTCCACTGTGTTGGTTCTGAAACCACGAACGGCCCCGCATATGGTGATATGCGGTGCGGCAGTGTTTGATTGTTTCATAGTGTTTCGGTGGTTATAGCGTGAGGGAAACGCCCGGTTACATTCCGAACCCGGAAGCTAAGCCTTACAGCGCCGATGGTACTGCAGGGGGGACCCTGTGGGAGAGTAGGACGCCGCCGAACAAATTTTGAGAGAGCCCCCGGCCGGGGATACCGGTCCGGGGGCTTTCTGCATTTCCGGCACCTGCAGTAAGTGGCTTAGAGGGAGCTCCGCAGGACTGCTCCCTCCTTTCAGTTCCGCTCGTTACAGACGTCCTGCCGTCTTAAGGGCCAGATAGGCGTCAGCCAGTGCCGGCGCGAGTTCTTCCGGGGTCGCGTCGACGACCGTAACGCCGTAGCGGCGGAGCTGTTCGGCCGTACGGTGGCGCTCGGTCTGGGCCTGGGCGGCGGCTGCGGCCTCGTACACGGCGTCCGTGTTGCCTCGTGCGGTGGTCATGCGGGCGATGTGGGGGTCCGCCACCGATGCCAGCAGAACCGTGTGGCGCTGGGTGAGCTGGGACAGGACCGGGAGCAGGCCCTCCTCGATCGGGGCGGCGTCCAGGGTCGTGAGCAGCACGATCAGGGAGTGGCGTGGGGCTGTACGGAGCGCCATGGCCGTAAGGCCTCGGGCGTCTGTTTCGATCAGTTCGGGTTCGAGTGTGGCCATCGCGTTGACCAGGGACGGGAGGACGTCGCCTGCTGTGCGGCCCTGGACGAGGGCGCGTACTCGGCGGTCGTAGGCGAGGAGGTCCACACGGTCGCCGGCTCGGGAGGCGAGGGTGGCCAGGAGGAGGGCTGCGTCCATGGAGGCGTCGAGGCGTGGTGCGTCGCCGACGCGGCCTGCCGAGGTTCGGCCGGTGTCCAGGACGAGGAGGATGTGGCGGTCGCGCTCGGGGCGCCAGGTGCGTACGGCGACCGTGGACTGGCGGGCTGTGGCGCGCCAGTCGATGGATCGGGTGTCGTCGCCGGGGACGTACTCGCGCAGGCTGTCGAATTCTGTGCCTTCGCCGCGGGTGAGGACGCTGGTGCGGCCGTCGAGTTCGCGCAGGCGGGCGAGTTTGGAGGGCAGGTGCTTTCGGCTGGTGAACGGGGGGAGGACCCGTACTGTCCAGGGGACCTTATGGGTGCCCTGGCGGGAGAAGAGGCCCAGGGGGCCGAATGAGCGGATCGTCAAGCGGTCGGCCTGGCGGTCGCCTCGGCGGGTGGGGCGTAGGCGGGTGGTGATGCGGCGGCGTTCGCCGGCGGGGACTGTGAGGCGCTGACGTGAGGCCGCCACCTCTGTGCCTGGCTGCCAGCTGCTGGGGGGCCAGGCGTCGCGGAGGTGGGCGCGGAGCGGGCGGTTGGACGGGTTGGTGATCGTGAGGGTGACGTCGGCCGCCTCGCCCAGGCGTACGGAGGTGTCGCCGGAGCGGGTCAGGCCCAGGCGCCGTACGGGGGCGGCCAGGGCGAAGTCGCAGGCGCAGGCTGCCAGTAGGGGGGCGTTGACGGCGAGGATGCCTGTCCAGCTGGGGTCCCAGATGCCTACGGGGAGGGAGCCTAGGGCCGCGAGGAGTGCGGCGCGTCCGGTGAGGGCCATCAGCGCGGGACGGGGACGTGGGCGAGGATCGCGTTGATCACGGAGTCGGCGGTGACGCCTTCCATCTCTGCCTCGGGGCGGAGTTGTACGCGGTGGCGGAGAGTGGGGAGGGCCAGGGCCTTCACGTCGTCGGGGGTGACGTAGTCGCGGCCGGTCAGCCAGGCCCAGGCGCGGGCCGTGGCGAGGAGGGCTGTGGCGCCGCGGGGGGAGACGCCCAGGGTGAGAGAGGGCGATTCGCGGGTGGCTCGGCAGATGTCGACCACGTAGGCGGTGATCTCCGGGGAGACGGTGGTCTTGGCCACCGCCGCGCGGGCCGCCTCCAGGTCCGCCGGGCCCGCGACGGGGCGTACGCCGGCGGCGTGCAGGTCGCGTGGGTTGAAGCCTTCGGCGTGCCGGGTGAGGACATCGATCTCATCCTGGCGGGACGGGAGGGGGATGGTCAGTTTGAGGAGGAAACGGTCCAGCTGGGCTTCGGGGAGAGGGTATGTGCCCTCGTACTCCACGGGGTTCTGCGTTGCCGCGACGAGGAACGGGTCGGGGAGCGGGCGGGGGGTGCCGTCGACCGTGACCTGGCGTTCCTCCATGGCTTCCAGGAGGGAGGACTGGGTCTTGGGGGGCGTCCGGTTGATCTCGTCCGCGAGGAGGAGGTTGGTGAAGACCGGGCCGGGCTGGAAGGAGAACTCGGCGGTGCGGGTGTCGTAGACGAGGGAGCCCGTCACGTCGCTCGGCATGAGGTCGGGGGTGAACTGGACGCGCTTGGTGTCGAGTTCGAGTGCGGATGCGAGGGCGCGGACGAGCAACGTTTTGGCGACCCCGGGGACTCCTTCTAGTAGTACGTGTCCGCGGCAGAGGAGGGCGACGACGAGGCCGGTCACGGCGGGGTCCTGGCCGACCACGGCTTTGGCGATCTCGGCGCGCAGGGCTTCCAGGGAGGCACGGGCGGTGCCCGGGTCCCCGGTGTTCCCGGCGTTGTCAGTGGTCGGGTCCATCATGGACGGCGTACCTCTCTTTCGAGGGCGTCGAGTTGGTCGGCGAGGGCGATGAGTGCCGCGTCGTCGCTGGGTGGCGGGCCGAAGAGGAGGGTGTGCAGGGCCTGTCCGTCTCCGTGGTTGTGGAGGTGGGCGGACAGGGCGGGGAGCAGGGCCTCGGGCGTGTGCGCCTGAGTGACGGGGACACCTACGAGGGGGGCGAGGCGCGTGCGGGTGGTGGAGCGAAGAGCGGCGGCCGCGCGGTCGCGGGCGTTGGATTTGCGGTAGAGGCGGGCGCGGCCTTCGACGGTTTCGGAGGCGCGGATCGCCACGGGGAGTTTTTCGGGCACCAGAGGGCCGAGGCGGCGTGCCCGCCAGAGGGCGGCCACGGCTGCGGCGATGAAGAGCTGGAGTGTGCCCCAGAGCCAGCCCGAGGGGAGCAGGTCGAAGAAGCTGCGTTCGTCGTCCGCGTCGGCGGCCGACGTGTCGGAGAGCGAGGGGAGGTACCAGACCAAGTGAGGGCGGGAGCCGAGGAGTTGAAGGGCGAGCGAGGCGTTGCCCTGCTCGTCGAGGCGGTCGTTGTAGAGGATGTCGGGCGCGCCGAGGACGACGGTGTCGCCGCCCTTGGTCCGGTCCGGGATGCGCAGGAGGGTGGCCAGGCGCTCGCTGGGATAGCACTCGTCGGCGTCGAGGTGGGTGGTGGTGTAGCGGACGCCGCCCAGGTCGGCGGTGCCCGCGCGCTGGGCGGCGGGCAGGGTGCAGTCGGGGGCGAGTTCCGAGTCCAGGCTGGTGGCTGGATCCGCGGTGACGCCGGGGGCGAGGCGCTCGACGGACCAGCTGCCGGGGGCGACGAGGAGGGTTCGGCCGCCGGAGTCAGCGGCCGACGAGCGCAGCCAGGTCTGTTGACGTTCCGTCAGCAGGTCGGGGGCGGAGACCAGGAGAGTGGTGTCCGGGGCGGCCGCGGCGCGTGCCGCGTCCAGAGTGGTGACCACGCGCGTGTCGACGCCGCGGTCGGCGAGGAGTTCGGCGACCGCCCTGCTGCCTCTGGGGTCGGCGGAGCGGGGGTCGAGGGTGCCGTGCCGGGCGTCGGAGCGGATCGTGGCGATCACGACGGCCGCCACGAGCAGGAGGACGACGGCGGCGACGACGCCTCGCGTGCGGGTCCACAGCTGGCGTGCGGTGGGCGAGGCCGAGGTGGACGGGAGCGTGGCCTCGGTGGTCATTCGGCGGCTCCCTGGCGGGCGTTGGGGGCCGTGCTCGCGGCGCTGTTGGCGAGTTGGGGCTTGGTGCTCTCCAGGGCGCGGTCGAGTTCCGCGATGCGCTGGTACGCCTGCTGGGTCGCGGTTCTGCCGCCGTATGTCACGTCGTCGAAGTCCCGGGCCGCGGCGCGCAGTCGGTCCGTGTGGGAGGGCAGTGAGCGGCCGGCCTCGGCGGCGGCCTCGTCCGCAGTGCGGCCCGGACGGATGTCGAGAAGTGTGCGTTCCTCGAGGGAGCGGACGATGGCGCGCATGCGTTCCTGGAGGGCCTGGTTCCAGTGGCCCTGGGCGGCGTGCGCCTCGGCGGCGGCCCGGTGTTCGGCGGCGCTGCGGGGGCGGTCGTCGAACAGGGCGGCGGATGAGGTGGGTTGGCGGCGGGGGGTGCCCAGCCGCCACCACAGGGCGCCGAGGGCCGCCACGATGACCAGGATGACGACGATCAGGCCGAGCGGCCCTCCGGGCGTCACGGTCGAGGCGCTGCTGAACAGGTCCTCG
This sequence comes from Streptomyces muensis, assembly GCF_021474425.1. GTDB lineage: Bacteria > Actinomycetota > Actinomycetes > Streptomycetales > Streptomycetaceae > Streptomyces > Streptomyces muensis. The sequence continues at coordinate 1,396 of NZ_JAKEIP010000389.1, read as the reverse complement.
ACCCAGCCCCAGAAGGCGTCCAGGGCACGCTGGAACCAGCTGGGGTCGTTCTCGTGGTACATGCCCTTGGACAGCTCACGCCGCGCCGCCTCCCGCGCGGGGTCGCGGGGGATGGTCAGCGGCGGTTCGTCGTCGGAGCGGGCCAGGAGTGCCAGTGCGGACGTGTCGCCGACGCGCGGCAGCGACCGTACGGATGTGTCGCCGCCGATGTTGAACAGTGCGCGTGTGACCGCGTCCGGCAGTGCTGACGCCGTCGTGAGAACTCCCCCCGCCAAGCTCACCTGTTCAGCTCCCCGGGGTGCCGGTGCCGTAGTTCTGGACGCCGGCTGCTCGGGCCAGTTCGAGGTCGAGGGCCTCGCGGCGGATGCGCTGGTCGATGTAGAGCAGGACGGTGACGCCCGCGCTGATCGGGAACGTGATCATGGAGCCGATCACCGAGCCGACGCCGCTGATGATGAGGAACGTCCAGCCGAATTCGGTGGTGCCGTTGAGGAAGCTGGTGGCGCCGTCGCCGCTGACGGCGCCGGCGAGGAACGTGAAGGGGATGACGACGATCGCCGCGATGACGTTCGCGATGATCGTGGCGAGCAGTTGGATGCCGAAGACGCGCCACCAGGAGCCGCGTACGAGCTTCGCGGAGCGGCTCAGGGATTTCACGATGCCCTGCTTCTCCAGCATCAGCGCGGGCGAGGCGAGGGAGAAGCGGAACCACAGCCACAGGGCGACGATGCCGGCGCCGAGGATGCCGAAGATTGTGAGTGCTCCGCCCGCCGCGCCGGCGCCCGTGGCGGCCACGAGAATGCCGGGTACGGCACCGGCGAGCACCACGCCGAAGGTCATGAGCAGCAGCAGGAAGAGCAGGCCGAAGAGCTGCAGTACCTGGGGGCGGGCGTCGCGCCAGGCCTCGCCGGTGGTCACCGATTTGCCGAGCACGGCGCGGCTGGTGACCGTCGTGAGCAGAGCGGTCGCGATGATCGCGCCGATCACCGAGATCAGGAGGATCACGCTGGAGCTGATCAGGGCGTCGCCCGTGGCGCGGGTCAGTTCGCTGAGGGTGGCGTTCGGGTCGTCGAGGGCCTCGGTGTCGAGGCTGTCGTTCAGGACGAGGCCCTGCACGAGGATGACGAGGATCTCCGTCACGACGGCGACGGTCAGGGAGATGCCGAGGACCGTGCGCCAGTAGGTGCGCATGGTGGAGACCGCGCCGTCGAGGATCTCGCCGACGCCGAGCGGGCGCAGCGGAATCACGCCGGGCTTGGCCGCGGGCGGCGGGCCGCCCCAGCCGCTTCCCCAGGGTCCTGCGCCCGGGGCGCCGTAGCCCGGGTGGCCGCCGCCGTAGCCGCCGTATCCGCCGGGGCCGGCGGGAGGGCGGGCTCCCCAGCCCGGGCCGGGAGGC
>NZ_JAKEIP010000388.1 GCF_021474425.1 Streptomyces muensis | reverse complement strand
CCCCGCCCACCGTGAACCCGATCGCCGTCCCGCCCCCCTCACGCCGGAAGGCGAACGGTGCCCCGCCGTGCGACAACGCCACCTCCCGGACGATGGACAGCCCCAGCCCCGAGCCGGGCAGCGAGCGCGCGTCGGCAGCACGGTAGAAGCGGTCGAAAACGCGGATCAGATCGTCCTCGGCGATGCCCGGACCCCGGTCGAGAATCTCCACACGCACGGTTCCAGGCCGCGCCGGCCCGGCGACGTTGATCTCGATGGGCCCGAGCCCGTCACGATCGAACTTCGCGGCGTTCTCGACGAGGTTGGTCACCGCGCGCTGAAGCATCCCGGGCCGCCCCTCCGTCGTCGTGTCGCCGCTCGCGCGGACCACGATCCGCCGTCCCGTACGGCGCCGCGCGAGCCCCGCGACGTCCTCGGCGATGTCGGCGAGGTCCACCCGCTGGGTCGGCTCGGTGTCGGACTGCCCCGCCGCCAGGTCGACCAACTCGTTGACGAGGTCGGTGAGTTCGCGGGCCTCCTGGCTGAGGTCGGCGACCAGTTCCTCACGGGTGGCGGGCGGCAGCTCGTCGATACGGCGCAGGAGGGAGATGTTCGTACGCAGCGAGGTCAGCGGCGTACGGAGCTCGTGGCCCGCGTCCTGCACCAGGCGCCGCTGGTCCTCCTCCGACTGGGCGAGCCGCCCCAGCATCCGGTCGAAGGCGCGGCCGAGGCGGCCGACCTCGTCGTATCCGGTGACCGGCACCTGGATGCCGAGGCGGCGGGTGCGGGCGACGTCCTCGGCGGCGGAGGTGAGGACGACCAGGCGGCGGGTGATGCGCCGGGCGAGCCACCAGCCGAAGAGTCCCGCGAGCGTGACGACGGCCGCCATCAGCAGCAGCGTCCGCTGCTGGAGCGCCCGCAGCAGGTCCTCGGTGTCGCTGAACTCCTGGGCCACCTGCACGGCGCCCCGGCCGCCGCCGAGCGCGACGGTCGCGATGCGGTAGACGTCGCTGTCGACGCCGACGTCCTTGTGCTGGACCATCCGCCCGGCCGTCCCGTCGGCCGCGATCCGCCGGTCGGCGGAGGTGACCGGCAGCCCCGGCCGGCCCGGGTCGACGACGGCGCCGTCCGGGCCCAGCACCTGGACGTCGGTTCGGGCGGGCCGTACGAGATCGTGCCCCGGCGCGGACGACGAGAAGTCCTCCGTCGTCATCGGCCGCTGCCGCACCTCGCCCCGCAGGTCCTGCACGACCTCGTCGAACACGGACTCCTGGTCCACCCGCACCAGCCGGGCGGCGGCGGTGTAGGACAGCAGCCCGACCAGCACCGTGACCACGGCGGTCACGGTCGCGAAGGACACGGCGAAGGTGGTGCCGAGCCCCGATCTGCGGCGCCCGGTCAGCAGCCTCCGGAGCCCGCGCCGGGCCGCGCCCACTCAGTCCTCCCGCAGCACGTAACCCACCCCGCGGACCGTGTGGATCAGCTGCGGGGCGCCCGGCTCGTCGAGCTTGCGGCGCAGGTAGCCGACGTAGACGGCGAGGTTCTTGGAGCCGGGGCCGAAGTCGTAGCCCCAGATGCGGTCGTAGATGGTGGCGTGGTCCAGGACGATGCCGGCGTTGCGGACCAGCAGCTCCAGCAGCTCGAACTCGGTCCGCGTCAGCTCCAGCTCCCGCCCACCGCGCCACACCCTGCGCGCCTGCGGGTCCATCCGCAGCCCGGCGGCCTCGATCAGCCGGCCGGGGGGCTCGGGGGCGACGGTCTGCTTCGGTACGTCGACGGGGGCGGGGGCGTGCGTGTCGCTGGTGCGGCGCAGCAGGGCGCGCAGCCGGGCGAAGACCTCCTCGACGTCGAAGGGCTTGACGACGTAGTCGTCGGCGCCCGCGTCCAGGCCGGCGATGCGGTCCTGGGTCTCGACGAGCGCCGTGAGCATCAGGATCGGGGTGCGGTCGCCCTCGGCGCGCAGCACCCGGCAGACCTGGAGCCCGTCGATGCCGGGCATCATCACGTCCAGCACGAGCACGTCCGGCGGCGTGCGATGGGCCTGCGCCAGCGCCTCGATCCCGTCGGCGACCGCGGTGACCTGGTAGCCCTCCAGAGTCAGCGCGCGCTCCAGGGCGTGGCGGATGGCGCGGTCGTCTTCGGCGAGGAGAACAGTCTGGGGCACGTCCTCAGTCTGCCAAGGCCTCCGGCGGTTCGGCCGTACTGGGTGCGCTGCGGTTGCCCTTCTTACTGGGCTCACACCGTCACACCGGGCTGTTCAGTGCGGCCAGCTGCTCGGCGAAGGGCACCACCGTGAGGTCGTCCGCGGCGGCCGTCCTGACTCCCGACAGGCCCTGCATCAACCCTGCGAGCTCTCCCGCCGCCCGCTCGACACGCCCCTCCAGCCCTTCCGCGCCCCAGTCCTCCGAGGCGGCGTACACACCGGTCGGGACGACCACGGTCCGCAGGTGGGCGAAGAGCGGGCGCAGCGCGTGGTCCAGGACCAGGGAGTGCCGGGCCGTGCCGCCGGTCGCGGCGATCAGCACCGGCAGGCCGGCCAGCGCGTCCTTCTCGATCACGTCGAAGAACGACTTGAACAGCCCGCTGTAGGAGGCGGAGAAGACGGGCGTGACGACGATCAGCCCGTCCGCCGAGGTCACGGCGTCGATGGCGGCGGCGAGCTTCCGCCCGGGGAAGCCGTTCGTGAAGTTGTGCGCGATCTCCACGGCGAGGTCACGCAGCTCGACGACCTCGACCTCCACCGCGGTCTCCCGGCCGACAGCGGCCGCGAGCCGGTCACCCAGCAGCCGGGTGGAGGACGGGACGCTCAGCCCCGCGGACACGACGACGAGCTTCATACGGTGGTCACCTCCTGAGCGGCCTTGAGCGAAGCGTGGGTGGGCGCGTCCGGCACCCCGGCGGGGCGCAGCGCCGCGAACTCCTTGCGCAGCACGGGTACGACCTCCTCGCCGAGCAGGTCGAGCTGCTCCAGGACGGTCTTCAGCGGCAGCCCGGCGTGGTCCATCAGGAAGAGCTGGCGCTGGTAGTCACCGGCGTACTCGCGGAAGGCGAGCGTCTTCTCGATGACCTGCTGCGGCGAGCCGACGGTCAGCGGAGTCTGCTCGGTGAAGTCCTCCAGCGACGGCCCGTGCCCGTACACCGGGGCGACGTCGAAGTAGGGCCGGAACTCCCGAACGGCGTCCTGGGAGTTCCTCCGCATGAACACCTGCCCACCCAGCCCGACGATCGCCTGCTCCGCCGTGCCGTGCCCGTAGTGGGCGTACCGGGTCCGGTACAGCTCGACCATCCGCTTGGTGTGGTCGGCCGGCCAGAAGATGTTGTTGTGGAAGAACCCGTCGCCGTAGTAGGCCGCCTGCTCGGCGATCTCCGGCGAGCGGATGGAGCCGTGCCAGACGAACGGCGGTACGCCGTCCAGCGGGCGCGGCGTGGACGTGAACCCCTGCAGGGGCGTACGGAACTTCCCCTCCCAGTTCACGACGTCCTCGCGCCACAGCCGGTGCAACAGAGCGTAGTTCTCCACGGCGAGGTTGATGCCCTGCCGGATGTCCTGCCCGAACCACGGATACACCGGCCCGGTGTTGCCGCGCCCCATCATCAGATCCACCCGGCCGTCGGCCAGGTGCTGGAGCATCGCGAAGTCCTCGGCGATCTTCACCGGGTCGTTGGTGGTGATCAGCGTGGTCGAGGTGGACAGCACCAGCCGCTCCGTCCGCGCCGCGATGTATCCGAGCATCGTCGTCGGCGACGACGGCACGAACGGCGGGTTGTGGTGCTCCCCGGTCGCGAACACGTCCAGCCCGACCTCCTCCGCCTTCAACGCGATGGCGACCATGGCCTTGATCCGCTCACGCTCGGTCGGCGTACGTCCGCTCGTCGGGTCCGGCGTGACATCACCGACACTGAAGATCCCGAACTGCATGGTCGCTCACCCTCCAGGTTGTTGACCGTTCAACTATAACCCGTGTACGGTGAGCACCTCGCGACTATTCCGCCTCGGCTCCCCCCTTCCAGTACGGGTCCCGCCCGCTCTGCGCCAGCAGCCGCTCGAACGCCGACGCACTCTCCGCCACCGGCACCGGATCCCCGAACACGCCCATCTTCCGGGCCGTCGGGGCCAGCTCTGCCACGGCGCCGGCCAGCTCCGCCACCACGGCGTCATCGGCGCTCGGGTAGTGCTGACCCGTGGCAGTCGCGAGGTCCCACGCATGGACGGTGAGGTCCAGCAGGGCCATCGCGCCGACCAGCCGGGCCGGCATGTTCATCGCGCCCGTCGTACCGTCCTCGGCGCCGGGCGCGGACCAGGCCGCCACCAGCTTGTCGGTCTCGGCGGCGAACCGGTCGCGCCAGTCCGGACCCACGCCGACCTGGTCCGGGATGGTCTCGCCGAAGTCCGACGCCTCCTTCACAGCCAGCCGCTGGAACTGCACGACCACCTGGTAGAGGTGATTGACCAGGGCCTTCACGTCGTACTCGACGCAGGGCGTGGCAGCGGCGAGCGCCGTGTCCCCGATGCCCCGCACCACCGGAACCGCCCGATCCCGTGCCAGGGCCAGCAGCTCACCGATGCCGTACGTCTTCGTCTCCACCGCGTTCGTGTCCATGTCCCGACCGTAGGGAAGGCACGGGCCGCCCATCTTGAAGAAACGCGACGTACGATCCGGCCATGCAGGCATCCCGCCACGACACTCACGGGATCGTCGACCCGGCCGGGCTGCTGAACCGCGTGCGGTTCCGTCGCCACGAGCCCGCCGAGCCGCTGCGCCGGTACGTCGAGTGGTACTGGTTGATCGACTGGGACCTGCCCGTCCCCTACGCCTCCCACATCGTCCCGCACCCGGCCGTCAACCTCACCTTCCCGTGGGACGAGGACGAGGATCCAGGTGAGCCGTATGCCGAGGTCACCGGCGTCCCGCACGGCCTGTACACCCGGAAGCTGACCGGACGGGGCCGGGTCTGCGGGGTGAAGTTCCGGCCGGGCGGATTCCGGCCGTACACCCCCGAGTCGCCGGTCTCGCGATGGACCGGGCACGCCCTGCCCGCCGCCGAAGTGTTCCCCACGGCCACGGCCGACACCGCTCGCGCGATCGTCTCCCCCACCGACGACCACACCCGCGTGGCCGCCCTCGACGCCTTCCTCCTCGCCCTCCCCCGCGCCCCGGACCCGCAGGCCGACCTCGCCACAGCCCTCGTCCGACACATCCGCACCGACCGCACCGTCCGCCGCGTCGGCGACTTCGCCCAGGCACATGGGCTGTCCGTACGGGCCCTGCAACGCCTCTTCTCGACCTACGTCGGCGTCAGCCCCAAGTGGTGCATCCTCCGCTACCGCATCCACGATGCCCTGGAACACGCCGGCGCCCGCCCCGGCATCGACTGGGCCACCCTCGCCGCCGACCTCGGCTACGCCGACCAGGCCCATCTGGTACGGGACTTCACGGCGACCGTCGGTGTGCCGCCCACGGCATACGCGGCGCAGGCCGCACCCGGAGCATCCGCGGGTCAGGGGGAGAAGCGGCACTGACGTCAGAGCGGCACGGACGTCAGAAGTGGTACGCATCCCCCGTGTCCAGCAACAGCACCCGCTGCCCACCACTACGCCGCGTACCGTCCACCGGCCCCCCACTCCACACGGTGTCGAACTCCACCATCACCTCCGAGACCGCCTCCCGCAGCCGCACCATCGCCGTCCCGTCAGACACGCCCCCCGCCCCCTGACGACGCGGCGTGAACCGCACATCCACCCGGTCACCGGACAGCACAGCCGAACCGTGATAGATCAGATCGGCCCCCGGACCACCGCGCCACCCGAC
>NZ_JAKEIP010000387.1 GCF_021474425.1 Streptomyces muensis | reverse complement strand
CACCCAGCTGGGCGCGCCCCGACCCCCTCGACGAACTCGCCGAACGCCTCGACGACTTCATAGCCGCCGCCGTCCACCCGGACGAGATCGCCGCGCTGCTGGAGTCCGACGGCCTCTCCGACGACCAGATACGCGAGCGCTACGGCGTGCAGGACTCGTTCGCGCTGGCGGAGAAGCTGTACGAACGGGTCGAGCGCCGCCACCCGGAACCGGGCGGCCCGGCCCACGACCCATGGCGGACGGACCTGCTGGGCTGCCTCCTGCGCGGCGTGATCTTCGCCCTCCCGTGCCTCGGCCACGTCCTCGGCGCCCCCTTCCTCACCGGCCCGAGGGACGACTTCGACCTCCCGGCCGGCACGCTCCCGCTCCTGGTCGGCGCCCTGGTGGGCTGGACCTGGAACCAGGGCCTCGCCCATCGGGCGTACACCTGGCTGGGCTCGGGCGACCGCACCGCCGCCCGCCGCACCCTCCTACGAGGCGCACCGACGGGCGCCCTGCTCGGCACCCTGTCCGCGCTGGCCGCAGCAGGCACTGCCCACCCGTCCGCCGTAGCCTTCACGGCCGGCCAGTCGGTATACCTGGCCGCGGCGACGGTACTGCTGGTGCTTGGCCGCGAACGAGCTCTGCTGGCGGCGCTGTTGCCCATGACGGCGGGCGCGGCCGTGGCGCTGGCCCACCCACTACCCGACGCCGCACGACTCACCCTTCTCTTGGGCTCGCTGGCAGTGGCAGCCCTTCTAGGCCTACGCGAACTGGCACCCCCTCAGGGGCGCGGGGAACTGCGCGATCAACCACATACAACCCGCAGCCGCCAACGAACAACGAGCCCCCCTCTCCTGGGCTCCTTCCCCCACGCCCTCTTCGGCCTGGCCACCGGCACCCTCGTCCTCCACACAGCCCTCGAACACGCCCCCGCCGCCGTAGCCCTCACCCTCAGCATGGGCCCCGCCGAATGGCTCCTGTACCGCTTCCGCAGCAACGGCCTCGCCGGCCTGCGTTCCAGCGACACCCCCAGGGCGTTCCGGCGCACGACGGCGCGTACGGTCGGCCGATGCCTCGCCGTCTACCTGGCCGCCCTCCTGGCCCTCACCCTCACCACCGGCATCACCGGCACCCACCTGGCCGCCCTGCTCCTCCTCGGCGTCGTCCTGTGGACGGGCCTGCTGCTCCAGTCCTTCGGCGCGGTACTCGGCACGACGACGATCTGCTGCGCGGCCGCCCTCGCCCAGACGGCCGCCCTGGTGACACACACCGGCAGCCCGCACTTGATCGGCCTGATCGTCCACGCGACGGCGGCGGTGGCTCAAGTAACCTTGGTCTGCTGCCTGTTGGGGAGGGTGACGGCCCACCGATGAACAACGCGGTACGCCGTGTGAGACGCGTTCTGCCGCTGGTCGTCCTGCTGTTGCTCGCGGCCTGCACCACGGACCCCGGCGATGACGAAGAGCCGAGCGGCCACCGCTGGCAGCCGCGCCCCGGCACGGCCTGGCAGTGGCAGCTCAGCGGCCGCCTCGACACCTCCGTCGACGTGCCGGTGTACGACATCGACGGCTTCGACCACGCGAAGGCCACGGTCGCCGAGCTGCACCGCGCGGACCGCAAGGTCATCTGCTACCTCTCCACCGGCGCCTGGGAGGACTGGCGCCCCGACGCCGGGAAGTTCCCGAGGTCGGTGCTCGGCAAGGGGAACGGCTGGGAGGGCGAGCGCTGGCTCGACATCCGGCGCACGGACGTCCTGGAACCGCTGATGGCGGCCCGCATCGACATGTGCCGGGACAAGGGCTTCGACGCGGTCGAGCCGGACAACATGGACGGCTACCGCAACAGCACCGGCTTCCCGCTGAAGGCCTCCGACCAGCTCCGCTACAACCGTCTCATCGCCGGGCTCGCCCATGAGCGGGGCCTGGCGGTCGGCCTGAAGAACGACCTGGACCAGATCCCCGAACTGCTCGACGACTTCGACTTCGCGGTCAACGAGCAGTGCGCCCAGTACGAGGAGTGCGCGGCCCTCAGCCCCTTCGTGAAGGCGGGCAAGGCCGTCTTCCACGTCGAGTACGAGGTCCCGACGCGCGACTTCTGCGGGGAGTCGCGCCGGCTGAAGCTGAGTTCGATGCTGAAGAAGTACGAGCTGGGGGTGTGGCGCCGGCCGTGCTGAGAACCGTGTGGCCCCGCGCCGGTCCGGGTCAGCCCAGGGTCAGCACCACCAGCGCGGTGGTCGCCGCCGTCTCCGCGAGGCCGCCGAACACGTCGCCGGTGACGCCGCCGAAGCGGCGCGTGCAGTGCCGCAGCAGCAGCTCGGCGGCGGCGAGCGCGACGAGGACCGCAAGCGCGGTGCGGGCGATGTCGTACGTCCCGAGCAGCGCCCCCGCCGCCGCGGCGACGCCGGTCACCGTCAGGGCGACGGCCACCGCACCCCGTACCGGAACGACACCGGCCACCGCGGCACCGAGCCCCTCCGGGCGGGCGGCGGGCACGCCAGTGCGGGCGGCGAGGGTGAGCGCGAGGCGGGCGGTGACGGCCGAGACGACGGTGGCGAGGGCGCCCCGGGCCCAGGAGCCGTCGTACAGCAGGGCGAGCGCGGCCACCTGTGCGAGCAGCACGAACACGAGCGTGATGACCCCGAAGGGCCCGATGTCCGACTGTTTCATGATCCGCAGCGCGTCCTCGGCGGGCTTGCCGCTGCCCAGCCCGTCGGCGGTGTCGGCGAGGCCGTCGAGATGCAGCCCACGGGTGAGTACGGCGGGGACGGCGGCGCCGGCGACGGCGGCGAGGAGAGGGCCCGCGCCGAGGAACAGCAGCACGAGCGCGGCGAGGGCGGCACCGCAGCCGAGGACGACCCCCACCAGCGGGGCGCACAGCATTCCGCCGCGCGCCGCCTCCCGGTCCCAGCGGCTCACCCCGACCGGGAGGACGCTCAGGGTGCCGAAGGCGAAACGGAGACCGTGCAGGGGCGGCGGGGTCATGGACACGTCGGCAGACTAGCCCGGACCTCCGCCCCGCCAGGCGGCCCGCCCCCGACCCGGACACACTGAAACCATGGGTGACTGGTGGCAGCGCAACATCGTCGAACCGGGGAAGCTCCCGCTGCTCCTCGCCCTGACCGCCTTCGTCGTCACCTTCCTCGTCACCCGGATCATCACCCGCCTCATCCGCGCGGGCAAAGGACCGTTCCGCAACATCGAGACCGGCGCCGTCCACATCCACCACGTCGTCCCCGGCATCGTCCTCACGGTCATCGGCGGCTTCTGCGCGGTGGCCGGCGGACAGCGGGGCTTCGGCTCGGCCGCGGCCGCGGTGGTCTTCGGGATCGGCGCGGGGCTCGTCCTGGACGAGTTCGCGCTGATCCTGCACCTGGACGACGTGTACTGGACCGAGGCCGGGCGCAAGAGCGTCGAGGTGGTCGTGCTCACCGCCGCCGTGGTCGGTCTGTTCCTCCTCGGCTACGCGCCGTTCGGGGTCAACGACCTCAGTGACGACGAGCTCCAGAACCGCGGGACGGTGCTCAGCACGATCGCCGGGAACTTCCTCGTCGCCCTGATCGCCCTCTTCAAGGGCAAGGCCCGTATCGCGATCTTCGGCGTGGTCGTCCCGTTCGTCGCCCTGTTCGGCGCCGTCCGCCTGGCCCGTCCCGTCTCCCCGTGGGCGAAACGCTTCTACCGGCGCCGTCCGCGCGCCCGCGCCAAGGCCTGGCTGCGCGCCTACCACCACGACAAGCGCTGGATCGGGCCCAGCCGCAAGCTTCAGGACTGGATCGGCGGCGCCCCCGACGTGGACCGGGCCGCCCTGGAACGCCGCTGACGCACCGCCGACACCGCGCACAGCACCAGCACCGCCGCGATGGCCGCCAGGTGCTCCTTCCCGGCGAGGTTGTCCTCCAGCACCACCTCGACCACCATCGCCACGATCACCACACCGGCGGTGACATACGCGCCGTAGCGCCACCCGAGGAACACGGCCAGCCCCACCACGGCCGCCGACGGCCCGGTGTCCACGACCCGTGCGTCCGAGGCGGGCAGCCCGATCGGGTGGTCCGGGCCGAGCGCGATGCCCACGCGCGCGTACAGGGTGCCCGCGAGGGTCGCGACGTAGGCGATGACGAGCGTCCGCCACCAGCCCAGACACAGCTCGGCGATCCCGAACACGACCAGGATCTGCGCGAGCGCGCCCCACACCGGCAGGTCGAGGGCGGGCACGAACACGGACAGCGGCGTCCTTGCGAGCGCCAGCCACAGTGGGTCCTCGGCCCTCACGGCCCCGAGGTCCTGGACGACCCGATACCCCCAGGACTGGTTCTGCACCACCTGCACCAGCCCCGTCAGACAGACGGCCCCCAAGGTCATCGGCGCGACGGCCCACCACCGCCGTCTGGCCGCGGCCCCCCGTACGGCGAGGTACAACGCCCCCCACTCGGCACGGGCCCAGCGACCGAGGGTGTCAGCTCTCACGAGTGGGGATCATATGTCCACTTTTCGTGAGGTTCAGTAGGAATCGCCCTCTGGCTCGGGCTCGCGCTCCTCCTCCGCCGACGCCTCCACGTCCTCCGGCTTCTCCGCGGGCTCCGGCTTCTCCGGGAGCTCAGCGGCCAGCGCCGCCGCGGCCTGGACCAGCGGAAGGGCCAGCAGGCCCCCGGCGCCCTCGCCGACCTTCACACCCGGGTCGAGCAGGGGCTCCAGGGCCATACGGTCCAGGGCCTTCGCCTGGCCCGGCTCCCCGCTGTCATGGGCCGCCAGCCACCAGTCCGGCGCCCGGAAGGCGATCCGCTGGCCGACCAGCGCACAGGCGGCGACCACGACCCCGTCCAGCACGACCGGCATCTTCCGCACCGCGCTCTGCAGCAGGAACCCGGTGATCGCGGCGAGGTCCGCGCCGCCCACCGTCGCGAGCAGCTGGAGCTGGTCCCCGAGCACGGGCCGCGCCCGGCGCAACGCGTCCCGGATCGCCGCGCACTTGCGCATCCACGCCAGGTCGTCGATGGCCAGCCCGCCCCGCCCGGTGACCACAGACGCGTCGGTCCCGCACAGCGCGGCGACCAGCACCCCCGCCGCCGTGGTGCCACCCACGCTCACATCGCCGAGCACCACCAGATCCGTACCGGAGTCGGCCTCCTCGTCGGCCACCGCGACCCCGGCCCGGAACGCCGCCTCGGCCTCCTCCGGTGTCAACGCGTCCTCGACGTCGATACGACCGCTGCCGCGCCGCACCCGATGCCGTACGACCGCCTCCGGCAACGACTCCGGGTCGCAGTCCAGCGCCATGTCCACGACCCGTACCGAAACCCCGAGCCGCCGCGCGAGCACCGACACGGGCCGGCCGCCCGCCAGGATCTCCCGCACCAACTCCCCGGCGCTGCCCGCCTCGCGCGCCGAGACGCCCAGCTCGGCGACCCCGTGGTCCCCGGCGAACAGAACGACCCGCGGCTGTTCGATCGGCCGCACCGGCACGGCGGACTGCGCGGCGGCCAGCCACTCACCCAGTTCGTCGAGGCGCCCCAACGCCCCGGGCGGCACGATCTGACGCTCACGGCGCGCCTCTGCGTCACGGCGAACCCCTCCGTCGGGGCGCTCGATCAGATCAGTGAAGTCGTCGAGATTAAGCGAGCTCATTCGCCGAACAGTACCGGCACCGGTCGAACAGAACGGCGCCACATGGCCCCCACGGGCTCCGCCACGTCACCACCGCATCCGCGTGACGTCGTTGCACCCAAGATCGGCATCCCATACGTTCCGTTTTGCAGTGGATTGTCAGGGCATGGTCCGGGCATGCTCGCACCGCCCGCCGTACCCCCCGGGTGTACGCCCCCGCCGTAC
>NZ_JAKEIP010000386.1 GCF_021474425.1 Streptomyces muensis | reverse complement strand
ACCCCCACCCCCTCCGCCGGAACCTGGGTCGAGCACCGGGAGAAGGACATGGACGCCGTCCTCTCCCTCCCCGCCGAGTACAAGGAGTCCGCGCGCGAGGGCGGCGCCGCCGACCCGCCACGGCTCGTCGTCTACGACATCGGCCTCGTCCAGGTCCGCCTCACCCAGTGGGACAAGTCGCCCCGCCCCTTACTGGACCAGGCGCAGGAAGCGCAGGAGACCTGGGACAGCTACAACCACGACGCGAGCGGCCAGTACACCCGCACGACCTTCAAGGGCTACGACGCCGTCCTCGTCGACACGACGTACGACAAGGAGGTCTCCCCGACCCGCGTCATGCAGCTGATCGTGGTCACCGGCGACGACCGCATGTACGAGCTGCGCGTCGACATGCCCAAGGGCACGCCCACGGAGAAGAAGGGCACCGCCGTCTTCAAGGGCGCCCGTGACCGACTCGAGATCGAGTGACCCGGCGCCGACCCCGGCAACGCCCTGATCAGCGCGTTTGTTGCCAGTGGACACTGGCGGCATGTGAGCACTCGGTGAATCCCCGTTACCGACGGGTACACAAAGCCCGGCCCTCCGGCATACCCTGCGCCTCATGACGGACGCGCAGGCCCCGGCCAAGACCGGCACGAACCCCCTCGCCCCCGCCCCGGAGGGCGCCCGTACCGCAGCCGACGTGGTCACCCCCGAGCTGGTGGCCCAGCTCACCAAGGGCGTGGTCGGCTCCGGTCGTACCGCCAATCACACGCCGTTCACCGGCGAGAAGCTGGCCGACCTGCCCGAATCGACGCCGGAGGACGTGCGGCAGGCCTTCGAGGCGGCCCGCACGGCCCAGGCGGTCTGGGCGCAGGTTCCGGTACGGCAGCGTGCCGCCGTCCTGCTCCGCTTCCACGACCTGCTGCTCGAACGCCAGGCCGAGGTCCTCGACCTCATCCAGCTGGAGACCGGCAAGGCCCGTCTGCACGCCCACGAGGAGGTGCAGGCCGTAGCCGTCGCGGCCCGCCATTACGGCCGTAAGGCCCCCGCCTACTTGAAGCCGAAGCGGCACGCGGGCGCCATGCCCACGCTCACCCGCGTCACCGAACTGCGCCATCCGCGCGGCGTCGTGGGTCAGATCGCCCCCTGGAACTACCCCCTGGAGCTCTCCGTCGGCGACGCGCTCCCGGCGTTCGTCACCGGCAACGCGGTCGTCATGAAGCCGGACACGGAGACCTGCCTCACCGCTCTCTGGGCCCGTGACCTGCTCATAGAGGCCGGTCTGCCCGCCGATGTCTTCCAGGTCGTCCTCGGCGAGGGCCCGGTCGTCGGCCCCGAGGTCGTCAGCCACGCCGACTACGTCTCCTTCACCGGCTCCACCCGCACCGGCCGCCAGGTCGCCCAGGGCGCCGCCGCCCGACTGGTCGGCGTCTCCCTCGAACTCGGCGGCAAGAACGCCATGCTGGTCCTGGAGGACGCCGACGTGGAGAAGGCCGCCGCCGGCGCCGTCCGCGCCTGCTTCTCCTCCGCCGGCCAGCTCTGCATCTCCATCGAGCGGCTCTACGTCCACGAGTCGATCGCGGACGTCTTCGTCGAGCGCTTCGCCGCCCGCACCAAGGCGATGCGGCTCGGCAAGTCCCTCGCCTACGGCGCCGACATGGGCTCCCTGGTCGGCGAGCGGCAGCTGGAGACGGTCACCCGGCATGTGGAGGAGGCCGTGGCCAAGGGCGCGAAGCTCGTCGCCGGCGGTGTGGCCCGCCCCGACATCGGCCCGTACTTCTTCGAGCCGACCATCCTCGACGGCGTCGAGCCGGAGATGAGCGTCTGCGCCGAGGAGACCTTCGGCCCGGTCGTCTCCATCTACCGTTTCAAGACCGAGGACGAGGCGGTCGAACACGCCAACTCCACGCCGTACGGCCTCAATTCGTCGGTCTGGACGAAGAACGGCAGCCGCGGCCGCGCCGTCGCCGCCCGCCTGCGCACCGGCACGGTGAACGTCAACGAGGGCTACGCCCCCGCCTACGGCAGCGTCCAGTCCCCGATGGGCGGCATGAAGGACTCCGGCCTCGGCCGCCGCCACGGCTCCGAGGGCATCCTCAAGTACACCGAGGCCCAGACGGTGGCCCAGCAGCGCCTGCTGCCGATGGCCCCGTCGCTGGGGATGGACGACGAGAAGTACGCGCAGTTCATGAGCCGCAGCCTCCGCCTCATGAAGGCCCTGCGCTTCAAGTAACAACCCCCCTGTTCTCAACGAGGAGAGCACGTGCCACAGGACACCTATGACTACGACGTGATCGTCGTCGGCTCCGGCTTCGGCGGCTCCGTCACCGCCCTGCGTCTCACCGAGAAGGGCTACCGCGTAGGCGTCCTGGAGGCCGGCCGCCGCTGGACCCGCGAGAGCCTCCCCAAGAACTCCTGGGACCTCAGGAACTACCTCTGGGCGCCGAAACTCGGCATGTACGGCATCCAGCGCATCCACCTGCTCGGCAACGTCATGGTGCTCGCCGGCGCGGGCGTGGGCGGCGGCTCCCTCAACTACGCCAACACCCTCTACGTACCGCCGAAGGCCTTCTTCGACGACCCCCAGTGGCGTGACATCACCGACTGGCAGGAGGAGCTGAAGCCGTACTACGACCAGGCCCAGCGCATGCTCGGTGTGCGGCTCAACCCGACGATGACCCCGTCCGACGTCCACCTCAAGGCGGCCGCGGAGAAGATGGGCGTCGGCGACAGCTTCCACATGGCGCCGGTCGGCGTCTTCTTCGGCGACGGCAAGGACGCCGAGGGGAAGGCGCAGGTCAAGCCGGGTCAGGAGGTGGCCGACCCGTACTTCGGCGGGGCGGGACCTGCGCGCAGGGCGTGCACGGAGTGCGGCGAGTGCATGACCGGCTGCCGGCACGGTGCGAAGAACACCCTCAACGAGAACTACCTCTACCTCGCCGAGAAGGCGGGCGCGGTCGTCCACCCGCTGACGACGGTCGTCTCCGTCACGGACGACTCGCAGGGCGGCTACGCGGTGGCGACCCTGCCGACCGACCGCGGGAAGAAGGACGAGGGCAGACTGTTCACGGCCCGCCGAGTGGTGATCGCGGCCGGCACGTACGGCACCCAGACCCTGCTGCACCGCATGAAGGCGGGCGGTCAACTCCCGTACCTCTCCCCGAGGCTGGGCGAGCTGACCCGCACCAACTCCGAGGCCCTGGTCGGCGCGCAGACCGACAACCGGCGCTACCGCAGGGCGACGGGCGCGCCGAAGGTCGACTTCACCCGCGGGGTGGCCATCACGTCGTCCATCCACCCGGACGAGAACACCCACATCGAGCCGGTCCGCTACGGCAGGGGCTCCAACTCGATGGGCGGCCTGTCGATCCTCCAGGTCCCGTTCGCCGAGGGCCGTTCGCGGGTGGGCGCCTGGCTGGCGAACGCGGCCCGCCACCCCCTCCTCGTCCTGCGCTCCCTGTCCAACCGCCGCTGGTCGGAGCGGACCATCATCGGCCTGGTGATGCAGTCGCTGGACAACTCGCTGACGACGTATCTGAAGGAGGACGGCGTCGGCAAGGGCCTGCTGACGGCCCGCCAGGGCCACGGCGCCCCCAACCCCAAGCAGATCAGGGCGGCCTCGGAGGCGGCCTCGGCCATCGCGGCCGACATCAACGGCTTCGCCGGATCCAACGTCGGCGAACTCATGGGCACCCCCCTCACCGCCCACTTCCTCGGCGGCTGCCCGATCGGCGACTCACCCGAGACCGGCGTGATCGACCCGTACCACCGGCTGTTCGGCCACCCCGGCATCTCGGTCGTCGACGGAGCGGCGGTCTCGGCCAACCTCGGCGTCAACCCGTCCCTGACGATCACCGCCCAGGCCGAACGGGCGATGTCCTACTGGCCCAACAAGGGCGAGGCGGACCCCCGCCCGGCCCAGGGCTCGGCGTACGAACGCCTCAAGCCGGTGGAGCCGCTGTCCCCGGCGGTACCGACGGAGGCGTTCGGGGCGCTGCGGCTGCCGTTCCTGGGCGTGCCGGTGGTGCCGCCGAAGAAGTAGCCGCCTCCTGCGAGCGGTAACGAAAAGGGACCTGCGCCCCCCTCCGAGCGCAGGTCCCTCTTCGTTTCTCACGTGAAGCCAGAGCCTCACCGGCGTGACTTACGCCTCCGCACCGACCTTGCGGCGCTTCATGGCGAACACGACGCCCGCACCGGCGACGATCGCGATACCGCCGATGGTGCCGATGACCGGAAGGTTGGAGCTGGAGCCGGTCTCGGCGAGATTGCCGGTGACCGGCAGTTCCTCGACGCCGCCCTGCGGCTTGGTCTCCGGGCCCGGCTTGTGGGTGCCGTCACCCGGCTTGGCCTCACCCGGGTCCTCGTTGGAGCTGCCCGGCTTCAGCACGGTGAAGTAGGCGTCCGTGCCGTAGCTCTCGGCGATGCAGTCCTGGCCGTCGACCGTGTCCAGGTAGGCACCCGTACCGAAGGAGTAGCCGTCACCGACGGGCGCGTCCTTGTGCACGTTGAGGCGCAGCTTGCTCTTGATGTAGTCCTTCGGGGCCATCTCGTCGAGGCCCCAGAAGTATCCGCCGGCCCACTCCTGGGTCTCGCCGTTCTCGTCCTCGTAGGTCTCGCGGATCTCTTCCCACTGCTTGGTGGCGGGGTTGAGGAACTGCAGCTCGACGTACGGGGACAGGAACTTGTCCGGGTCCTCGATCTCGAAGTTCTCCACCTCCGCGTAGACCGCGACCTCCTTGAGGGTGGCCTTGGAGGTGTTGGTGACGGTCAGCGAGAACGTGTGCCAGCCGCTGCCCGCGACGATCTTGCCGGGGAGTCCGGAGATCTTGGAGTCGAGGGCCTGCTCCTCGTAGTTCTCGTCGACCTCCTCGCAGAACGGGTAGTCCGGCTCCTCGCTCGGCTCGGCCGACCCGGAAGGCTCGGTGGACGCGCTCGCACTCGCACTGGCGCTCGGCGAGGTGGACGCGGCCGGGGAGCTCTCCTCGGTCTCGGGCGTGCTCTCGTCGGCAGTCGGGGACGACTCCTCCGCGTCCGGCGTGCTCTCCTCGGCCGCGGGCGTGCTGTCCTCGGCGGCCGGGGTGCTCTCCGACGCCGTCGGCGTCGGCGTCTCCGTGGCGAACGCGACCGGCGCGGACAGCAGCGCGATCGGCGCGATGACAGCCGTCGTGGCCGCGGCGGCCAGTGCACGGCGAAGCTTCATGAAGACCTCGAAAGTCCGGAGCGCTGCGACATCGCAGCACACGTGTCAGGGAGGCCTCCGCGTGTGGGGCGCGGGTGTGGCCCTTGGTTCGCAGGGTTTGATCAGTGACGGCTGTGAATGGTTGTGCCTTCACTAACGGATTTCTTATGTGGTCTGCATCACATCTGACCGGGCCCTGGGCCTCAGCGATGTCCGAGGCCTGACGTACGCTCAGCTCCCTCCGACAGATCGAGAGAGAGCGCACAGGCATGGTCGACAGACCGTCAGAAGGGCCCAGACCCGGTTCCGGTGAGGGCGAGGGAGCCGGGTCGTCCTCGTCGTCCATATCCGACGACGAGTGGAAGAAGTTCGTCCAGGACGCCGAGCGGGAAACCACGTCCGCCCCGAAGGAACCCTCCGCCCGAGCCCGCATGGTCACCGAACGGCTGCGGCAGCAGGAGGCGCGGGGAGAGCTGCCGCCCGGCTGGCGTACCGGGCCCGCCTGGCAGGAGATGAACGGGCGGGCCGGCCGGCGTCGTCGGCTGTGGGCCGTCCTGGGCGTGACGCTCGCCGTCGCCGTGGCCGTCGTGGCGATACGGCCGTCGCTGATACCCGGCGACCCCTTCGGCGCGGCGGGGGACGCCGAGGCCGCCGGCACCCTGTCTCTTATACACATTGACGCTGCCGACGAACAGCTATACG
>NZ_JAKEIP010000385.1 GCF_021474425.1 Streptomyces muensis | reverse complement strand
GGGGCGGCGACGGTGGAGGCGGTGGCGGGGGCGGCGACTGAGGGCGGGGTCTCAGACGGCGGGCATGGCGTAGATCTCCGCGCCGTTCGCCACCATCAGCCGGTTCCCGGCGAGGGCGATCTGCCATTCGTCGTAGTCGCTGTCGTCGGTGAAGGTCCAGCGGACCTTGCCGGTCCTGGCGTCGATGGCGGCGACGCCGCCGCCCAGCGAGGAACCCGCCCCGTACAGCGTCGTCCCGGCCTTGCGGAACGTCTGCGCTCCCCTGTTGTTCTCGTCGCAGAGCCAGATCCGCTTGCCGGTCCGGACGTTGACGGCCCATACGCCGCGGTCGTAGTCCTTGACGTAGAGCACACCGTCGATGACCGTCGGGTCGTTGAAGCCGCGCCGGCCGTTCGGGGACAGGGCCCAGCGCGTCTTCCCCGTCTCCGCGTCGACCGCCGTCAGCTTCTCGCCCGGCAGGAAGACCAGCCCGTTCGCGACCGTGGGGCGCCAGCTCCAGTCGTCGCCGATCTTCTTGGACCACAGCTGGGTGCCGGTGGCGGTGTCGCGGACGGTGACGTTGAACTTGGAGTCGGTGTAGACCAGGTACCGGCCGGAGACCGTGCCCTCGACGTCGTAGTCGTCGGTGCCCCAGTCGCGCTTCTGCAGCCACACCCTCTTGCCGGTGGTGTGGCTGATGGCGGCGACCGCGGTGCGGTAGTCGGTGGCGGACTTGGCGTCGCTGAAGTCGGTCACCGTGACGTAGACGTTCTTGTCGTCGATCGCGATCGTGTCCTGGACGTCCAGCGACTTGCCGAGCCGACTGCGCCACGCCTCCTCACCGGTGGCGGCGTCGTAGGCGACGAGGATGCCGTCGACGCCGCCGTCGGACAGGAACACCTTGCCGCCGTGGAAGAGGAGTTGGGCACCCGCGGGACAGATGTCCGGCTTGGACCAGCGGACCTTGCCGGTCTTCACGTCGTACGCCACCAGCGGGTCGCCGCTGACCAGGAGCAAGCCCTTGTGGACGAGCAGCGGTACCGACGTGCTGGTGCTGTCGTCGGCGACCGTCTTGCGCCACAACGGCTGCGGCGCCACCCCGGCCGGCGGGGCGGTGAACGTCTCGTCGGCGGGTTCGGCCGAGGCACCCTGGCCGCCCTGACCACCGCCGCCCTTGCCCGTCGCCGCGCCCGAGGTGTCGTCCTCCTTGCCGAACCACCACGCCGTGCCGCCGCCGACCGCGGCGACGGCGGCCGCACCGCCCAGGGCGAGGGAGAGGGCGCGGCGCCGGGAGGGAGCGGGCGCGGGGGACGAGCCGAGCCGGACGGTGCCGGGCTGCGGGGTGTCGTATCCGGGGGCGGGCGTCTGCGGATGGCCGTGTCCCGGCGCCGGGGTGCCCGGCGCGGGGGTGCCGCCCGGTGGTGTGCCGTAGCCGGGCACGGGGGCCGTACCGGCGGACGGCGGTCCGTATCCGGCCGCCCGCGGGTCCCCGTACCCCGGCGCGGGCCCGAACTGTGCCGCCGCCTGCGCCTGTTGCTCCGGCGCCTCCAGG
Source organism: Streptomyces muensis (assembly GCF_021474425.1). Taxonomy (GTDB): domain Bacteria; phylum Actinomycetota; class Actinomycetes; order Streptomycetales; family Streptomycetaceae; genus Streptomyces; species Streptomyces muensis. Next base: position 4,358 of record NZ_JAKEIP010000385.1, on the reverse strand, counting down.
TCCAGGATGCCCGCCGCGTGCGTGGCGATCGTCGACGCCACCGCCGACGGCAGCCAGTCGTGCAGGACGTCCCCGACACCCCGGGGTGCCAGCGCCGCCACGACCTCGGCGGGAGCCGGCCGCCGCGCCGGGTCCTTGAGCAGACAGGCCCGGACCAGCCCGAGGAGCGACGGCGGTACGTCCGCCAGGTCCGGCTCCCCGTGCACGACCTGGTAGAGCAGCGCCGCGTGCGAGGCGGCACCGTCCCCGAAGGCACTGCGGCCGGTCGCGGCGAAGGCCAGCACCGCGCCCAGCGAGAACACGTCACCGGCCGGCCCGACGTCCTGCCCGAGGGCCTGCTCCGGCGGCATGTAACCGGGCGAACCGACCACGACCCCCGTCTGGGTCATACGACTTCCGTCCACCGCACGCGCGATGCCGAAGTCGATGACCCGAGGGCCGTCGGCGGCCAGCAGCACGTTCGAGGGCTTGAGGTCGCGGTGGATCAGGCCCGCCCCGTGGACCTCCTGGAGCGCGGCCGCGAGCCCCGCGCCCAGCGCGCGGACCGTGCGCTCCGGCAGCGCGCCGTGCGCGGCGACCACGTCGGTGAGGTCGGGGCCGAGCACGTACGACGTCGCCAGCCACGGCAGCGCGGCGTCCGGGTCGGCGTCCACGACAGGCGCCGTGTGGCGGCCGGAGACCGCCCTGGCTATGTCGACCTCGTGCCGGAAGCGTTCCCGGAAGTCGGCGTCGGCCGCCAGATCGGGCCGGACCACCTTCACGGCGACGGTACGGCCGCCGGGCGAACGGGCCAGATAGACGCGCCCCATGCCCCCCGCACCTAGCCTGCGCAGCAGTCGGTACCGGCCCAACTCCCGTGGATCGTCCGGCTGCAGTGTCTCCATGGTGGATCTCCCCCGTCGGCGTGCGCGCGTGCGAAGACACAGTAGTAAGCGCGGTTTCGGGAGTTGCCACCGCTCCTCGACCGAGCCGGCCGCTACTCGACCGGGCGGGCCGCTACTCGCCGACCTTCGACAACCGCGCCTCGGGGTTCCCCTCCGCGTCGCTCTCCGAGCGGTACAGCAGGTCGTCGCCGGTCGGCGTGATCCGTACGGTGTGCGGTTTCGGGTTGCAGCCGCCGTGGTTGGTCTTCCTGCCCACGGACGTCACGACGAGTTCCTTCGCCGTGGCCTTCTTCAGGGTCAGTACGTCGTTGCAGGCGAGGCCGAGCAGGTCCGTCGCCCGGAGCGTGCCCACCTCCTCGCCGAGGGCGGCCTTGTGCACGGTGAGCCGGAAGGTACCGGCCGGCAGGGCACCGTTCAGGGCGTTGGCCTTGCCCTCCCAGGTTCCGACATAGCGATCGGGTACGTCGCTTCCGATCGGCGCGCCGGACACGCCGCCGTCACCCGGCGCCGCGGGCGAGGGGACCTCGGATCCGGCGTTGGTGTCCTTGCCCTCGCCCGGCAGCAGTTCGAACACGAACACCGACCCCAAGGTCACCGCGGCCAGCGCCCCCGCCACCGCGAGCGCCACGGTGCAGCTCAGCCGCCGGCCCCGGCCGCCCTCCCCGGGCGTCGAGGCCGCCGCGACCGAGAGGGACAGCTTGCCGGGCCGATCGCCCGGGGCCGTGTCCTGCGGCACGGCATCGTGCGGTGCGGACACGGCGTCGCGCGGCTCGGGCACGACAGCGGGCGGCCTGGTCTCGGGCGCCGAGACATCGCTCGCCCGCACCGCACTCCCAGGCACCCCGGGCATCACCGGCGGCGGCCCGAACTCCCCGACCGTCGCGGCCCGGCTGAACGCCACCGGCCCCGAGGCGGCCTCCGCCCCGGTGTCGCCCGCATCCAGGTTCAGCAGTTGCACCGCGCTGCGGCTGACCTGCTCGACCAGCCCGCCCGGCAGCCACCCGCCCGTCACCAGCCGGGCCGCACCGTCCGGAGCCAGCCGGCGCGCCAGCTCGGCCGGAGCGGGCCGCGCGCCCGGCTCCTTGGCCAGACAGGCCGCCACCAGCTCGCGCACCTCGCCGTCCAGCGGCCCGAGTTCGGGCTCCTCGTGCACGACCTTGTACAGCAGCGCCGCCGACGAGTCCCCGGGGAACGGCGGCTGCCCGGTCGCCGCGTACGCCAGCACCGCGCCCAGCGAGAAGACGTCCGCCGCTCCCGTGACGCCCTTGCCGAGGATCTGCTCGGGCGACATGTAGCCCGGGGAGCCGATGGAGACGCCGGTCGACGTCAGGGACGCGGTGCCGTCCGTGGCCCGGGCGATGCCGAAGTCGATCAGCAGCGGGCCGTCCAGGGTCAGCAGGACGTTCGACGGCTTCACGTCCCGGTGCACCAGGCCCAGTTCGTGCACGGCCGCCAGCGCCTCGGCCAGCCCGGCGCCCAGCGCCCGTACGGAATGGGCGGGCAGCGCGCCCGAGTCCGTGACCGCGGCGGCCAGTGAGGGACCCGCCGCGTACCCGGTGGCCACCCACGGCACCGCCGCCTCCGGGTCCGCGTCCAGCACGGGTGCCGTCCAGGCGCCGCCCACCCGCCGCGCGGCCTCCACCTCCCGGCGGAAGCGGGCGCGGAACTCCTCGTCCAGCGCGAAGTGCGGATGCACGATCTTGACGGCGACCGTACGACCGCCCACGCTGCGGCCCAGGTACACCCGGCCCATGCCGCCGGAGCCGAGCCGGCCGAGCAGCCGGTACGGTCCGACGGCGGTGGGCTCGTCAACTCCGAGCGGCTGCATCGGCGTCCACCCTTCCCCCGTACGGCTCAATCCGCCGGTGAAACTCTACGGCTGGAGCAGATCCACCTTCACGTCCGCCGGGAATCCCGTGGTCGGACCCACCCGGCGGGCGAACTCCGCGACCGCCTCCAGCTGCGGGCCGCCGAAGCGGAAGTCGAGGGTCGTGAAGTACCGCTCCAGGATCGCCTCGTCGAAGGCCTCCCAGCGGGCCGCCTGTTCGGCGACCTTGCCGACCTCCTCCAGGGAGAGGTTGCGGGAGTCGAGGAAGGCCTCGTGGACCTTGCGGGTGATGACCGGCTCGCGCTCCAGGTAGTCCCGGCGCGCCGCCCAGACCGCGAAGACGAACGGCAGACCGGTCCACTCCTTCCAGAGCGAGCCGAGGTCGTGCACTTCGAGGCCGTAGCGCGGCCCGTCGAGGAGGTTGGCCCGCAGCGCGGCGTCCCCGATGAGGACGGCCGCCTCCGCCTCCTGCATCATCAGGCTGAGGTCGGGCGGGCAGGTGTAGTAGTCGGGCCGTACGCCGTAACGCTCGGCGAAGAGGAGCTGGGCGAGGCGGACGGAGGTGCGCGAGGTCGAGCCGAGGGCGACCCGGCGGCCGTCCAGCTGGTCCAGCGGGACCTGCGAGACGATCACGCAGGACATCACGGGGCCGTCGCAGCCGACCGCGATGTCGGGGAAGGCGACCAGGTCGTCGGCGTTGCGCAGGAACTCGACGAGGGTGATCGGCGCGATGTCGAGATCGCCGCGCACGAGCTGCTCGCTGAGCTTCTCCGGGGTGTCCTTGGTCAGCTCGAAGTCGAGGAGCGTGCCCGTTCTCGCGAGCCCCCAGTACAGGGGCAGGCAGTTCAGGAACTGGATGTGGCCTACGCGCGGCCGGGTGCGAGAATTGTCCACATCGCGACAGTAGACCCCATGGGGTAGCGTGCAGTCCTCAGGGTCGTGACACCTCCGTCACAGCCGCCCTTCACCCCCGCTTCGTCAAGCCGACACGGGATCCTTCCGTCAAGCCGACACTCGATCTTCAAACATCCGAGTGACGTGATCTTGACCTCTATTGCTTTCGGCTGCCCGCGTGCTAGGCTCGCCGCAAGTTGCAGTTTGGTTTCCCTTGCAGTACAGAGCCTGCGGAGCATGTGACCGCGGGCTCTCGTCGTTTTCAGACGTATGCAGTTGTGCGGCATCTTGTTTTCACACTTGCAGGGTTCTGGAGCAGGGCAACCCTTTGGGCCCAAGGAGGGCTTATGGCTACCGGAACCGTGAAGTGGTTCAACGCCGAAAAGGGCTTTGGCTTCATCGCCCAGGAAGGCGGCGGCCCCGACGTCTTCGTTCACTACTCCGCGATCAACGCGAGCGGTTTCCGTTCGCTGGAGGAGAACCAGCAGGTCTCCTTCGACGTGACGCAGGGCCCGAAGGGTCCGCAGGCGGAGAACGTCACCCCGGTCTGAGTCTTCGGTCTCGGAGCCTGGTGCTTTGATCCGGAACAGATAGCAGTACCCAAGGAGCCCCGTGCCGCAAGGCAACGGGGCTCCTGCCTTTCCTCACACGTGCTGCATGATCAGCACGAACGTCGTCCCGGGCGCCAGCGCCTCGTACGCGTGCGGCACATCCCCGCGATACGTCATGTAGTCCCCGGGCCCCAGCTCCAC
>NZ_JAKEIP010000384.1 GCF_021474425.1 Streptomyces muensis | reverse complement strand
GGGGGAGCCCGTGCGGGGAACACGGGTGGGGGTGCACGCCGCTCGCGGGGGCTGTCCCCGCGTCGATTTCCGGACTCTATTGGTCGGCCACCGCTCGCCGACGCCCTGCCCGGAAAACTTCCCTCGCCCGAGGGAACCGGTGATTCCTGTTACCGCCCACCGGTCCCCATGGCCCTCACGGACCTCACCAGTCGCTGCGTGACGAAGAGCTCGACGTGAACTTCCGTACGACGTAGATCAGTCCACCGACCAGTGCCACGAAGACCAGCACCTTGAAGAGCAGTCCGATGACGAACCCGACGACGCTGGCTATCAGCCCGCCGAACACGACCAGGGCGATGACGGGCACCGCGATCCACTTAACCCACCACGGCAGTCCTGCGAAGATCTCACGCATCGCCCTCGTCCTTACCTCTCCGCCCGTCTCTGTGCCGGGTTCTGATCCTTCGAATCCGCCGACGTCGAACCCGTCGGGTTCGAGTCCGCTAGATTCCCTGCCCTCGATGCTAGGTCCGGCAGGTGCCCCGGCGGGGGCCTCGCAGCCCTTGTCCTCCCCTGATCGATCCCCTAGGGAACCCCGAGGCCGCGAGTCAGCTCTCGGGTGGAGAGAACACCACGAGCACCCTCAGGTCCTCGCTGATGTGGTGGAACTTGTGGGCGACGCCAGCCGGGACGTACACCACGCTGCCGCGCGCCACCTGCGTGGTCTCCATGCCGACGGTGATGTGGGCGCGGCCGCTCACAACGAAGTAGACCTCGTCCTGGTTGTGCGGCTTCTGTGGATCGTGCTCTCCGGCGTTGAGTGCGTACAGACCGACCGACATGTTGCGCTCGCGCAGAAACTGCAGGTAGGCGCCCTCGTTGGCGGCGCGCTCCGCCTCCAGTTCGTCCAGCCGGAAAGCCTTCATCGTTCTTGTCCGCCCTCGTCCCCGTGCTCATGGCCGATTTCGTCTGCCACGATCAGACACATGAAGAATTTCGTAGTCAAGACGATCGCCAACGCGGGTGCCCTGGCGGTCGCCGTCTGGCTGATAGACAAGATCACCCTCACCGGTGACAGCACGGGCAAGAAGATCGGCACCCTGCTCATCGTCGCGCTGATCTTCGGCCTGGTGAACTTCGTCGTCAAGCCGATCGTGAAGCTGCTGAGCCTTCCGCTGCTCATCCTGACGCTCGGCCTGTTCACCCTGGTCGTCAACGCGCTGATGCTGCTGCTGACCTCGTGGCTCGCCGACAAGTTCGATCTGAGCTTCCATGTCGAGGGCTTCTGGACGGCCGTGCTCGGTGGCCTGATCATCTCGATCGTCTCCTGGGCGCTGAACGTCGTCCTGCCCGACGGGGACTGAGCATCCGATGACCTACCGCGTCTGCTTCGTCTGCACCGGCAACATCTGCCGCTCCCCGATGGCCGAGTCCGTCTTCCGCGCCCGCGTGGCGGAGGCCGGGCTCGACGGACGGGTGGAGGTCGACAGCGCCGGCACGGGCGGCTGGCACGAGGGCGACCCGGCCGACCCTCGAACCGTCTCCGTCCTGGAGGAGAACGGCTACGACAGCGGCCACACCGCCCGGCAGTTCCAGACGTCCTGGTTCGAGCGCGTCGACCTCGTGATCGCGCTCGACACCGGCCATCTCAAGGCCCTGCGCCTCCTCGCGCCCTCCCCGGAGGACGCGGCGAAGGTACGCCTGCTGCGTTCGTACGACCCCGCCGCCGGCGACGACCTCGATGTGCCCGACCCGTACTACGGGGGCCGGGACGGGTTCGAGGAGTGCCTTGAGATGGTGGAGGCGGCAAGTACGGGCCTCCTCACGGCGGTCCGCGAACATGTGGAGGGACAGGCGGCATGAGCGGTACGGAGGACCAGGGGCGGGCGTCCGGCAGTGGCGACGGCACGCGCGCCGTGCGCGCCGGGCTGCCCGAGCCGGTGGCGTACGAGCCGACCCTGCCGGGCCCGGTCTTCGCCGCCCACTACCACCTGCCGGGCGAGCCGACGGGGCCGTACACCTACGGCCGGGACGAGAACCCGACCTGGACGCATCTGGAGCGCGCCATCGGCGAGCTGGAGGCGCCGGGGGAGGACGACGTCGAGACGCTGGTCTTCGCGTCGGGCATGGCCGCCACGTCGTCGGTGATCTTCTCCCAACTGCGGGCGGGGGACGCGGTCGTCCTGCCCAGCGACGGCTACCAGGCGCTGCCCCTGGTGCGGGCGCAGTTGGAGGCGTACGGCATCGAGGTGCGCACGGCGCCGACCGGCGGGGACGCCCAGCTCGGCGTCCTGGACGGCGCGAAGCTGCTGTGGATCGAGACGCCGTCCAACCCCGGCCTCGACGTGTGCGACATCCGGCGGCTCGTCGAGGCGGCACACGCGCGCGGCGCCCGCGTAGCCGTCGACAACACGCTCGCGACACCGCTCGGGCAGCGCCCGCTGGAGCTCGGCGCCGACTTCTCGGTGGCCAGCGGCACCAAGCAGCTGACGGGGCACGGCGACGTACTGCTGGGTTACGTCAGCGGCCGCGACGCCGAGGCGATGGCTGCCGTACGGCGCTGGCGCAAGATCGTCGGGGCGATTCCGGGGCCCATGGAGGCCTGGCTCGCGCACCGTTCGCTCGCCACGCTCCAGCTGCGGGTGGAGCGGCAGAACGCCACCGCCCTCGCCCTCGCCGAGGCGCTGCGAGACCGGCCGGAGGAGCTCGGGGTGCGGTACCCGGGGCTGCCGGGCGACCCTTCGCACAAGATCGCCGCCCAGCAGATGCGGCGCTACGGCTGCGTGGTGTCCTTCACGCTCCCCACGCGCGCGCGTGCCGAGCGTTTCCTGGAGGCGCTGCGGCTCGTCGACGACGCGACCAGCTTCGGCGGGGTGCGCTCCACGGCCGAGCGGCGCGGACGCTGGGGCGGCGACGCCGTACCGGAGGGCTTCATCCGTATGTCCGTCGGTGCCGAGGATCCCGAGGACCTCGTGGCGGACGTACTGCGTGCGCTGGACGAATCGGGTCGGTGACCGGGTCCGTCCCCGAGTCCGTCCCCACGTCCGACTACGGACAACGGGCGGTCCGAGCCTCCCCCCTCGTGGCTCGGACCGCCCTCGGTTCTGCGCGCGAAGAACCGCGCGAACAAGGCTAGTTGACTCTCTGTCAGTGTCCAATCACAGTAGCGACAGCGACCTATCGACTTATTTATAGTTGGGCCCTGCCCTGGGGGTGGGGAGAAGGGCGGGGAAGGGGAGGGTGTGGCATGGATCTGGCCTTGTTGCGCACTTTTGTGACCGTGCACCGGGCCGGTTCCTTCACCCGCGCCGCCGCGCTGCTCGGGCTGTCGCAGCCGGCTGTGACCTCGCAGATCCGCACCCTGGAACGGCAGCTGGGCCGCCCCCTGTTCCTGCGACAGGCCCGCGGCGTGACGCCCACGACCATCGGCGACGAGCTCGCGCACAAGGCGGCCCCGCATCTCGACGCCCTGGTGGAGATCACCGAGACGGGCCTCGACGACGAGTCCTCCTTACGCACGCTGCACCTCGCCGGCCCTCCTGAGTTCACCGCCGAGCGTGCGCTGCCCGCGCTCACCGAACTGACCGGCGAGGACGGCCAGGGCTTCGCGCTGCGCGCGTCCTTCGGCAATGCCGAGGAGACGTTGGAGGGGCTGGCCGCCGGGCATCACGATCTGGCCATCACCACGGCCCGTCCGCGCGGCGCCCTGCTCACGGCGACTCCGCTCTGCGACGAGGAGCATGTGCTCGTGGCCGCTCCCCGCTGGGAGGACCGGATCGGCTCGGCGATGCTGCAGAGCAAGGGGGCGCATGCGCTGGAGGACGTCCCGGTGGTGGAGGTGCACGAGTCCCTGCCCTTCGTCTCCCGCTACTGGGCTTCGGTCTACGACTCCCGTCCGGCCGCCCCCGGAACCGTGATCGTCCCCGACCTGCGCGCGGTCCTCGCCTGTGCGGTCGCGGGGGCGGGGCTGGCCGTGCTGCCGCGCTATCTGTGCGCGGCCGCCCTGGAGCGCGGCGATGTCGTCCCTCTGCATGATCCGCCGGTGCCGCCGCTACGAACGTACTTCCTGGTGACTCGGACCGGGACACTCGCGATGCCACACATCGCTCGGGCCCATGAGTGGCTGCTGCGAGCGGCTTCCGACTGGGCGTGAGCAGGGGCTGCCAAGGAGGCCTGAGCCAGTGGCTCCCACCAGGCCTGATCAGGGGCTTTCATCCGGGTCTCACCAGGTCTTCCACGGTCGTCACACCATGAGCTCGACCGGTGACATCTCGCGATGTTTCACGTGGAACCAGCCGGGCCACATTTCCTCCATGACCGTCCGACCCGTGGTCAAGCGCACCGCCCGCGCCGTTCTGCTGGACGGTGACGACCTGATCCTGATCAAGCGCACCAAGCCCGGCGTGGATCCCTACTGGCTCACGCCCGGCGGCGGAGTCGAGCCGACGGACACGACCGTCGTCGACGCCCTGCACCGCGAGGTGTACGAGGAGCTAGGCGCCAAGATCACCGATGTGGTGCCCTGCTTCGTCGACACCGTCGAGCACATCGGCGAGGACGGCGGAGCGACCGGTGTGAAGGTGCAGCACTTCTTCGTCTGCCACCTCGAGTCCATGGACCCGTCCTTGCGGCACGGACCCGAAGTGGACGAACCCCTCGGCGAGTACGAGATCGTACGGGTGCCGTTCACCCGGGTCGGGATCGCGTCCGTCCACCTCGTACCGCTGTCGCTGCGGCACTACCTCGACGGGAACATCGAGGGCGTCCGCGCCATGCACGCACCCGACTTGGGCTGACACGGGTCGTCGGCTCCTCGCACGCGCCGGATCGTCAGTCCCCGATGACGACGAGTTCCTCCACCGAGTCATGGCGTATGCGCTCGGACGGGATACCGACGTCCCGTAGTGCGTCCACGCCGCTGCGGATCATGCCGGGCGGGCCTGACACATAGGCGTCGTACTCGGCCCAGGGTCCGTACTCGCGTATGGCGTCGGGGAGCTGTAGCAGTCCGTGCCGGTCCACCACCGGGCGGACCGCCAGCCAGGGGTGGGACTGCTGGAGTCTGAGCATCGTGTCGATGTCGTACAGGTCCTGGTTGGTGCGGGCACCGTAGAAGACCTCCACCGACCGCCGTTCGCCGTGCTCGGCGACGTCCTCGACCAGCGCCTTGATGGGCGCTATGCCGGTACCTCCGCCCAGGCAGAGCAGGCCGCTGTCGGTGGTGTGGTCCACGGTCATCGAACCGGCCGGCGGGCCGAGCCGGAGGATGTCGCCCGGCCGGGCGCGATGCACCAGCGCGTTGGAGACCCAGCCCGCGGGCACGGCCTTCACATGGAACGTCAGCAGACCGTCCGAGCGGGGCGCCGAGGCGAAGGAGTAGTGCCGCCAGATCCGGGGCCACCAAGGCGTCTCCAGGCTGGTGTACTGCCCGGCGAGGAAGGGATAGGGCTGGTCGGGGCGGACGGTGATGACCGCGACGTCCGAGGTTCTCAGGTCGTGTGCGACGACCTCCGCGTACCACCAGGCGGGGGAACGTAGTTCGTCCGCCGCCGCCGCGTCGATCATGACCTGCGAGATCGTCGTGTACGTCCGGACCCACGCGGCCTCCGTCTCGCCGTCCCAGACGCCGACGGCGTACTTGCTGAGCGCCCCGATGAGGCACTCGCCGACGGCCGGGTAGTGCTCGGCCCGGGTCCCGTACTTGCGATGACCGCGACCGAGATTCTGAAGGTAGTCGACGAGAACCGGGGTGTTGTCGATGTGCTCGGCCGCGGTGAGCAGAGCCTTCAGCAGCCGGTCGCGCTGGGTGTCCATCGCGGCGGGGAACAGGGAGCGCAGATCGGGGTGGCGTACGAAGAGCAGCGCGTAGAAGTAGGAGGTGACCTTGTCGGCCACCGGCCCGATCTCGGTCATGGTCCGGCGGATCAGGATGGCGTCGGGGGAGGCGGTGGGGGTCGGCGCCGAGCGCTGGGTCGGCACGCGTACGTGTGGGG
>NZ_JAKEIP010000383.1 GCF_021474425.1 Streptomyces muensis | reverse complement strand
GGGGGGTTCTTGGGGGTGTCCGGCTTGATGTCGGGCTTGAGCGCGACGAACTTGCTGGTGCGCTCGGAGGGGGTTTCCGCGTCGGGCCTCGGGGCCTTCAGCATGGTGGTGGGCTGGTCGACGGCGGGCTTGTCGGGGCGTACGGCCTTGAAGACGGCGGTCGGCTGATCGACGGGCTTGGCTTTCGCGGGGGGTTCGTCCGCGGGTGCGTCGCTTTTGTGTGGGGCGTCCTCGTCATCGGCGGCCGCGGGAGCGTCGTCGTCCGAGGCCTCGGCTTCGCCTTCGGCCTGGTCGTTCCCACCCGCACCACCCGTACTGCCTTCGTCGTCGGGTGCGGGTGGCCCCTGTGGGGCGTCCTCGCCGTCGGCGGCCGCGGGAGCGTCGTCGGTGTCGGACGCCTCCGAAGGCTCGTCCGGGCTGTCGTCCTCCGCGACGGGCTCGGAGTCCTCGCCCTCGCCCTTGTCCTCGCTCGTGTCGGCGTCCTGGGCGCCCTCGTCCGCGTCCGGCGTCGCCTTCGCGTCCTCGGAGTCCTCGGACGCCACCCAGGCCGCCACAGCGGCCCTCAGCCGATCGTCACCCTTGCCCTCGGCGTCGGCGTCCACCGCGTCCTCGGCGTCAGCGCCCTGCGCCTCCGCAGCACCCGCCCCGGCGTCCTCGTCGGCATCCACCGTGTCCTCGGCATCGGCGCCCCGCGCCTCGGCGTCCTCGGCCGTATCCGCCGTGCTCTCGGCATCGATGTCCTGAGCCTCGTCCTGAGTCTCGGTGTCCTGCGCGTCCTCCGCGTCGGGCTTGGCCGGCTTTGTCCTTGCTGCGTCCAGTTCCTGTCGGGACAGGACCCTCGTCGCCGTGTCCACGCCGCCTCGCTCAGCGGCAGCGCCCTCGCGGGCCACTGCCAGGCGTGGGTCCGGGCGGTCGGGTTCGGGACGGGATTCGGGAACCGGGATCGCGCTCCCCGACGTCGGTTCTGCCGACGACTCGCGCTGCTTCGACCTGTCGGGGGACTCGCCCGCCACCGATGCCTCCTCCATGTGCCGCCGCACGCCCTCCGTGCGTCTGCCGAACCGTGAGCCGTCGCCCGGGCACCGTGCCCGTGCGACCCCCCGTGCCGCTGTCCGAACCATGTACCAGTGTCCAGGGCGCGGACCTCAACTCATCCGGTAGACGAGAACGACATACCTACCGGTTCCCTCACGAACCGGTCACGCACCCTCGACAGATGAATGTGAGAGGGGTCACCCTGTCATTCATCCACGCGGGGAGGCATGGATGGGCAGGAGCCGCAGAACGATTCCGGAGGAGCTTCTGCTGCTGGCGTTGGACCCGACCACGGGCACCACCGCACAGCCGCAGTCGCTCGACCTCGGTCTGGCCGGAGCACAGCTAGTGGAGCTGGCGCTGGCCGGACGGATAGCCCCAGACGGGGATCGTATCGCCGTGGTCGTACCACGGCCGACTGGAGATCCGACACTGGACTGCGCGTTGGAGTTGCTGCGAAGGCGTGGCGCTCCTGTGCGTGCCGTCCACTGGATCGGCGGGCCCCGGCTGGGGCTGCGCCAGACCTACCTCTCGCATCTGGAACGGTGCGGCATGGTGCATGCCGTGGCGGGTCAGATGTGCGGGGTGTTGCCGACGACTCGTTACCAGGCGACGGACAACGCCATCAGCCGGGAGATCAGGGCCCGGCTGGACTCAGCGATCCGTACCGGCGTACCGCCGGACCCACGGACCGCGGCGCTCGCCGCACTGGCCCACGCGGTCGGCCTCGGCAAGCACCTGTATCCGGGGAACGAGGGCAGGTCCTCGCGCTCCCGGCTGCGGGACCTGATCAGGCACGACCCCATGGGCGGTCTCGTCGCGCACGCCGTGATGGACGTCCAGAACGGCGTGGGGGCCCAGCCACGCCGTAGCCCGGCCCCGGCGACCGGCCGTCAGGCCGCCCCCGGCGGCAGGGCGGCGGAACCCGCCCGTGGCGTCCCGGTGCAGCCGCGCCGCGGATCCATGGCGCGTGTCGTGGCCCACTGAGCCGTACGCGGTCCCACGACCCGCACCACCGGGCCTTCGCACCGCCGGGCCGCTGTTCGACCAGCACCACGCGCACCACATGCTCCATACGCACGCCACGCGCAGCGCCGCGCCGCAGTCCCCACGACCGGTTCGGGAGCCGCTGTCCGCGCGGGGTGACGGGACCGCACGTCCGGACGACGACCCGGTCCCGTCGCCCCGCGCGGCCGTATGTGCGGGGATGTGCCGGGGTTTTGCCGGGGGTGTCCCCGAACTGGCGTGTATCCAGCGCATATCCACCGTTTGCCAGCGGTAGTAAGCACCTTGGTGGCAGTCTGCTCAACAGCAGATACGCAAAGTCGCAATCACAGGCAGCCAGCCGGAGGTGCACGTCCCGTGGCGTCCAATGTCAATCCCACCGTCAGGCGACGCCGGCTGGGCCAGGAGCTGCGCCGGCTCCGTGAGCTCAAGGGCATGACGGCCGAAGAGGTGGCCGAGCGGCTGCTGGTGTCGCAGTCGAAGATCAGCCGGCTGGAGAACGGGCGGCGCAGCATCAGCCAGCGCGACGTCCGCGATCTGTGCGGGGTCTACGAGGTGGAGGACCACCGGATCGTCGACTCCCTGATGCAGATGGCCAAGGATTCGCGGCAGCAAGGATGGTGGCATTCCTTCGGCGACATTCCGTACAGCGTCTACATCGGTCTTGAGACGGACGCGGCGAGTCTGCGGGTGTACGACCCGCAGGTCGTGCCGGGGCTGTTGCAGACCAAGCAGTACGCGGAGGCCCTGATCGCCGGGGCGTTGCCGGAGACGGCCTCGGCCGAGATCGAGAAACGGGTCCAGGTGCGGATGCGCCGACAGGAACGAATCTCCACCGAGGAGAACCCGCTGCGGCTGTGGACCGTCCTGGACGAGGCCGCCCTGCGCCGCGTCGTCGGCAACAAGTCCCTCATGCGCGACCAGCTGGAGCAGCTCGTCGAGCAGTCCCAGCTGCCGCACGTCACCGTGCAGGTCATCCCCTTCGAGATGGGCGCGCACCCGGGCCTCAACGGGCAGTACGCGATCCTGGAGTTCCCGGACGCGGCCGACTCCAGCGTCGTCTACATCGAGGGCGTCACCAGCGACCTGTACCTGGAGAAGGCGAACGACGTGCAGAAGTACAGCGTGATGTACGAGCACTTGAGGGCGCAGGCCCTGAACGTCGAGCAGTCCCGGCAGTTCATCGCGGACATCGCCAAGGACTACGCGCGCTGAGAAACGCGGGAGAAGCGGGAGAAAGCGCCGTACGGTACACCGTCCCCCGGGCGGGACGGAAGACTCCAATGGAATATGCCACCCACCCGAGTGAATAGTCGCTTCGTCAGCCGATGTTGGCGAGTAGCGTCGATCACGCCACCGAGCAACAAGGCTGGCGCGAATCGCGCTGTGGGTTCCGGTCCGGACACGCAGCGCGGTGACAGCAACTCAACATCTGGCAATTCGGAGCAAACATGGCAATTCGTCAGGGTGCCACGGACACGTGGACCAAGTCCTCGTACTCCACAGGGAACGGCGCTTGCGTCGAGATCAAGTCGCCGGTCACGGCGGCCATGGCGGTGCGGGACTCCAAGGTTCCCGAGGGCCCGATCCTGGCGTTCCCCGCGACCGCGTGGAACACCTTCGTGGCGTCGGTCAAGGCGTGAGGGGCGGTTCCGGCTGATCCTCACCCTCGACCGACCGTACGAACCACAACTGCACAAGCACCACAGGAAGAGCCCTCTCGACCAGCCCGCCGTCCTTGCCGAGAGGGCTCGGCCGTGTCCCGGCCCCCCGCTCCCAGATCACCTCACCGGGAACGCCACATCGCACACCGGGTCCTCCGCGCCCGCCGCCTCCCAGTCCGCGAAGTACACCTCACGGCACGGACCCGCCTGCCACAGCCCCTGCTGCGGGATCCACTGCTCCACCGCTTCGAAGGCGGCCAGGATCTGCGGATGCGCCACCTGCGCCTTGGTGATCCGGGTGTAGGCGAGCCGCTGGGCGGACTCGACCCGCACCTTCGTCTCCCAGGTACGGCCCTGCCGCTCGACCCACGCCCGGGCCGCCGCCTCGTCGGCCACCGGCACGCACGACTCGGCCGGTCCGTCGCTCTCCATCGACACCTCGGAGTGGTACACGACGAACGGCGCAGCCGTGATGCCGCCGCACTCCCGGGCCGCCGACTCCAGCCGCCCCAGCGACGCCCCGATCCACGTCGGCAACTCGCCCGCCAGCACATGCCGCGTCTCGGTGATCAGCACCTGCTCCGGCACGTCCACCGTCTCGACCACGAACTTTCCGTACATCTCGGAGCTCCTCCCCGACAGCCGTCCACGGAGGTACTCGGCGAGCGTCCGCTGCCCCGCCAGCCGCGCCTCGACATCCGCCCAGTACGCGTCGAGCCGGGCCGCCGCCGCTGCCCCGTCCGGTGCCTCGACCACCTCCGCGATCCGCGCGAGCGGCATGTCCAGCTGGCGCAGCAGCGCCACCAGACGGGCGCGCTCGATCTGGCCGGCGCGGTAGTAGCGGTAGCCGCTGACCTCGTCGACCCGGGCGGGAGGCAGCAGCCCCAGACGGTCGTACAGGCGCAACGCCTTGGCCGAGAGCCTGGCCCGAGCGGCGAACGCGCCGATGGTGAGCAGTTCGTCGTCCACGGCCTCATCCTCCGTCACCGGGCGGCTCTTCCGCCCGGTGCGAAGGACGCTCGGCCCTGCCCCAGGGGCAAGGTCAACCGCCGGCTACGCCAGCTGGCCCTCGACGGCCGCCACCAGCTCCGCGGCCTCCGGCTCGGTCTGCGGCGAGAAGCGGGCGACGACCGTGCCGTCCCGGCCGACCAGGAACTTCTCGAAGTTCCAGCGGATGTCGCCGCTGTGCCCCTCGGCGTCGGCGAAGCCGACCAGGCGCTCGTACAGGGCGTGCCGGCCCTCCCCGTTCACCTCGACCTTCTCGGTCATCGGGAAGGTCACGCCGTACGTCGCCGAGCAGAACTCGGCGATCTCCTCGGCGCTGCCGGGCTCCTGGCCCATGAACTGGTTGCACGGCACCCCGAGCACGGTGAAGCCGCGCTCCGCGTAGCGCTCCTGGAGCTTCTCCAGGCCGTTGTACTGGGGAGTGAGGCCGCACTTGGAGGCGACGTTCACGATGAGGACCGCCTGGCCGGCGTATTGGGCGAGGTCGGCGGGGCCGCCGGTGAGGGCGTTGATGTCGACGTCGAGAGGGGAGTTTTCGTTGCTGTGTGCAGTCGTCATGAGGCGGATGCTAACTCTGGTGGGTTGGGGTGGTGGGCAGGTGCCGGCCGGTGGGGGCTGGTCGCGCAGTTCCCCGCGCCCCTAAAGAAGGCGGTGCTGCCAGCAGTGTTTCTCCAGCTGCTGACCTTGAGTACAGCACCGAACGGCCTGCCCGCCTGCGCTCCACCAGCCCTGCGTCCAGCAGCACCCGCAGATGTCGCCCCACCGAACCCAGGCCCTGGCCCGTCACCGCTACCAGCTGGCTGGTGCTCATGGGGGAGCCCAGGAGGACGAGGACCGTGGCTCGGGACGGGCCCAGCAGGGCGCTCAGGCTTGCGGGGACCGGGCGGGAGACGGGGTCGGTGAGGGCGCCCGTGCAGGCGTAGACGAGGGCGTAGCGGTCGGGTTCCTCCCAGGAGACCCAGCCGGTGTTCGGGGTGACCGGCATGAAGACGAGTTCGGCGCCGGAGATCTCGCGGGGCGGGTACTCGTGGACGTTCACCTGGAGGCGGTTGTCGCCGAGCCAGCGGGTCTGGCCGGGGCGGAGGGAGTCGAGTACCGCCGCCCAGCCGCCCTGGCTGACGAGTGCGGTGCGGGCGGCGACGTCGGCTTCCAGGATCCTTCGGCGCCGGTCCCAGTACGGCCGTACGGTCCGGGTCCAGACGTGTTCCAGGAGCGTGGCGGCGCGGTCGGGGAGGTCGTCGCGGTCCAGTGCGGGGGGCAGGGGGC
>NZ_JAKEIP010000382.1 GCF_021474425.1 Streptomyces muensis | reverse complement strand
GCGGAGCCCCAGAAGGGGCGCGGGGCTGTGTCAATGTGCGGCTCCGCCGAGTGGGCGCAACCAGCCCCCAGAAGGGGCGCGGGGAACTGCGCGACCAGCCCCCGCCGGCCCGCACCCGAAGAAACGACCCGGGGTCGAAGGGGCGGAGCCCCTGGGGATGGGACGGGTAGGGGCGGCGGGGGCGAGGAACATGCCTATCCCGGCAGGCGGCCCCTGCTCCGCACCCCCTCCAACGGCGGCGCCGTGATCGCCCCGTGGTGGAGGCACTCCGGTTTGCGGCAGTCCGGAGGGAGCGGACGTACCGTCGCAAAGGCCACCGCGGCCCCGACCACCAGCACCCCCGCACACCACACCATCGCCTGCCCGAACGAGTCGTCGAAGGCGCCCGGCGAGCGATACGCCTCCTCCCCCATCCCGGCGAGCAACGGCAGCGCGGCCACCGCGACCAGCCCCGCCGCCCGGGCGGCCGCGTTGTTGACACCGCTCGCCAGACCGGCCCGGGCGGTGTCGACGGACGCCAGGACGGTCGCCGTCAGAGGAGCCACCAACGTGACCATGCCGAGGCCGAGGACGAGCAGGGCGGGCAGGACGTCGAGGAGATACGAGGCGTCCGGACCGACCCGCAGCATCAGCAGCATTCCGGCCGCGCACAACAGCGGTCCCACCGTCAGCGGGATCCAGGGACCGATCCGGTCGGCGAGCGCACCCGAACGGGCCGAGAACAACAGCATCAGCGCGGTCGTCGGCAGCAGCGCCGTACCGGCGCCGAGCGCGGAGTACCCGACGACGACCTGGAGCTGAAGCGCGGCGAGGAAGAAGAAGCCGCCGAACGCCGCGTAGACACAGAGGGTGACGAGGTTGACGGCGGTGAACTGGCGGGACCTGAAGATGTCCAGCGGCATCATCGGGTCGGGCCGGTGACGCTCGACGTACACGAAGGCGACCCCGGCCACCACGCCCCCCACCGCGGTGAGGACCACGACCAGCGACCCCGACCGGGCCTCGATCAGCGCGTAGGTCACCAGCGCGAGGGACAGCGCCCCGAGGACCGCGCCGAGCACGTCGAAGCGGCCGGCATGAGCCCGGCCGTCCCCCGACTCCGGGACATGCCGTACCGCGACCGGCACGCACACCAGCGCCACCGGCACGTTGAGCAGGAACACCCAGCGCCAGCCCGGCCCGTCCACCAGCCAGCCGCCCAGGAACGGGCCGACCGCGGCGCCGATGCCCCCGAAACCCGACCACAGTCCGACCGCCCGCCCCCGGTCGTCGGGATGGAAGGACGCCTGGATGAGCGCCAGCGAGCCCGGCGTGAGCAGCGCCCCTCCGATGCCCTGGAGCGCCCTGGCCGCGATCAGCACCCCGGCGTTCGGCGCGACCCCGCACAGCAGCGAGGCCGCCGCGAACCACACCACGCCCACCACGAAGATCCGCCGCCGCCCGTACCGGTCCCCCAGCGAACCGCCGAGCAGGATCAGCCCGGCCAGCGTCAGCATGTACGCGTTGACCGTCCACTGCAGCGCCGCGAGGTCGGCGTCGAGGTCACGGCCGATGCGGGGGAGGGCGACATTGACGACGGTCGAGTCCAGCATCGCCATGCTGGAGCCGAGGACGGTGGTGAGCAGGATCCATTTGCCCTGCGGTGAGGCCAGCCGGACGTCGGGCATGTCCCCAGGTATACAGCGAGCCCGGCGCCATGGGCAGGCGCCGGGCTCGCAAGTCCCCGGATGAACCCGGAACTACTTGATCTTCGTACCCGTCGAACGCAGGTGGGAGCAGGCCTCCGTCACGCGCGCGGCCATGCTGGCCTCGGCGAGCTTGCCCCAGGTCCGCGGGTCGTAGGTCTTCTTGTTGCCGACCTCGCCGTCGACCTTGAGGACACCGTCGTAGTTCTGGAACATGTGGGCCGCCACCGGACGCGTGAAGGCGTACTGGGTGTCGGTGTCGATGTTCATCTTGACGACGCCGTTGTCCAGCGCGGTCGCGATCTCCTCGGCGGTGGAGCCGGAGCCGCCGTGGAAGACGAAGTCGAACGGGGCGGTCTTGCCGTACTTGGCACCGACACCCTCGTTGAGGTCCTTCAGCAGCTCGGGACGGAGCACGACGTTGCCCGGCTTGTAGACGCCGTGGACGTTGCCGAAGGAGGCCGCGAGCAGGTAGCGCCCCTTCTCACCGAGCCCGAGGGCCTCGGCCGTACGGATCGCGTCGTCGACGGTCGTGTACAGCGAGTCGTTGATCTCGTGCGAGACGCCGTCCTCCTCGCCGCCGGTCGGGGTGATCTCGACCTCGAGGATGATCTTCGCGGCGCGGGCCCGCTCCAGCAGCTCCTGCGCGATGGACAGGTTGTCGGCGAGGGTCTCGGCCGAGCCGTCCCACATGTGCGACTGGAAGAGGGGGTTCTCGCCGCGCGCGACCCGCTCCTCGGAGACGGCGAGCAGCGGACGTACGTACCCGTCGAGCTTGTCCTTCGGGCAGTGGTCCGTGTGCAGGGCGACGGTGATGTCGTACTTCTTGGCGACGATGTGCGCGAACTCGGCCAGGGCGACGGCGCCGGTGACCATGTCCTTGCTGTGCTGGCCGCCGAGGAACTCCGCACCACCCGTGGAGATCTGGATGATGCCGTCGCTCTCCGCCTCCGCGAAGCCGCGCAGGGCCGCGTGCAGGGTCTGGGACGAGGTCACGTTGATGGCCGGGTAGGCGAACTTGCCTGCCTTCGCCCGGTCGAGCATCTCGTTATAGACCTCAGGAGTCGCGATAGCCAAGACACAATCCTCTCGTGCGGGTTCCGCGGGCCTGGGAGAGCCACTGCGCCGTGGCTTGTTCGGCCTTCTGTATGCGCCGCTAAGGCTACCTCTGCCTCGGAGAGGTGACAGCGCCCAAAAGTCCCCTCTTTCTCGCATCTGTCCGGCCATGTTCGGCAGGAGGAGCCGGCGATCCGCCTGCCCTGGGGATGTCGTCCTCCCCGCACTGGTAGTGGATCACGAGCCGGTCCGTGCCATCCGGGAGCCGAAGCCCCACGGCCTTGGCCATGCCGGTGATGTCACCGAAGTCGATGACCGCGCTGTACTTGGCCCGGGGCACCAGGTCTTGCCACACCCGGACACTGACGCCGTGCTCACGCAGGAACGCCTTGCGATCTTGCGCATCCTTGTCGGCCCAGATGTCTGGGACCCTCCTGCCGGGGCCCTCGTAGGTGTCCCCGGTCGCCGACGTCACCTCAAGGGCACTGAAGGCGGCATCGAAAACCTCGTCGAAGATCGCTTCCAGTTCGGACACCCGAATGTTCATCTTTGCCTCGCACGCGCCCTTCTTGGCGCGCTTCGAGCAGCGATAGTAGGCGTGATACCTGCCGTGCTTCTGGCTGACAGAGGTGGAGCCGAGCGCGCTGCCACAGCGGCCGCAGAGGGCTATCCCCGTGAGGGGGTGCTTCGAGATCCGCTGCCGAGCCTTCCCTTCCCGCTTCTGCGGCTCCAGCCGTACGGCGAGTTCCGACCAGTCCTCGAAGGACATGAAGGGGTTTTCCGCGATCAGAATCGGGTTCCCGTCGTCGTCCTCGACGGCCTCACCCTTGTACGTGTAGATGCCCGCGAACGTGGGGCGACGTACGGCGTTGGCAAGGGTGGTCTGCTGCCAGTACGCACCCCTGGGTTCCGCTCCTCGAAGCGTCAAACGGTAGTCGCTCCAGGTCAGCACCCTTGCCTCGTTGAGTTCGAGCGCAATCCTGTTGAGCGTCTTCCCGTCGGCGAACCCTTGGAGAATACGGTCCATGACCTGCGCATAACCGGGGTCACGTACGAGGATCTTGCGGTTCTGGCCCGGGACACTCTTGATCGCGTATCCCATGGGCGGCGTGCCGCTGACCCAGGACCTATTGGTGAGCCGACCCTGTACGCCGCCCTTGATCCGATCGGTAATGGCGTCGAGTTCAGCTTCCGCAAAGTCCGCCGCCCTCTGAGCCTTCATTTTCGTCTGCGGGTTTTCCGAGTCGTACCCCTCGGAAACACAGATGACGCGCTTGCCGTTCGCTCTCCCCCAGTCGTGGAGTCGGCTGAAGTGAAGCGCCCGGCGAGTGAGGCGGTCCACGTTCATGGCGATGATTCCGTCGAACTCGTCGACCCGCCGTGTCAGCCATTTACCGAGCTGAGGACGATTGAACGGAGACAGTCCCCCGGACACGTCCGTGTCCTCAGCCCAGCCGACAAGGATTCCAGGGAATTCTGAAGCGTTGATGTAGGACTCGATGTTCTCCCGTTGTCTTTGGACCGACGTGGACGCGGACTTGTCCTGGGAGACCCTGAGTACGCCGACGTAGCGGCCGTGCGCGGTCATGCGTCGAAACTAGCGGGACGCCGTACCCAAATATCCGCTTCTTTCTAATGCGATGGGCATCTGTCGCTTCTCACGCTAGGCCTGTTCAATCATGGTCGATACTGATCAACTTTGGTGTTGCGTGGATGCCGAGTCCGTGTGGCTCAGTCCAGCCCCAACTCGTCCTTGGAGTACGCGAACAGGTACGGCACCCCCGCGCCCGCCTGGATCTTCTCTGCGGCGCCGGTGGCCCGGTCGACGATGGTCGCGACGGCGACGACCTCGGCACCCGCCTCCCGCACGGCCTCCACGGCGGTGAGCGGCGAGCCGCCGGTGGTGGAGGTGTCCTCGACGACGAGCACGCGCCGCCCCGCGATGTCCGGCCCCTCGACCCGACGCTGCAGCCCGTGTGCCTTGGCCGCCTTGCGCACGACGAAGGCGTCGAGCCGCCTGCCGCGCGCCGCGGCAGCGTGCAGCATCGCGGCGGCGACGGGGTCGGCGCCCATCGTGAGCCCGCCCACCGCGTCGAAGTCCAGCTCAGCGGTCAGGTCGAGCAGCACCTGCCCGACCAGGGGGGCGGCCTCCCCGTCGAGGGTGATACGCCGAAGATCGACGTAGTAGTCGGCTTCCAGACCCGACGACAGGGTCACCTTGCCGTGCACCACGGCCTTGTCCTTGATCTGCTGCAGCAGCTCGCCGCGTACGTCAGTCATGCCGCCCAGCTTAGAGGCGCCGCCAGCTCCAGACGGTGGTGGCCTCCAGCGGCTCCAGGGGCGTGACCAGGCGGGGCATGGTGTTCAGGCCGTTGGGCGGCCCGGTCTGCGGCTCGACGCAGACGGCGGCGTCCTGTTCGTCGTAGACCACGACCCACTCCTCCCGGCCGGCCACCTTCAGCTCCAACTGCCCCGGCCAGGTGAGCGTGACGTCGACCCCGTCGGGCATCCCGAAGCAGTCATCCCAGGGCCCGGGCGTGCGATCGATCCGATTCCCGGTGGGGAGATGGTCCTCGCCCCGCTCCTCCTGCCAGGCGGGGGTGAAGTCGAGCTGTACGTCCGCACCGCCGAGGCTCCGGTTGAACCAGGGATGCCAGCCGACCTGCGCCGGAAAGGACGTCTCGTACGTCTCGACGGACATGGTGAGGGTGAGGCTGTCCTCGGCGAGCCGCACGATCTGGGTGACGCGGCCGGGGTAGGGCCAGGGCTCGACCAGGTCGTACGTGATGACCGCCTCGTCGCCCGTGACGCGGGCGACCTTCCAGGCGCCGTCGCGGGCGGTGCCGTGGATGGCGTGCGGCGGGGCGTTGAGCGGCATCTGCCGCACCACGGCGCCGTCCAGGAACCGGCCGTCCCGGATCCGCCCGCACCAGGGAACCATCGGGAAGCACCCGAACCGCTCGCCCTGTCGCAACAACTCCGTCCCGCCGACGCGCAGCCCTCCGACCCGCCCGCCGTTCTCCGGCAGCACGTCCACCTCCGCGTCACCCGCGGTCAGCGTGATGTGTTCGTTACTCACGGGACGACCCTACTGGCGTGATCAAGAGGCCCGCTGCCCCATGGGCCAGACTGGAGGGCATGGCCATTCACGAAAACCTCCTCGGGGGCCCGCCCCCGACCCACCTCCCCGCCGACCCCGAGCCGCGCGTGCTGCGAGCCCGCGGCCCCGCCCCCCCG
>NZ_JAKEIP010000381.1 GCF_021474425.1 Streptomyces muensis | reverse complement strand
GCCCCCGCCCCGAGCCCCTCCGCTTCTTCGGCACGACCTGGGTCGACCACGACAACGGCTACGCCGCCCGCCGCGCCGCGGTGTCCATCGGCTCCCTCGCCACCGCCGCCGTCTCCTGCCTGGTGCTGCGCTTCGCCTACGAGGGGCTCCAGCTCTCCGACATCGGCGGCTTCGTCACCGTCCTGGTCGTCGTGATGTTCGCGGTCTGCAGCGCGCTCGCCTACCGCCACACCTGGGACAGCTTCAGCAAACGCCCCGACCCCGACCGCCAGGCCTCCCTCCGGGGCCTGCTGGCCATCGGCTTCGTCGGCTCCCTCCTCGCCTACTTCTTCCGCACCCTCACCGAGGCCCCCGGAGAGAAGCTCCACCGCGAGGAATACGAGACGGCACGCAAACAACACGAGAACCGCACCACCCGCCGCACAGGCAACCCCTCAAAGAAGCGCCGCCGCACCTAGCCACAGGCCACCCTCCCTCCCTCGGCAAGACAAGAGACGCACGCCGACAACCGCCCCCATCAGTTGCACCACCCCACGCCGCCACGCCCGCCACTCACCACTCGACCACGCACCGAACCACTCACCGAACCACCTCCCGCCAAACTCGGTGCACCCCGCACCAACCAGGGCCACCATGGCCCTATGACGGCCCCTTCCCACACCGACCGCGCCCGCTCCTTCAACGCCGCAGCAGCCCAGTACGCAGCCAACCGCCCCTCCTACCCACCCGCCCTCTTCGACGCGATCGAGGAACTCGCCGGCCGCCCCCTCACCGGCGCCCGCGTCGTCGACGTAGGCGCGGGCACCGGCATCGGCACCGCCCTCCTGCGCGCTCGCGGCGCCGACGTACTCGCCGTCGAACCCGGCGACGGCATGGCAGCCCAGTTCCGCCTCAACCACCCCGACATACCGATCGTCCGAGGCAACGGCAACGCTCTCCCCCTGGCCACCGCCTCCGCCGACTTCATCACCTACGCCCAGGCCTGGCACTGGACCGACCCCACCCACTCGGCGCCGGAAGCCCTCCGCGTACTACGCCCCGGCGGCACACTCGCCCTGTGGTGGAACACCACACCGCTCGACATCCCCTGGCACATCGCGCAGGCGCAGCGCATCGAGCGCCGCTTCGGCCACCATCCCGCCGTCGAACAGAACGGCAGCGGCGCCCGGGCCGCCCTCGCCGACCCCACCGGCCGCCTCGACTTCACCCGCCGCAAGGTCCGCTGGAGCCGCCGCGTCCCCATCGACACGCACCTGGCGAACATCGGCAGCCACTCGATCTTCCTGGTCCACGGCACCGAGGCGAGCACCGCCTTCCTCACCGAGGAGAAGCAACACCTCCTCGACGCCTTCCCCGACGGAATCATCGAAGAGACCTACGACGTCGACCTCCTGGTCGCCACCACCTCCTGACACCGTCGCCCTCCTTCGAACCCCGGCACCGACCACCGAGCCTCACCGCTCCCTCCTCCTTCTCCTGCCCTCCTCCCTCCTACGCCCGCCCCGCCACGATCCGGCGAGGGCGGGCGAGCCATGTCGCCCTCATGTCACCCCCCCACAGCGCCACCGCCATGCCACCCCGCCGCTTGACGCCGCACACTCACCGGAGGATTATTCATCACATGATGAATTACTCGTCCGTCCGATCCGACCCACCCGACGAGCCCGCCATCCGAGCCGAGACCCTGAACGTCGTACGCGGCACCCGCCAGGTCCTCCGCGACCTCGACTTCACCGTCCCGCGCGGCCAGATCACCGGCCTCCTCGGCCCGTCAGGCTGCGGCAAGACGACCCTCATGCGGGCCATCGTCGGCACCCAGGCCAAGGTCACCGGCACCCTCGACGTCCTCGGCCGCCCCGCCGGCCACCCCACCCTGCGCACCCGCATCGGCTACGTCACCCAAGCTCCCTCCGTCTACGACGACCTGACGATCAGCCAGAACCTCGCCTACTTCGCCGCGATCCTCGACCCCGGCCACACCGCCGCCGACCGGCGCCACGAGAACGTCACCCGCGCCATCGCCGACGTCGACCTCACCAACCACGCCGACGCCCTGGCCGGCAACCTCTCAGGCGGCCAGCGCAGCCGCGTCTCCCTCGCCGTCGCCCTCCTCGGCACCCCCGAACTCCTCGTCCTGGACGAACCGACGGTCGGCCTGGACCCGGTCCTGCGCCGCGACCTCTGGGCCCTCTTCCACGACATCGCCGGCTCCCGCGGCGCCACCCTCCTCATCTCCTCCCACGTCATGAACGAGGCCGAGCGCTGCCACCGCCTCCTCCTCATGCGCGAGGGCCAGATCCTCGCCGACGACACCCCGGACGCCCTGCGCACCCGTACGGACTCCGAGACGGTCGAAGCGGCCTTCCTGCACCTGGTCGACGAGGCCGTCGCGGCCGCCCGCGCGAAGGAGACCACGCGATGACCACGACGACGAGTACGCCCACCACGCTCCACCCGGCTCCCACCGGCGCCCTCAACCTCGCCCGCACCACCGCCACCGCCGCCAGGGTCCTGCGCCAGCTCCTCCACGACCCACGCACCATCGCGCTGATGCTCCTCGTCCCCTGCGTGATGCTGTTCCTGCTGCGCTACGTCTTCGACGGCAGCCCGCGCACCTTCGACAACATCGGCGCCTCCCTCCTCGGGATCTTCCCGCTGATCACGATGTTCCTGGTCACCTCCATCGCCACCCTGCGCGAACGCACCTCCGGCACCCTCGAACGCCTCCTCGCCATGCCCCTCGGCAAAGGCGACCTGATCGCCGGCTACGCCCTCGCCTTCGGCACCCTCGCGATCATCCAGTCCGCCCTGGCCACCGGACTCGCCCTCTGGTTCCTCGGCCTGGACGTCACCGGCAGCCCCTGGCTGCTCCTGCTCGTGGCCCTGCTCGACGCACTGCTCGGCACCGCGCTCGGTCTCTTCGTCTCGGCGTTCGCGGCCTCCGAATTCCAGGCCGTCCAGTTCATGCCGGCCGTGATCTTCCCCCAGCTCCTCCTCTGCGGCCTCTTCACACCCCGCGACAACATGCACCCCGCCCTCGAGGCCATCTCCAACGTCCTCCCCATGTCCTACGCGGTCGACGGCATGAACGAAGTCCTCAAGCACACCGACATGACCGCCAACTTCGTACGCGACGCCCTGATCGTGGCGGGCTGCGCCCTACTGGTCCTCGGCCTCGGCGCGGCGACCCTGCGACGCAGGACCGCCTGACCGCGCGGGCCTCGGAGCCAGGGCGCGGCCCGAGCCACGCCGGACCACGAGCCCGTGCTCGGTCCAGCGCAGCGGCCGGGCCCGCCCGCCCGTCCGCCCACCGGACACGCTCCCTCCAAAGCCGCCCCCGGGTGCGAGGATGAACCCGGACGACGCAACCCCCGGAGGGCACCCCAGCCATGACCCAGAAAGTCGCAGTCCTCGGCACCGGCAAGATCGGCGAAGCCCTGCTCAGCGGAATGATCCGCGGCGGCTGGGCCCCGGCCGACCTCCTGGTGACGGCCCGCCGCGCGGAACGAGCCGAAGAACTCCGCACCCGCTACGGAGTCACCCCGGTCACCAACGTGGAAGCCGCCAAGACCGCCGACACCCTGATCCTCACGGTCAAGCCGCAGGACATGGGCACCCTCCTCGACGAACTCGCCCCGCACGTCCCCGCCGACCGCCTGGTCATCAGCGGAGCCGCAGGCATCCCCACCTCCTTCTTCGAGTCCCGACTCGCCGCCGGCACACCCGTCGTCCGCGTCATGACTAACACCCCTGCCCTCGTCGACGAGGCCATGTCCGTCATCTCCGCCGGCAGCCACGCCAGCGAAGCCGACCTCGCCCACGCCGAGGAGATCTTCGGCGCCGTGGGCAAGACGCTCCGCGTCCCCGAGGGACAGCAGGACGCCTGCACCGCCCTCTCCGGCTCCGGCCCGGCGTACTTCTTCTACCTGGTCGAAGCCATGACCGACGCCGGCATCCTCCTCGGCCTGCCCCGGGACAAGGCCCACGACCTGATCGTCCAGTCCGCGATCGGCGCCGCGACGATGCTCCGCGACAGCGGCGAACACCCCGTCAAGCTCCGCGAGAACGTGACGTCCCCCGCCGGCACCACCATCAACGCCATCCGCGAACTCGAGAACCACGGCGTACGGGCCGCCCTCATCGCCGCCCTCGAAGCCGCCCGCGACCGCAGCCGCGAACTGGCCTCCGGCAGCAACACCAAGTGACGCCCAGGGCCGCCCCCGCCCACGGGCGGCCCAAGCGCACCCCTGGACCTACACGGTCACCCCGATATCGGAAGTAGCAGCCGCACCCGCACCGGCCGCTGCCGCCGGCAGCAACCCGATCGCCCGATACGCGGCATCCACGGTCGGCCGGGCCATCGCCCGGGCACGCTCCGCACCATCCCGCAGCACCCCCTCCACATAGCCAGGATCCGCGCACAGCTCCCTGTGCCTCTCCTGCACGGGCCTGAGAGTCTCGACCACGGCCTCCGCGGTGGCCGACTTCAAAGAGCCGTACGACTCATATACACCGCTCAGCTCCGATGGGTTCCCACCCGTACAGGCAGCCAGGATCTCCAGCAGATTCGCCACCCCCGGCTGAGCGGCCCGGTCGTACACGACCTCCCGCCCGCTGTCGGTCACGGCCCGCATGACCTTCTTCCGCACCACGTCCGGCTCATCGAGCAGATAGACGATCCCCGGCCCGGAGTCATCGCTCTTGCCCATCTTCGAAGCGGGATCCTGCAGATTCATCACCCGAGCCGCCACCTGCGGCGGCGTCGCCCGAGGCACCACGAACGTATGTCCGTACCGCTGGTTGAACCGAACCGCCAGATCCCGCGCGAGCTCCACATGCTGCGTCTGATCGTCCCCGACCGGCACCTCGTCCGTCCCGTACGCCAGGATGTCCGCCGCCATCAGCACGGGATACGTCAGCAGCGACAGCCGCACGCTCCCACCGCGCTCCCGCTCCCGAGCGGCCTTCTCCTTGTACTGGATCATCCGCCGCATCTCACCGTCCGTGGCCACGCACTCCAGCACATACGACAGCCGCGCGTGCTCATCCACATGGCTCTGCACGAACACGGTGCACAGCTCCGGATCCAGCCCCGACGCAAGCAACAACGTCGCCGCCTGCCGACTGAGCCTGCGCACCCGCGCCGGATCGTGGTCCACGGTCAGCGCGTGCAGATCGACGATGCAGAACAGCGCGTCGGCCTGGTGCTGATCGACGTCAGCCCACCGCCGCATGGCCCCCAGATAGTTCCCCAGCGTCAGATGCCCGGTCGGCTTGACCCCACTGAAAACCAGCGTCATCTCTCTCCACCTCCTGGTCGAGGCCGCCGACCCCGGCCGGCCGACCCTCACAAGCTCTGGAGGGAGAAACGAGAACGGCCGCCGAGGCGGCGGCCGTTGAGTGCATACGTAACTACGGCCGCCGTCAGGCGGCCCACCACAGTTGGGTGCACGTACGCGTCGTCATGCGTCCCAGACTACGCCCCGAGGGTGCCCTCCGGCGTGAAGTTGACACGCCCTGACCCGGTCCGTAGTGTTCTCCGAGTTGTCCGACGTGAGCGCCGACTCCGGTCGGTCCCCGGACAGCCACTCCGCAAGTACCAGCCAACCTTCGACGATAGTCGGTCTGTCTGCCGTCGTTTTATTGGCATGCGTATTTACGGAATGAGGAATCCGCGTTCGACAGAACGCAGCCCCCGATTAGCTCGGGAGCAAGGAATCCGCTAAAGTCTCACTCGTCGGAACGGCTCAACGGCCGCGAAGACAAGCCCCGCTGACTGGGAGTCAGGCCCGAAAGGATCTGATAGAGTCGGAATCGCCGGAAAGGGAAACGCGGAAGCGGGAACCTGGAAAGCGCCGAGGAAATCGGATCGGAAAAGGATCTGATAGAGTCGGAAACGCAAGACCGAAGGGAAACTGCCCGGAGGAAAGCCCGAGAGGGTGAGTACAAAGGAAGCGTCCGTTCCTTGAGAACTCAACAGCGTGCCAAAAGTCA
>NZ_JAKEIP010000380.1 GCF_021474425.1 Streptomyces muensis | reverse complement strand
CACCCCGGCACCCCCGCCCAGCCGGGCCGAGCGGGTCCGGCAAGACGACCGCGTTACGGGCGTACGAGGCGCTCGGCCCGGCGAAGAACGTGAGCGGCCCGACCGGAAGCTCGGCCCGCCGATGACCGGCGAACGCGGACAGCCGCAGCTCGGTGACCTGAGGCCGCCCGGGACACGCCTCACCTGCGGGGCGGGCGGAGAACAACTCGGACGACGTCACGGCCATGTCCGGACCGTAGGCCCCGGCCGCTCAGGCGAACCGTTCCCCCGCGACGCCCTTCCTACGATCGAGGGACCGCCCCCGCAAGCCCAGCTCCTCCAGGCCCAGCTCCTGCGGGCCCCGCCCCGCCGGGATCACGT
The DNA here is from genome assembly GCF_021474425.1 of Streptomyces muensis. Classification (GTDB taxonomy): domain Bacteria; phylum Actinomycetota; class Actinomycetes; order Streptomycetales; family Streptomycetaceae; genus Streptomyces; species Streptomyces muensis. The sequence continues at coordinate 5,644 of NZ_JAKEIP010000380.1, read as the reverse complement.
GCCCGGAACCCCGGCGCCCTCCATCAGCCCGCTCACCTCGGTCCCGGGCGGCGTCAGCAGGAACACGTTCCGGTCCACCCGGTGCATCCCGCTCGCCAGCCCGAAGACGACACCGGTGCTGAAGTCGAGGACCCGCTTGGCGACCTCGTTCTCCGCTCCCGTCAGGTCCAGCAGCACCGGGATCCCGGCCATCAGGGTCTCCGCGACCTCGCGGGCGTCGCCGAAGACATTGACCCGCAGGACGACGAATCGGCGACGGGGTTCGGTCTCCGCCTCCGGCAGCGCGCGATGACCCACCGCCGACGGCCAGGCGTCACGGCCGCGCAGCGGCACCACCTGGGCGAGCCCCTCCCACTGTTCATCGGTGACGTCGTGGCTGTTCACCGGCTCCCCCCGCCCTGACTCGCCTTCAAAACCTGCACCGGCCAATTCTTACGCCAAGTCACCCGTTCGGCCCAACTGCGACACGGTGCGCGACAGCCCCGGACCCCTCCCCCACCCCTCACATCGGGCCACGGGCGGCTGTGTGGCCGACGTAACTCCTCATGATCAAGGGATGTGACATCGACGTAACGGGCAATTCGTACGCTTCACGCACCACCCCCGACCGCCGGAGAAGGGCAGCGCGTGACCTCGACCACCTCCACGACTCCGGTCTCCACGTCCCAGGTCCGGACGGTCTGCACGTACTGCGGGGTCGGCTGTGGAGTTCTGCTGGACGTCGGGGCGGGGCCCGACGGGCGGCGTACGGTCCTGAAGGCCTCCGGTGACAAGGCGCACCCGGCGAACGCGGGACGGCTGTGCACCAAGGGCGCGACCACGGCCGAGATGCTCGCCGCGCCCGGCCGGCTGACCACCGCGCTGGTCAGGGACGACCGGGGCGAGGAGCCGGTGCCCTCCCCGGCGGCCGACGCCATCGCCGAGACCGCCCGCCGGCTGCGCGCGATCATCGACGAGCACGGGCCGGACGCGGTCGCGCTGTATGTGTCCGGACAGATGAGCCTGGAGGCCCAGTACCTGTCGAACAAGCTGGCCAAGGGGTTCATCCGCACCAACCAGATCGAGTCGAACTCGCGGTTGTGCATGGCCAGCGCTGGAATGGGCTACAAGCTGTCCCTCGGCGCGGACGGGCCGCCGGGGTCCTACGAGGACTTCGACAAGGCGGACGTCTTCCTCGTCACCGGCTCGAACATGGCCGACTGCCACCCCATCCTCTTTCTGCGGATGATGGAGCGGGTCAAGGCGGGCGCCAAACTCATCGTGGTCGACCCGCGACGCACCGCCACCGCCGCCAAGGCCGACCTGTTCCTGCAGATCAAGCCCGGCACGGACCTCGCTCTCCTCAACGGCCTCCTGCACCTGCTCGTCGAGAACGGCCACACCGACCCCGACTTCATCGCCGCCCACACCGAGGGCTGGGAGGCGATGCCCGCCTTCCTCGCCGACTACGCGCCGGGCGCCGTCGCGGAGATCACCGGGATCGGCGAGGACGACCTCCGGGAAGCCGCCCGGCTGATCGGTGAGGCCGGTGAGTGGATGAGCTGCTGGACGATGGGGCTGAACCAGTCCACGCACGGCACCTGGAACACGAACGCCCTGGTCAACCTGCATCTGGCGACGGGTGCGATCTGCCGGCCGGGCTCCGGGCCCTTCTCGCTCACCGGGCAGCCGAACGCCATGGGCGGGCGTGAGATGGGGTACATGGGGCCGGGGCTGCCGGGGCAGCGGTCCGTGCTCGTGGAGGCCGAGCGGGACTTCGTCGAGGAGCTGTGGGAGCTGCCGCCGGGCACGCTGCGCGCCGACGGGGTCGGCAAGGGCACCGTCGAGATGTTCCAGAAGATGGCCGACGGCGAGATCAAGGCCTGCTGGATCATCTGCACCAATCCGGTCGCCTCGGTCGCCAACCGCCGTACGGTGATCGAGGGCCTGGAGGCGGCGGAGTTCGTCGTCACGCAGGACGTCTTCGGGGAGACCGAGACCAACGCGTACGCCGATGTCGTGCTGCCCGGGGCGATGTGGACCGAGGGCGAGGGCGTCTTCGTCAACAGTGAGCGCAATCTGACGCTGACCCGGGCCGTGACCGATCCGCCCGGGGAGGCGATGGCGGACTGGCGGATCATCGCGGCCGTCGCGTGCGCGATGGGGTACGAGAAGGGGTTCTCGTACGAGAGCGCCGAGGACGTCTTCGAGGAGATACGGCGGGCCTGGAACCCGGTGACCGGCTGGGATCTGCGCGGGGTGACGTACGAGCGGCTGCGGGACACGCCGGTGCAGTGGCCGGCCGCCGACGTGGACGGGCCGGAGCGCAATCCGGTCCGGTATCTCGACCCGGACCGCGGACTGCGGTTCCCGACCGCGAGCGGCCGCGCCGTCTTCCACGCCCGGCCGCACATGCCGGCCGCCGAGATGCCCGACGACGACTACCCCTTCGTACTGAACACGGGGCGGGTGCAGCACCAGTGGCACACGCTGACCAAGACCGGGAAGGTCGCCAAGCTCAACAAGCTGAACCCGGGGCCGTTCGTGGAGGTGCATCCGCTCGACGCGCGGGAGCTGGGGATCGCGGACGGGGACCGGGTGGAGGTCGCCTCGCGGCGGGGGCGGGCGGTGTTGCCGGCCGTGGTGACCGAGCGGGTGCGGCCGGGCGGCGCTTTCGCGCCGTTCCACTGGAACGATCTCTTCGGGGAGTATCTGAGCGTCAACGCGGTGACGAGCGACGCGGTGGACCCGATCTCCTTCCAACCGGAGTTCAAGGTGTGCGCGGTGTCCTTGACCAGGGTGGCGGCTCCGGTGCCGGACGAGCCGGTGCGGGCGCTGACGCCGACGGCTGTCACACCCGGCTCCGCTGCCCCCTTCGGTCTGGAACCCGCCCCGCCGCCCGTTCTGACCGCCCAGGAGCGCCTGTATCTGACCGGTTTCCTCGCCGGCATCGGGACCGGCGCGCCCGGCGTCCCCGTCCTGCCGCCGGACGCGCCTTTCAGCCCCGAGCACCGGGTGTGGGTCGACGGCGTGCTCGCCGGGATGTACTCCCGGACGGCGACGGAACCCGTCACGCGTGACGGCCGTGAGGTCCTCGTGCTGTGGGCCTCGCAGACCGGCAACGCCGAGGAGTTCGCCACCGCCGCCGCCGAGCAGCTGGGCGCGGCGGGGCACCGGGCCACCCTGGTCGGCATGGACGAGGCCGATGTGCCCGCGCTCGCCCGTGCCGCCGACCTCCTCTTCATCACCAGCACGTTCGGTGACGGTGACGCCCCGGACAACGGGTCGGGCTTCTGGGAGACGCTGTCCGACGCGGAGGCTCCGCGGCTGGACGGAGTGCGGTACGCCGTGCTCGCCTTCGGCGACTCCTCCTACGACGACTTCTGTGGCCACGGGCGTCGGCTCGACGCGCGGCTGGACGAACTGGGCGGGGTGCGCCTGGCCCCCCGTACGGACTGCGAACCGGACTTCGAGCCCTCGGCCGGGGTGTGGCTCGATCAGGTCCTGACGGCACTGGGCGGCACGGACGCACCCGCCGCCCCCAAGCCGGTCGGCACACCGAGAGCCGGTGCCAAGCCCGCCCCCGCCACCGCCCGTCTCGTCGGCAACCGGCTGCTCAGCCGCCCCGGCGCGGGAAAGGAGGTGCGGCGCTTCACCTTCGACACGAGCGGGACCTCGCTGGCGTACGAGGCGGGCGACGCGCTCGGCGTGCGGCCGGTCAACTCGCCCTCGCTGGTGGCGGAATGGCTGGCGGTGACCGGCGTCGACGGGGCGACGGCCGTGGACCTGGACGGCGTCGGCGAGACCTCGTTCGCCGACGCCCTGCACCGGCACCTCGACATCACGCGGATCACCCCCGATCTGCTGCGCTTCGTCGCCGAACGCGTCCGTGACGACCGGGAGCTGCGCCGGCTGCTGCGGCCGGACAACAAGGACGGTCTGGCGCAGTGGAGTTGGAGCCGGCAGGCCGTGGACGTCATCGCCGAGCACTCGGTGCGGGCGGGCGCCGAGGAGTGGGCGGGGGTGCTCAGGAAGCTCCAGCCGCGCCTGTACTCCATATCGTCGAGCCCGCTCGTCGACCCGCACAGCGTCTCCCTGACGGTCTCCGTCGTGCGGTACGAGAACCTGCGCGGCCGGCCGCGCGGCGGGGTCTGCTCGCCCTTCCTCGCCGATGCCGAACCGGACACCGAGGTGCCGGTCTTCGTACAGCGCTCCCCGCACTTCCGCCCGCCCGCGGACGCCTCGACGCCGATGGTGATGGTCGGCCCGGGCACGGGCGTCGCGCCCTTCGTCGGCTTCCTCCAGGAGCGGCGGGTGCTCGGGCACCAGGCGCCCAACTGGCTGTTCTTCGGCGAGCAGCACCGGGCCAGCGACTTCTACTACGAGGACGAGCTGACCGCGCTGCTCGACGAGGGCACCCTGGCGCGCCTGGACACGGCGTTCTCCCGGGACCAGCGCAACAAGGTGTACGTCCAGGACCGGATGCGCGAACACGGCCCCGAGCTGTGGCGCTGGCTGCAGGACGGTGCCCACTTCTACGTCTGCGGCGACGCCTCGCGCATGGCCAAGGACGTGGACCGGGCGCTGCGGGACATCGCGGTCACGCACGGCGGTCTTGACGAGGCCGAGGCGGCGGCGTACGTGAAGCAGCTGGCGGCGGCGAAGCGGTACGTCCGGGACGTGTACTGATCACGCTCCGGAGGGCCGGCCCCCTGTTCTCACCCGCCTCACACCGGACTCTTCACCTCCCTCGGCACCTCGCTCACCAGCCCTGATTACCGTCCGATGCCGTGCAGTGGGCAGCAGAGCGGCAGTTGGTGACACCGGGCAGTCGGACGCGGGGGTCGGCTCCCGCACCGGTCCCGGAACCCCCCGTCCAGTGGCATCGCGTCCTGACGCTTCTCGCCGACGTGAGCCTCTTCGTCGGGACGCGGGCGGTCTGGACGCAGGCGGCCGGTCACCGGCTCGTCGTGGCCGCCGCGATCTCGGTGTGCTACGCCTCAATCCTGGTGTGCGGTGTGCTCGCCCTGGTGGTGCGGCGGGCTCGGTCGCTGGCCCGTGTCGACGTTTGCGTCCTGGTGACCGCCGTGACGCTGACGCTCTGTGCGTGGGCGATGAACCACGGCGGCAGCGACGAGGCGGTCCTCACCACCCAGGCCGCCCGTGAACTGGTCGCCGGGCACCCGGTCTACGGGCAGCCGTGGCCCTGGCTCTTCGGCCACGGCGTCGCCCTCACCCCGACCGTCACGGGCGGCTACGACTTCACCTACGGCTATCCGCCGCTGGCCCCGCTGCTGACCGCGCCGCTGCTGTGGCTGGGGCACGGGGCGCTGCCCGCGACGGTCGTGAGCACGGCCGCGCTGGTCGCCGGCACCGTCGTGCTGTGGCGGACGCTGCCCACGCCGTGGCGGTCGGCGGCGACCATGGTGTGTCTCGGCTTCGGGTTCCTGCCGTCGTACGGCAGGCTCGGCTATCCGGCGATCGTGGCGCTGGCGCTGCTGGTGCCGGTGGTGGTGCGGTGGCCGCGGATCGGGCGGGGCGGGCGGCTCGGGAGCGGTGGGCTGGCGCGGGCGGCGTGTCTGGGGGCGGCGTGCGCGGCGCAGCAACTGCCGTGGTTCGTGGCGCCGTTCCTGCTGGCGGGGGTGTACGCCGTGCGGCCCGGGGA
>NZ_JAKEIP010000379.1 GCF_021474425.1 Streptomyces muensis | reverse complement strand
CTTCGACCCCGCCAGGGGGCTGCGCCCCCTGGACCCCCATCGGCCTCCGGCCTCGTCCTCAAACGCCGGACGGGCTGGAAGGTGCCTGGGCCAGCGCTGGGAAGTGACGCTCGTCCTCAAACGCCGGACAGGCTGAGAATGGCGGCCCGGCGCCGAATGCGGACGCCTCCGGACTTGAGGCAACGCCCCCCGCAGGTCGGTGGGTTCGGGGGTGGGTGCGGGCTGGGGACGGAGTGCCCCACGGCGTTGCACGAGGCGAAAGTGTGGTCGGGGTCAGACGCCTGACGGGCTGGAGTGGCCCACTCCCGTTCCCAGGGCTCCGCGTTGGGGCTTGATGCCTGCTGGGACGGCTCGTTGGCGGGCGGGGGTGCCGGTCCAGCAGGTGCCTCGGCGGGAGAGCAGGCGGTGTAGCCAGAGTTCCAGGGAGACGAGGTCGGCGAGGCCGTCGAGGGGGAGGGGTTCGCCTTCGGCGGCGGCGCGGAGGGCCTTGCGGACGACTCGGGCCTCGACCAGGCCCGCCTGGGCCAGGAGGGGGGTGCCGAAGAGGGTCATGAGGGGGTCGACCGACACCCGGAGGCCGGTGCGGGCCGCCGCTGCCGCCGGGGCGTGGGACGGGGCGCCCCAGCCGGCCGGGAGGTCGGCGACTCCGGCGCCCTCCAGGACCGTGCGGAGGATGGCGGCGCGGGCGCCGGGCTGGACGCGCAGGGCTTCGGGGAGCGCGCGGCACGCGCGTACCACCTGGTTGTCGAGGAACGGGGTGTGCAGGCGCTGGGAGCGGATCTCGGCGGCTTGTTCCAGGACGCGGATGTCGGCGGCGTGGCGGGCGAGGGCGGCACGCGCGCGGTGGTCGCCGGGGCGCTGGCCGGGGCCCACGCCGTTGCGGCTCGTCGCGGCTTGCAGGCGAACCGATACTTCAGCCAGGGCCTCGCCGGTCAGCCAGCGGGCCGCCGGGCCCGGTCTGGCCCAGGTGAGGGCGGCGAGCGACGCCCCTACGGCACCTCCGGGTTCGTCGAAGCGACGGTCCATGAGGCGGGCGGCCAGCGAGTCCAGACCGGTGCGGTACGGCGTGCGGGCCAGCTTTCGTGCGGCGCCGTACACGCGCGCGGGGACCAGCACCGAGCCGTCCGCCTTCGCCAGCGCCGCGACCGGGCGGACCAGGTGACGGCGTTTGCGGTCCATCAGGAGGTCGGCCAGGCGGGCCGGGTGGGCGTCCAGGACCTGGCGGGCACCGTAGCCCGTGAAGTGGTCGGCGCTGCCGGCGGCGAGCCGCGCGCGGTGTCGCGCCGCCGTCACCAGGCTCGGGCCCGGCTCGTCCGTCAGAGGGCCGTCCAGGTCGGCGTACGGCAGTGTCTCCTCGCCGCCCGTCACCACCACGTGGTGCAGGCGGGGGTTGGCCGCGAGGGTTCCCGCACGTTCCAACTCGGCCTCGCGGCCGCCCACCGCGAGGTCGTTGAAGGTGACCGCCAGCAGTCGCTCCCCCGCGCCCGTGCCGTGGCCCAGGACCGTGCCCGGCATCCCCGGGAGGCCGGCGGCGAGGAGGGCCAGGGTTCCCGACGCGGGGCCGCCGGAGAGGTCCGCGCCGATGCCCGGTACCGGCATCCCGCGCGCGGCACGCCGTTCGGCGGGGCCCATGCCCGGGACCGGGCCTGGGTCTATGTCGGCGCCGGGGACATGGCGGGGCGCGGACAGACGCGCGCGTACCGCCTCCACCAAGGCGTCGCGTACGGCGTCCACCGCGCTGTCCGGGTCGGCGGTGGGTGCCGCGACCGCGAGCGAGGCGACCGGCTCGTACCCGGCGATCTCGCGCGCCCCGGTGCGCAGGATGAGCGCATGCCCCGGCGGAATGCGCCGTACGCCGTCGTACGGGGTGGAGTCGTGCAGGGCGGCGGGTACGTCGGGGGCGGCCAACAGTGCCGCTAGGTGGCCGAAGTCGAGGTTGGCCTCGATGAGGTCGGCGAGGGGGAGCGCGGCGGTCGCATAGGCCGTCCCGCCCGCCCAGGGGGTGTAGAACACCGGCCGCGCGCCCGCCAGATCGCCGCACACCGTGACCCGGCGGCCGACCTGGACGACGGCCGTGTAGCTGCCGGACCAGGCCGTCAGATGCCGAAGTGCGCCCCCGCGCGCGGCGAACAGTCCGAGGCGCAGCTGCTCGTCACTCGCGCCGCAGGTGCCGAGGACCGCGATCCTGTTCTGCGCGTCCGCCTTGACCACGCGCACCTCGTCCGGGCGCCAGTCGCCGACGGCCCACAGTGGATCGGGGTCGCCCCACAGGAGTTGGGAGCCGACCGGGTGCACGGTCTCGCCGTCGCTTCCGGTGGCCCCCGCGGAGCCGATACCGGCGGCCACCGCGGTGGTGCTGCTCCATCCCACCAACCACCGCATCGCCGCCTCCACAGGCTGTGGACAACCAGTGCACCGTACGAACCGGTCACCATGCTGCCATGAAGGACGCGTGCCGGAGCGGCGGCGGAGCCGCTCGAGATCTCGGATTTGTGCGAGCGCCAGGTGCGGATGACGGCCGTTGAAGAGCGTCGCGCGATCCGAACGCCCGCACGAGACAAGGGGATCGGGCCGATGGCTGCGACGCGAATGCGCCCCCGATACGCTCCCCGAAAACGCCCTTCGCGCCCTCAAGTCCCATGGTGGGAGCGGTAATCACCCGGGCTGGGCGGGGTCGATTTTCGGCCAAATCAGCGGCGTGAGGACAGGCTCACGCACACTCCGTGCAACCCCTGCGCACTACTCGGTGTGCTCGCGATGCGCGCAGTCCGGGGAACGGTGTACGCCCCCCGGACCGTTCCGCCGCCCGCGGGGATGTAGGCGGCGGAATCCCCCAGCCCACTGGATCCAGTACAGCGGGCCGACCCACGCATGAGCCATGGAACCGCTCCCCCGGTGGCTGGAGAAGAGCGCACGGACGGGCGCACAGCCACACAGCGGGAGCACGTCACAACTGTGCGTAGGGGGTGCGCACTTGAGTACGGACCACAATCCCGCCATCCGGAAGAATGCCCCTTAACGCTTGGGATGCGGCGAACTACGCTGGGTTTACGAATGCCGCGTGGTTATGCCAGCGCGGCAGCCGTCTGTGTCGAGGGGTGGCGCATGTCCAGGGAGCAACGCGGGCCGAACGAAAAGCTCGGCGCCGTTCTCGCCCTCGCGGGAATCAGCAACGCAGGACTCGCCCGACGCGTCAACGACCTTGGCGCTCAGCGGGGCCTGACTCTTCGCTACGACAAGACGTCGGTGGCGCGCTGGGTGTCGAAGGGCATGGTGCCGCAGGGTGCCGCGCCGCACCTCATCGCCGCCGCGATCGGCCAGAAGCTGGGCCGCCCGGTGCCGCTCCACGAGATCGGCCTGGCGGACGCGGACCCCGCACCCGAAGTGGGCCTCGCCTTCCCCCGGGACGTCGGACAGGCGGTGAAGTCGGCGACGGAGCTCTACCGTCTCGACCTCGCCGGGCGGCGCGCCGGCTCCGGCGGCATTTGGCAGTCGTTGGCCGGTTCGTTCGCGGTAAGCGCATACGCAACGCCCGCCTCACGGTGGCTGATAACCCCGGCCGACAGTTCGGTCGCGCGTGACGCGAGCCCCTCCGAGGGCTCCGGCGCACCGCTCAAAGTCGGCCACAGCGATGTGCAGAAGCTGCGGGAGGCCGCCGAGGACGCCAGGCGCTGGGACTCCAAGTACGGAGGCGGCGACTGGCGTTCGTCCATGGTGCCCGAGTGCTTACGGGTGGAGGCGGCGCCGCTGCTGCTCGGCTCGTACTCCGACGAGGTCGGCCGGGCGTTGTTCGGCGCGAGTGCCGAACTCACCCGTCTCGCCGGGTGGATGGCGTTCGACACCGGGCAACAGGAGGCCGCCCAGCGCTACTACATCCAGGCGCTACGCCTGGCCCGAGCGGCGGCCGACGTACCCCTCGGCGGGTACGTACTGGCGTCGATGTCGCTCCAGGCGACCTACCGGGGCTTCGGCGACGAGGGCGTCGACCTCGCCCAGGCCGCGCTGGAACGCAACCGGGGGCTGGCCACGGCCCGCACCATGAGCTTCTTCCGCCTCGTCGAGGCACGCGCACACGCGCGCGCGGGTGACGCACAGGCGGCCGGCGCCGCCCTCAAGGCGGCGGAAGGCTGGCTGGAGCGGTCCAGGGAGGGCGACAACGACCCGTCCTGGCTCGGCTTCTACTCCTACGACCGCTTCGCCGCGGACGCCGCCGAGTGCTACCGGGACCTGAAGGCACCACGTCAGGTACGGCGGTTCACGGAGCAGGCGCTGTCGAAGCCGACGGAGGAGTTCGTGCGCTCGCACGGGCTGCGGCTGGTCGTCTCGGCGGTCGCCGAACTGGAGTCGGGCAACCTCGACGCGGCCTGCGAGCAGGGCGTACGGGCGGTGGAGGTCGCGGGGCGGATATCGTCCGCGCGCACCACGGAGTACGTGAAGGACCTGCTGCACCGCCTGGAGCCGTACGGCGACGAACCGCGCGTGGTCGAGCTACGGGAACGTGCACGGCCGCTGCTGATGGCTCCCGCGTAGGCGGCGCGTCCATGAGACCGGCGGCTCGGCAGTCCGAGCCGCCGGCCGTGGCGGCCCTACGGCGTCGGCGTCAGGGAGTCGCGGGCGCCCGGCGCGCTGTCCGTACGTCCGAAGCAGCGCTCCAGCTCGTCGAGGTCGTAGAAGGCGCTGTTCTTCGCGATCGGGTGACAGCCGGTCTTGAAGGCGGTCTCCTTCTCGTTGTAGAGCATCCGCACCAGGTAGGTGTCCGCGTTGCCGCCCTTGCCGTCCTTGCGGAAGACGTCCCACTGGACGTTCGAGCCGAGCGGTGCCACGGACGCGCCTCGCCAGGCGTTGTCGGCGTAGGTGTACGGGCGCTCGGCCGTGGCGCCCTGCGTGCTGCCGGGCAGGCCCATCAGCGCGGCCAGCGGGATGATCTCCTCGGCGTGGGTGAAGCGCAGTTCGGCGCCCAGATCGCTGGCACCGGCGCGCTTGGCCTCGACCTGCTCGAAGAAGTCGTCGAGCAGGACGTCCGCCATCTTGTACGTGATGTCGCTGCCGGCGAAGCCCGGGCCCTTCTCGTAGAAGTCCTCGACATCGCTCAGGTACCCGAACCAGGCCGCGTCCCGCCTGGACATGAACCGCTCCATGCCCCAGCCCCTGCCGCCGGGGCTCTCGTCGCTCATGGCGGGCGCGATGGCGTACAGGTTGTAGACGGCCGTGGCGGCGGCCACGCGGTCGGCGTCGGAGAGCCGGTCGACGAAGTCGCCCTTGAAGAGCTTCTTCAGTACGTCCCGGGCGGCGCGGTGGGTGGCGGGCTGGTCGGTGATCGACTTCAGGGTGCTCGCGAGGCGCTGGTCGTGCGCGATGTACTCCCGGTAGGCCGCGCCGCCGGCCGCCTTGTGGAAGTACAGCAGGTCGACGTCCGTGCGGGTCGGGCCGATCAGCGGCTTCAGGGCGGGGTCGGCCTGGGCCAGCCCCGCGGCGTACAGGTTCGCGCTGTCGACGGCGCGCCCCTGCCCCGAGCTGACGACGTCGATCTTCTCCTTCTCGCCGGCGATCTTCCTGAACAGGCCCGGCAGCCGCCGCTGCATCCGTACGGCCGTGTCGTGGATCTCGCGCCTGCCGCGCCCGCTGAGATCGCCGTAGCCGACGGTGCTCATGGCGTTCTGCAGCGCCCGCGCCTTCGGGCCGAACTCGCGGCCCTTCGCGGTGAGGCGACCGGCCGCCTCGGCCTTCTCCCACAGCGCGAGGACCAGGTCGGCGTCCTCGCCGTCGGTGGCGGCGCGGGAGCCGTGGCGGGAGACGTTCTCGGTGAAGACGGGGGTGAAGCCGGCGGGGGGACGCTGGTAGGTGCGGGCGTTCTGGCCGGGGGCGTAGGTCGCCTTGGTGCCGTAGCTGTCGCGGGTGAGGGCGGGGATGGGGGGGGGGGTGGGGGTGTTCGTGGCGGCGACGGCGGGGGCAGCTGGGGCGGTGGCCAGGAGGGTGGCCAGGAGGGTGGCCAGGCCGAGGGCCAGGGCTGGGGTCAGGATCCG
>NZ_JAKEIP010000378.1 GCF_021474425.1 Streptomyces muensis | reverse complement strand
CCCACCGGCTCCCCGGCCCCGAGCGCCGCCGCGACGCCCGCTCCGGCCAGTGCCGCGAACGCGATCGGGACCAGCAGCGCGTGCCGGCGCCAGGCCACCAGCGCCAGTGCCGGCACCAGCAGGGCGAACCAGCCGGCGATGAAGACGGCCACGACCGTCACGGCCACCGTGCCCAGCCACAGACCCGGCAGCGGCGGGGCGGCCTGGGGCTCGTCGGGGTTCGGGGCGCGGCGCCGCCACAGGGCCAGGCCGGCCAGCAGCGCGAGTGCCACCGCGCTGCCGATCAGTCCGGCCTCGTAGAGCACCGCGGGCTCGTACGACAGCTCGACCGTGCCGCCCGCCCCGGCGGGGATCCGCCAGCCCTGCTGCCAGCCGTCCAGCCGTACCGGCGTCAGTTCCTTGCCGTTCAGGGTGGCGTGCCAGCCGTCGTTGAAGTTCTCGTACATCGTGAGGTAGCTCGCCGCACCCGAGCCGACCGTCACCGCGCGCCGGTCGCCGAGCCAGTCCCGTATCCCCAGCTCGCGCGCGGCCGTCGAAGCCTCGGCGACCGTGCCGCGGGTCAGCGTCACGTCGGTCAGCGTGAGCGGCCCGGCGTCCCCGGACTCGACCCGGTGGTCACCGGCGGGCAGCCGCAACTCGGCGTCATCACGACCTTCCTGACAGAGCGTCACTTCCACCTGCCGCCGCTCCATCAGATCCCGTACGGTTCCGCGCACGCTCGTCCGGTACAGCTCCCCGTCCACCGCGACGACCGGACCCTCCCCGCACGGCAGCGAGAACGGCCGGGTGCCCCTCGGCTGCGGGGTCCGGTACTCGTCGAGGGCCGGGACGTAGGCCTCGGTCAGGCCCACCGGGAGGCGCAGGTCCTCGCCCACCATCGGGTTGTAGAGGGTCAGCGGGGCCGTCTGCGTGATCGTGATGTCGAGGCGGTCGGTCGTGATCGCCGGGAAGCGGACCCAGCCGTTCTCGTCGACCCCGGCGATCACCGCGCCGTCCGGCGAGCTGATGTGCACCTCGGTGGGACGCGTGGAGAGACCGCCCGCGGGCGCCAGCACGACCTCACTCACCGCCTGCTTCCCGGGCCAGCGCAGGTGGATCGTGGGCCGGTCGCCCGCGATCCACGCCGTGGTCAGGTCGCCGTCGGTGAGGTTGCGCGGCGACAGTCCGGCCCCGAGCCGCGCCGTGGAGTCGGCGGTGGCGACGATCCGGTCGCGCTGCTCCGGCGCCACCTTGTACAGCAGCTCGTCCAGCTCCTCGCCCGCCACCGGCACCGCGCTCGCCCGTATCTGATACGTCCCGGCCGCGGACGTCGTGAAGCGCCGGTGCAGCCCGGCCTCCGTACCCGTCGGCGACAACCCGGTCGGGTCGGCCGCCCGCGACAGGGAGACGATCTCGGCGGCGGCCGCGGAGTCCTCGGCGTCGGTGGGCAGCCGCAGCAGCCGGGTCACCTGGACGTCCGGCAGGCTGATCTCAGAGAAGCCCGCGCCGGTCAGCCCGGGCCGCCGCGCCACGGAGTCAATGATCGTCAGCTTCATCCAGCTCGTCGCGCCCGCAGGCGCCTTGACCGTCTGCGTCGAGCCGTCCGCCCGGAGGAAGGAGCTCACCGCCCCCTTCTCCGTCTCCACCCGCACCCGCGTCGGCGCCTCCCGCACGCCCTCCTGCGGCAACGGCGTCACCTTGAAGGACTTCGGCATGTCGTACGACCCGCCCGCGAACCCGATCCGCAGCCACTCACCCTGCGGCGACCCCTCCGACCCCTCGGTCCACGCCGTGTCCGGATTTCCGTCGAAGGCGTTCACCGGGTCGAACTGCGGGAGATGGAAGAGCCAGCTGCCGTACGACGAGGCCGTCACCGACCGCGCGCCCCGCAGCTCGGCCACCGTCTGGTGGTCGACGCCGGTCGTCGGAAGGATCTGGTGCGGTTTCTCACCGGCGTCCTGGGCGGCGTCGGGCGCGTTGCGCTCGTCGCGCGTGTACGTGTACGAGGTGTTGGCGTTGATCAGCCCGAACCGCGTGTCCGCGCGCCGCAGGCCGTCCCCGACCACCTGCACCCGCGGTGAGCCGAGCCCGGGATGGTTGTCCCCGGTCAACACGCTCGCCCGGCCCCGCAGTTCGGACGCCAGCGGCAACAGCGCCTCCGGCCCCCCGGACACGACGGCCGTGTCGGCGACCGGCTGCAGCCCGGCCTGGTGCGGACGCGGCACGTCCGCGCTCACCGGCTTGTAGATCTCCACCGCCCGCTGCCGTGGATACAGCCCCTCCACCTGCAGCGGCGTGCCCGGCGCGATGGTCCCGCCGGTCATGACCGGCCCGAGGCCCGTCACCCGCTCGTACCCGGACTGCTCCAGGGTCCGCTTCACCGTCGTGGTCGGCACCTGGCCGATCTGGTCGGGATCGAGGTCGCCCCGGACGACGACGTAGTAGACACCGGCCCGGCTCAGATAGTCGGCCAGCCCCGGCACCTGACCCCCGCTGGTCAGCGCCTGCTCGACCGCGTCCATCGCACGCCGGTTGCCGGGCGTGCCGAACGGGACGTAGTCCCGCTGCGCCCAGCGCGAGTCGGCCACGACGTCCAGCGGCTGGTCGATGGTGGAGCCCCAGGTGTAGATGCCGTGCGCGGTGGCCGGCACGACGAGGGCACGGGCGTCGGGGGAGTACTTCTCCATCCAGTCGGCCGTGGCCTGCCAGTACTTGGGGATCTCCTTGAAGGAACCCGGGTTGAGGATCGACCCGTTGAGATACGGCCACATCAGTCCCGGCAGCACCAGCACGGCCGCGATCAGCGGAGCGAACCGCCGCCCCCGCACCGGCCGCGCCCCGCGCGCCTCGGCCGCCACGCCCACCAGATGGGCGAGCCCCAGCACCAGCGCCAGGGCGAGCCCCGTCTGGAACTTGTAGATGTTCCGGAAGGGCACAAGACCGCCGTCCAGCCAGTCCTGCACGACCCCGTGGAACGGACCGCCGAACGCCCCGCCGTACCCGGCGAGCAGGATCAGCGAGACCGTCACCACGGTCAGCACCAGCCACCGCCGCTCCGGCATGTCCCGCCGCGCGAGACCCGCGAGCCCGAGACCGGCCGCGAGCGCCGAGCACACGATCACGACGACGGAAGCGGCGACCGTCCACCCGGCCGGCAGCCAGGCCTCACCGAAGTGCAGATAGGCGACCCAGTTCCCGCCGCCGCGCAGCGCCTCGGTCGCCGACATCGTCTCGGTCGTGGTCTGCGAACTCTCCACGTACGGAAGGAAGTTCTCGCCATACGTCCCGAGCAGCAGAAGCGGGATCACCCACCAGGCGGTCGCCAGCACGACCCCCGGCACCCACCACGCGATCAGCTTCCGCTGCCGGGGCCCGGCCGGCCGGGACAGCAGATACAGCCCGACCGGAAGCAACGAGGCCAGCGTGGAGGCGGCGTTGACACCGCCCATGAAGGGAACGACGAGGGCCGACCGCAGCGCGGCGACCCGCGCCGCGTACCGCTCGTTGGTCAGCGGCAGCAGCACCCACGGCAGAAACGCCCCGGGCAGCGCGGCGGCGGACGTGGACCCGACGACGATCGTGAAGACGGGCCACAGCGCATAGACGACGGCACCGAGGAGCCGAGACCCCCCGCTCCCCACCCCCAGCCGTTCGGCCAGCCGCAGCGCACCCCAGAAGGCGACGGACACGATCAGCGACAGCCACAGCCGTTCCGCCAGCCACACCGGCAGCCGTACGACATCGGCCAGCCAGTAGAACGGCAGCATCGGCCACAGATAGCCCGAGTACTGGTTCTGGATCCCGCCGAAGCTGCCCTGGTCGGACCACAACTGCCCGAGGTCGGCGAGGAACCGCCCCGGGTCGACGGTCACCCCCAGCTTGGTGTCGAACGTCTGCCGCCCCGGCCGCACCGCCAGCAACAGCACGAACACCACGGCCCAGAACCCCAGCAGCCAGCGCCGCGACCGCGGCCCCTCCGGCGGCCCCGAGGCGGGCGCGGAGGTGGGCACGGCTGCCGGGGGAGGAGCCTGGACCGTGGTCGTCATGGTGGACACCGCCTGAGGATGAGGAGGAGGTTCCAGGTGGCGAACTCGCGCAGTCCCGGCGCCTTCACGACGCCCTCCGCGAGAAACGGCCAGTAGCGGGAGCGCGCCGAGACGACCGTCACGTCGTCGCGGGCGCGCACCTGCCGCAGGGTGGTGCCGATGTGCACGGCGAAGAGGTTCTCGCCGAGGGTGTGCTTGGCGGGACGTCCGGTACGGCGCTGGTAACGGGCCCGCGCCCGTTCGGCGCCGAGGTAATGCCAGGGCGCCCACTCATGCCCGCCCCAGGGCGACAGCCAGTTGGTGAACGACACATAGATCAGCCCACCGGGCCGGGTCACCCGGGCCAGCTCACTGAGAAACGTCCCCGGATCGGCCACGTGCTCCAGCACATTGGAGGAGAAGGTGACATCGGCGACCCCGTCGCGCAGAGGCAGCAGATACCCGTCGGCGACGACGGCCGCGTCGGGCGGCTTCGCCCCGAGTTCGCGCATATCGGGCTCGAAGAGGTAGGCCTGTGCACCTCGCCGCCGGAACTCCTCGGTGAAGTACCCGCTGCCCCCGCCGATATCGAGAACGGTCCGTCCGGCGACGGACCCGTCGTAGGCCTCGACTTGATCGACGGCATCACGGGCGAGAAGGGAGTAGCAGGATTCGGGGTCGTCCTGCTCCCGCATGAACGCCCGAAAGAGGGCGAGTGAACGCCGAAACGAAGGGTCCTTGACAACGCGGGGTTCGGGCACGTCCCCACAGGGGCGCGGGGAACTGCGCGACCAGCCACGACGCTCCCGCAGTCGCGAGACAACCTCACCACCACGGCGTTTAGGCATCACGGCGCCCATCCCACCGCACGGCCTCCGAGGCAACGGCAAGAAACTGCCGCACCGTCCGATCCCAGCGATACCGCGCGGCGCGATCCCGGGCAGCCTTGCCCATCAACTCCCGTCGATGCCCTGACAACGCGAGCGTGCACCACGCAGCCGCGAACGACGACTCACCCGCGGCAAGCAACCCGGTCTCCCCGTCCACGACGGAATCCCGAAGCCCAGGCACATCAAAACCGACGGTCGGCGTCTCCCGAGTCGCGGCCTCGGTGACGACAAGCCCCCACCCCTCCACGGCCGAGGGGTGAAGCAACAACCACGCCGCACAGAGCAGCCGATGCTTCTCCGCCTCCGACACATGCCCGACGAACTCGACGCCGGGACCGGCCAGTCGCTCGAGAGAGGCCCGCTCGGGCCCGTCCCCGACGATGACGAGCCGCCCCCCGGTCACCGGCCGCACCCGCTCCCACAACCGCAGCAGCAGATCGATCCGCTTGTACTCGACGAGCCGCCCGACAGCCACGAACAACGGCTCGGAGGACCGGTCACCGAGCGGCCCCGGCTCCTCGACCCCGTTGTGCACGACCCGGATCCGCTCCCGCTCGACCCCGATCCCGCGCAGCGCCTGCGCGGTGGACGGAGAGACGGCGACCATCAGACCCCGCTGCCGCGCCCCCGTCAGAGCCCAGTGCTCCAGTCTTCGCCCGAGCCGGGCAGCCGGCGCCAGGACCCCGCCGAACCGCATCGGCCACAGATCGGTGTGCACATGGTTGACCAGGCACAACGTCGGCCCGCGATGCCACAGCGGGGCGAAGTACGGCATGCCGTTGCAGACCTCGACCAGCAGATCGCAGTCCCCGACCTGACGGGCGAAGGCGGATCTGGCGCGCAGGTAGTGGCCGTAGGAGCCACCGGCCGACACGACCCGGTAGTCGCGGTAGGCCGCCGGGCCCCCGCACAGCAGGGTGACCTGGTGGCCGAGACGGGTGAGGCCGTCGGCGAGGCGGTCGACCAGCAGCTCGGAGCCGCCGGCGGCCTCGTTGCCCAGGTCCCGATGGGCGAGAAAAACGATTCGGCGCGGATGTGGGGGGTGCGCCGAAGACTGCTGCTGCGACGCCCAGGGGAGAGGGGCACGCAGCGGGGAGGGCACGTGCTGGGGCATGAGCGCTCCAACTCGTCTCAGGGTGCGGAACTCAGCGTGGG
>NZ_JAKEIP010000377.1 GCF_021474425.1 Streptomyces muensis | reverse complement strand
GCCCGAACCCCCCTCCCCCGCGCCCTCCTTGACCGAGGTCGAGACCCACGGCGTCGACCGCATCCCGGACGCCGAGCGCGACGCGAGTCCGCTGGATCTGTTCCGCCTCGCCTTCGGTGGCGCCAACACCTTCTCCACCTGTGTGCTGGGCGCCTTCCCGATCCTGTTCGGACTCTCCTTCTGGCAGGGCCTCGCGGCCACGCTCCTCGGGGTCGTCGCGGGTGCGCTGATCCTGTGCCCCATGGCGGTGTTCGGACCGGTCAACGGCACCAACAACGCCGTCTCGTCCTCCGCGCACCTCGGTGTGCACGGCCGTGTGGTCGGCTCGTTCCTCTCGCTGCTGACGGCCGTCGCGTTCTTCTCCATCTCGGTGTGGAGCTCGGGCGACGCCCTGGTCGGCGGCGCGCACCGGCTGTTCGGCCTGACGCGCGGCAACCTGTCGTACGTCGTGGCCTACGCCCTGTTCGCGGGGCTGGTTCTCGCCGTGTGCGTGTACGGCTTCCGCTTCATGCTGTTCGTCAACAAGATCGCCGTGCCCTCGGCGAGCGTGCTGTTCCTGATCGGCGTGTTCGCCTTCGCCGGTGACTTCGACCCGTCGTACGCGGGCGTGTTCACGGACTCCGCGGACGCGGCGACCCGGTCGCTGTTCTGGCCGTCGTTCATCGGCGCGGCGTTGATCGTGCTGTCCAACCCGGTCTCGTTCGGGGCGTTCCTTGGCGACTGGTCGCGCTACATCCCGGCGTCCACCCCGCGCCGCAGGGTGATCGGCGCCGCGTTCCTGTCGCAGATCGCGACGCTGCTGCCGTTCGTCTTCGGCCTGGGGACCGCGAGCATCATCGCCACGAAGGCTCCTCAGTACGTCGATCCGGCGGCACCCGACTTCGTCGGCGGGCTGCTGGCGATCTCGCCCGGCTGGTACTTCCTGCCGGTGTGTCTGCTGGCGCTGATCGGCGGCATGGCGACGGGCACGACCGCGCTGTACGGGACCGGGCTGGACTTCTCCTCGGTGTTCCCGCGACTGTCGCGGGTGCAGGCCACGCTGCTGGTCGGCGCGTTGTCGATCGCGTTCATCTTCGTCGGGCGGTTCGGGCTGAACCTGGTCCAGTCGATCTCGACCTTCGCCACGATGATCATCACCTGCACCACGCCGTGGATGGTCGTGATGATGCTGGGCTACTGGACCCGGCGCGGCTGGTACGACCCCGAGGCCCTCCAGGTCTTCAACCGCCGTCAGCGCGGCGGCCGTTACTGGTTTTCGCACGGCTGGAACTGGCGGGGCATGACGGCCTGGTGGGTGGCGGCGGTGATCGGCGTGCTGTTCACCAACATCCCGGGGCAGTTCGTCGGTCCGCTGGGCGATCTCGCGAACGGGGTGGACATCGGCCTGCCGTTGTCGCTGGTCGTGGCCGCGGTGCTGTTCCTGGCGCTGTTGCGGCTGTTCCCCGAACCCCGGGCGGTGTACGGGCCTCAGGGCGCGCGGCTCGCGCGCACGGTCGAGGTGCCGGTGCCGCCGATCAGCGGGCCGAGGGCGTTGTCAGTGCCGTCGGCTAGCTTGCCCTCATGACTGAATTCGTTCTGGTGGCGGGTGCGAAGCTGGGTGCGTGGGCGTGGGACGAGGTGATGCCCGAGTTGCGGGCGGCCGGGCACGGGGTGCGTGCGCTGACCTTGTCCGGGCTGGCCGAGAAGCGGGGCACACCGGCCGGGCAGCAGACCCATGTGCGGGACATCGTCGAGGAGGTGGAGCGCCTCGATCTGCGGGACGTGGTGCTGGTCGGGCACAGTTACTCGGGCATACCTGTCGGGCAGGCCGCCGAGCACATCGGTGACCGGCTGACGCGGGTGGTGTACGTCGACGCGGGCGTCCCGATCGACGGGAAGTCGTTCCTGTGGGGATGGCCGAGTGACGGGGTGCGGGCGGCGATCGAGGCGAACGACGGCTTCTGGCCGTCCTTCTCGGCCGAGGATCTGGCGGACCAGGACCTCACCGAGGAGCAGATCGCCCGGATCGTTCGCGACTCGACGCCCCATCCGGGCGCCTCGCTCACCGAACCGGCCGTCGTGACCCGCCCGCTCGCCGAGCTGCCGTCGACCTATGTCAAGTGTCTGCTGGACTGGCCCGAGCCCAGCGACGAGGTCGCCGAACTCCTCAAGAGCGACCGCTGGGAGCTGGTGAACATGAACACCGGCCACTGGCCGATGTTCTCCCAGCCGCGCGAACTGGCCCGCATCCTGCACGAGTCGGTGACCGCCCCCTGATCCACTCCCCCGCCTACCGGTCGGTATGGTCGGCGTACAGCGCGTTCTCACTGACGAGAGGCGGGGCCTACGCATGGGCAAGCACTGGGCGGACTTCCAGTACGAGATCTATCTGAACGGGATGACGGGGTCCGTGCCCCGGCTGCCCACCGATCTGACCCGGCTGGAGGAGCTGACCGAGCAGCGCCTGGGCCCGGGCCCCGTCGGCTATGTGGCGGGCAGCGCGGGCGACGGCAGCACCGCCCGCGCCAACCGGGCGGCGCTGCGGCGACGCCGGATCGTGCCGCGCATGCTGCGGGACGTGCACGAACGGGACCTGTCCGTCGAGGTGCTGGGCCGCGCCCTGCCCGCCCCGCTGGCCCTCGCTCCCGTCGGCGTGCTGTCGATCATGCATCCGGACGCGGAGTGCGCGGCTGCCCGGGCCGCCGCCGCGCAGGGTGTGCCGTTCATCCTCTCCTCGGCGTCCAGCACCCCGATGGAGCAGGTCGCGGAGGCGATGGGGGACGCCGAGCGCTGGTTCCAGCTGTACTGGCCGAAGGACCCGGAGGTGGCCCGGAGTTTCCTCGGCCGGGCCAAGGCGGCCGGCTTCACCGCGCTCGTCGTCACCCTGGACACACCGATGCTGGCCTGGCGGCCCCGCGATCTCGACCAGGCGTATCTGCCGTTCCTGCACGGCGTGGGCACCGCCAACTACTTCTCCGACCCGGCCTTCCAGGCGGGCCTCGCCAAGCCGGTGCACGAGGATCCGAACGCGGCCGTGATGCACTTCGTCGGGATGTTCTCGGACCCCGCCAAGACCTGGCCCGACCTGGCCTTCCTGCGGGTGAACTGGGACGGCCCGATCGTCCTGAAGGGCATCCTGCACCCGGACGACGCCCGCGCCGCGGCCGACGCGGGGATGGACGGGGTGATCGTCTCCAACCACGGCGGCCGTCAGGTGGCCGGCTCCATCGGCGCGGCGGACGCCCTGCCCCGGGTCGTGGAGGCGGTCGGCGACCGGCTGACCGTCCTCTTCGACAGCGGCATCCGCACCGGCGACGACATCTTCAAGGCCCTCGCCCTCGGCGCCCGGGCGGTGCTCGTCGGACGGCCGTACGCGTACGGGCTCGGCCTCGACGGCCAGGCCGGCGTCGAACACGTCATCCGCTGTCTGCTCGCCGAACTCGATCTCACCCTCGCCCTGTCCGGCCACGCCACCCCCGCCACGATCGGCCCCGCCGACCTCATCGAGGAATCCGCATGACCGCCCCGAACGCCACCAGGAACGTCCTCGCCGTCATCTCGCCGCACGTGGGCGGCCGTGACATCGGCGCCGGGCTCGCCACGCTGTTCCCCGAGAATGCGCACGTCACCGTCGTCGAGACGGCCGACGAGGACCCGGCAGCCCTGCGCGCCGCGCACGCCGTCATCACCGCGCTCGCCCCGATGACCGCCGAACACCTCGCCGCCGCACCGCAGTTGGAGCTGGTGCAGTGCGCGAGCCACGGCTTCGACTACGTCGACGTGGCGGCGGCGCGCGAGCGTGGCGTACGCGTGTGCAACATCGGTTCCAGCGGTGCCGAGGCGCAGAACGTGGCCGAGCAGACCTTCGCCCTGATGCTCGCCCTGGCCAAGCGGCTGATCCCCGCCCATACCGCGCTCCTCGAGGCCGACTGGGCGCTCCCCCGGCTCCAGCACTCCCTGACCGAACTGTCCGGCAAGACGCTCGGCATCGTGGGCCTGGGCCAGATCGGGCGTGAAGTCGCCCGCCGCGCCGTCGCGTTCGACATGAGCGTCGTCTACGCCGGGCGGCGCCGCCAGCCACCCGAGACGGAGTCCGCCCTCGGCGACGCCCGCCACATCCCGCTCGACGAACTGCTGCGCACCGCCGACTACGTCTCCCTGCACACCCCGCTCACCGACGAGACCCGGCACCTCCTGAACGCCGAGCGCCTCGCGCTCCTCAAGCCGACGGCGTTCGTCATCAACACCGCGCGCGGCGCCCTGATCGACCAGGACGCCCTCGCCGACGCGCTGGAGAAGGGCGCGGTGGCCGGTGCGGGCATCGACGTCTTCGACCCCGAACCGCCCACCCCCGCCCTGCGCCTCCTGCGGGCCCCGAACGTGGTGCTCTCCCCGCACATCGGCGGCGTCACCCGCGAGACCCTGGTCCGTATCGCCCTCGCAGCCGTCCAGAACGTGACGGACTTCCTGACGGGCGGGACACCTCGGGACGCCGTGAACTAGGCGCCCCGCCGGCAAGCAGAGCGCCCGCCCCCTACGCGTTCTCCTCCCGCGCCCGCACCGCCCGCACCCCCGGCGTCTCCACCTCCGCGCTCGACAGCGAGCCGGGGCTCGCCGACGTCGGCGGGTCGGTCAGCCAACGCTGTGCCTCGGAGTCGTCGCGGACCTTGACGACGATGTCGGCGGACTTGTCGGCGATGGTGGGGGCGAGGGCGAGCCGGTCGTCCCAGCGGGGCAGCAACTCGCCCTGCACGGTGAGGTCGTAGCGCACGTCGTCGGCCCGCTCGGAGTCGTCGTCGGCGCACTTGCCGAGGATGACCACGCCGGCGTCCACGTGCGAGTCCAGGCACAGCTCGGGGTCCGCCACGCTGCGCAGCAGGCCGTCCTTCTTGTACGACCACTGCTGGGTGTCGTCGTCCGAGCACTCGGCCAGCTCGGTCCCGGCCCCGGCCTTCGGCTCGCCCCGGATGTCGAGGCACAGGTCGGCTTCGGCGTTGCGGAACCTGGTCTGGCGCGGTGCGCCCGGGAGTTGGGCGGTGCCGGGCGGGGAGGTGGAGACCGCGGGCGGCGACTGGGACGCGGTGTTGCCGCCGGTGGCGGAGGAGGCCGGGTCGACCCCGTCGTCGTCCGACAGCAGTCCGGCGGCGAGCATGATCGCGATCAGCCCCGCCGAGGCCACGCCCACACCCGTGAGCAGCGTCCGCGAGGAGCGCGGTCCGCCGGGTGTGCGGCGGATCTGCACGGGGATCCGGGACAGCAGGTGGCGTCGTGCCGCGCCGTGCCGGGCGGAGCCACGGGAGCGGGCCGCCGCGGACCGCGTACGGCCGGGTCTGGTGTCCAGATAGCGCCGCGCGCCCCAGCCGAGCACCGCTTCGGCGATGAGCACGCCCAACCCGCCCTCGAAATGACTCAGTTGTTCGGCGGCGTTACGGCAGTAGCGGCACTGCGTCAGATGCTGCTGGACATCCGGCAGCAAGGCTCCGCCTCGCCGAATCGGAACGTCGAGGAGACGGTTGTAGAACCGGCAATCCTTGGTCGGCGCGAGTTCCCGATGGGCATGTACACAACCTTCGCGGAATTTGTCACGCGCCTGTTCGAGTGCGGCCGAGGCGGTAACGGTATCCATGCCCAACAGACCGGCGGGCACGCTTAGCGGCTCGGCCTCGACCTCGGTATGCCAGAGCAGACAGCGGGCAAGTCCCGGAAGCGACTGGAAAGACCGATCGGCGAGCCTGCGATTTTCGGGCGTCATGGACTTCGCGGTCCGCATACCGCGACCGCCCGCGGGTTTCCCCAGCTCCGGCAGAACAGCCGCTATTCGGTCGTCCGCCGACCACTGCCGGACCGCGTCCCGGACTGCCACGAGCAGCCGGGGACGCAGCGCGGCGGCCGGTTCGCCCAGCGCCAGGCGGTCGAGGACCTGATGGAAGGCGGCGGCGGTGACCATGTCGGCGGCCGTCTCCGGGGAGGCGAGGCAGATCTCCGCGTACGCGTGGACCGGTTGCCAGTGGCGCGCCATGAGCAGCGCGACGGACGGAGCGGCCTCACCGTCCGGACGGCCCCGCAACCGGGCGGCGAGACCTTCGTCGGATTCCTCCGGAACCCCGCCGGGCGGCGGGTAAGGAGGGCGAGGGGGGTGG
>NZ_JAKEIP010000376.1 GCF_021474425.1 Streptomyces muensis | reverse complement strand
CTGAAGTCCCTCCCCCGGCCCCAGCTCGGCCACGGCGCCTCCCTCCTCACCGCGCCCTGGGCGCCGGTCGCCGTCCGTGCCGCCCTCACCCGCGGGCTGCGCCGGGCCGCCGCGCCCTGGACCTCCACCACCCTCCTCAGCAACATCGGCCGTATCCCCTACCCGCTGGACTTCGGCGAGGGGGCCGGCCGTGCGCACGCCGTGTGGTTCTCGGCGCCGGCCCGGATGCCCCGTGGCCTCACCGTCACCACCGCCTCCACCGCGGGCCGCCTCCACCTCGCCCTGCGCTGGTCGCGCGCGCTGCTCAGCCACGGCGACGGCGCCCATCTTCGGGACCTCTTCGAGCACTATCTGCACACCACGGAGGTGACCCCGTGACGACCTCCCCCACCAAACCGCCCGAGCTGCGGGACTTCTACGAGGACCCCACCGTCCCCGTCGCCTCCGGCACCCCGCGCAGCCGCCGCCAGGCCCGTATGCTCGCCGACGCCCTGGGCCCGGCCACCGCGGGCCGCACCCGCACGATCCTCGACATCGGCTGCGGCGACGGCACCGCCGCGGCCACCGCGGCCCCCTTCCTGACCGGCCACCGCGTCGTCGGCGTCGACTGGTCCCAGGACGCGCTGCGCCGCGCCCGCACCCGGATCCCGTACGCCGTGCGCGGTGAACTCACCGACGGCGGGCTGCCGTTCGCGGCCGGTGCCGCCGACGCCGTGCTGTTCAGCGAGGTGATCGAGCATCTCGTCGACCCGGACGCCGCCCTGGACGAGATCCGCCGCGTGCTGCGCCCCGGCGGCCATCTGATGCTGTCCACCCCGAACCTGGCCGCCTGGTACAACCGCGCCCTGTTGCTGGCCGGGGTGCAGCCGGTGTTCTCGGAGGTCAGCCTGCGCGGCATCCACGGCCGGCCGGGGCGGGAGGTCGTGGGGCATCTGCGGCTGTACACCGCGCGGGCGCTGCGGGAGTTCGTGGCCGCGTCCGGGTTCGAGGTCGTACGGCTGGCGGGGGCGCCCTTCCACGGCGTACCGCGTCCGCTGCGGCCCCTGGACCGGCTGGCCTGCGCCCGGCCGGCGCTCGCGTCGATCCTGCTGCTGCACGCCAGGAAGAAGTAAGGCATGTGGTGGGGAGTGGGCGCGGCCCTGCTGGCGAACACCCTGTACAGCCTCGGTTTCGTCCTGGAGAAACGGGCGCTGACCGCGTTGCCGCAGGTGAGCATCAGGCAGCCCGCCCGGCTGCTGCGGCTGGTGCTCGGCAGCCCGCTGTGGATCGGCGGGTCGCTCTCCCTCGCCGCCGGGTTCGGGGCGCAGCTGGTCGTCTACCGCACTCTGCCGATCGCCGCCGCGCAGGGCATCTTCGTCTCCGGACTCGTCCTGCTCGTGCTGCTGTCGGCGCGGCTGCTGGGCGAGGAGACCAGCGGGCGGGAGCGGTACGCGCTCGGCGCGATCCTGGCCGCGCTGCTGATGGTGGTGCTGTCGCTGCGGGAAGGACCCGACGGCGGGGATTCCGTCGGCCGGGCGGCCCCCTACCCCCTCATCCTCCTCGTGTGCGTGCCGTCGCTGGCGGCGGGCGTCTGGCTGTACAACTCCGCCGAGCGCAGGACCCGGCACCGGCACCGGCTGCCGACGACCGGCGTCGAGTACGGGGTGGCGGTGGGCCTGCTCTACGGGGTCAGCTCGCTGGCGATCAAGGGGGTGTCGAGCCACCTGACGACGAGCGGGGTCGGCGGCGCACTGCTCGACCTGCTCCGCTCCCCGTACCCGTACCTCCTTCTCTTCACCGGCGCGTTCGGTCTGGTCATGTCGCAGGCGGCGCTGCAACGCTGCCGGGCCTCGCTGATCGTGCCGGTGTGCACGACGGTGACCTGTCTGTACACGGCGGTGCTCGGCACGCTGTCGTTCGGCGAGGCGCTGCCGGAGGACCCGCTGCGGCTCGCGCTGCGACTCGCGGGTACGGGACTCGCCCTCACCGTACTGATGTCGATGCCGCGGCACGACCGCCGTCCCGCGCAGCCGTCGCCGCCTCAACCTCCCGTGGGAGCCAAGGAGTTGACACCACCATGACCATGAAGTCCGACGACCCGCTCCTGCGGATCCTGGCCTGTCCCCTCGACAAGGGGCCGCTGCACCTCATCGCCGAGGGCGACGCGCTGTACAACCCGCGTCTGCACCGCCGCTACCCGATCGTCGACGGCATCCCCCAGCTGCTGCCGGCCTCCGGCGAGCAGGTCTCCGACGACGAACACGAGGAACTCCTCCAGCGGATGGCCCCATGACTCTGGCCGCGCACATCGCCCCCTTGCTGCCCACCCGACTGGTCGCCGCCCTCGCCCGGGCCGTGTACCCGCGCTTCGAACCGGAGCTGGCCCGGCTGGCCGAGCTGTGCCCGGCCGGGTGCGGGACGGCCGTGGACGTCGGCGGGTGGTACGGCCCGTGGACGCGCCGGCTGTCGCGGCGGGCCCGCCGGGTGGTGACCGTGGAACCGGTCCCGCATCTCGCGCGGCTGCTCGCGGCGACGGCCCCGCCCAACGTCCGGGTCGTCCAGGCCGCGGCCGCCGAGCGCCCCGGCGCGGCCCGGCTCTGGCTGCCGCCGCACGACGCCGGCGACCGCGGGGTGTCCTCCCTGGTCCGCCGGAACATCCACGCCACCGCGCTGCCGGTCAGCCTGGTCACCCTCGACGAACTCGGCCTCAAGGACGTCGGGTTCGTCAAGGTCGACGTGGACGGCAGCGAGCTCGCGGTGCTGCGCGGGGCGACCGGCATCCTCGCGCGCGACCGGCCCGCGCTCTTCGTCGAGCTGGAGTCCCGCATCCAGCCGATCGGCCCCGTGGTGACGTACCTCTCCCTGCTCGGCTACGACGGCTGGGTCCTGCCCGGCCGTGACTGGGTGCCGCTGAGCCGCTTCCCGCTGGAGACCCACCAGGCGGAGACCTCGTACGTCGTCACCCAGGGCCTGCTGCGCCGGGTCCTGCCCTTCCGGGGACCGCGCTACGTCAATTCGGTGCTCTTCCTGCCCGACGGGCGGCGCCCGGTCGGCGACGATGGAACGCATGCCCTCCGCGAAGCACCCCGCTAGCCCGTTCACCCCGCTCCACTTCCAGCTGGTGCTGCTGCGCCGCATGGCCGACCACAACCCGGACCTGGTGGAGGACGCCCGCCGTGAACTGGGCGTCTCCCTCGCCGACATGCGCGAGGCGAACAAGCGCTGGCAGGCCATGGTCCGCTCGCCCCAGGCCCGCGGGACCGCCTCCCGGTACCGCTCGGTGCTGGGCGCGCCCGAGTCCGTCGTCACCCGCAAGGTCGGCGACCTGGACTGCGAGGCCTGGCTGTGGCCGGTCCCGCTCTGGCCCGACCTGCGCTTCGAGGTGCTGCTCGCCCCGAACGGCGCGGTGTGGAACGAGTGGCTGGTGCGCGCCCCTGGAGCCGCGAGCCCGTCCCTGCGCACCCTGTCCGACCTCACCCCCTGGTCCTGCACGGTCGACGAGGCGGCCCGCGCCTTCGCCCCCGCCCGGCCGCTGGAGGGCACGGCTCCGACGCGCTGGGGGCTGGCGTTCACGGCGCCGGACGGGGAGGGGGTGCGGCGGGAGGTGGTGGCCGAGTTCACGTGGGGGCTGCTGCAGCGGGTGGCGGTTCGGTAGGGGCGGCCCGTCGGAGGCCGTCCCGTGGCCGGGGCCGTCAGAACGGGGGCAGCGCGCCGGAGACGATGTCGCGGACCTCCGCGCGCAGACGCGCCGCCTCCTGTGTGCGGCCGATCGCGTCCAGGCGGATCGACAGGGTGTTGACGCTGCGGGCCAGGGCTCGCCGGTACTTGTCCGGTTCGGCGGCGAACAGCTCGCGGTGGAGCACGACCGCCTGACGGGCGGCGTCGATCGCCCTCGGCCTGCCTTCGCCGAGCAGGTCCAGAGCCCAGGACCACATCTCCAGGGCGTCCGCCAGGTCGGCGCGGTGCAGGCCCCGCTGTTCGGCCTCCAGCTCGCGGTAGTGGCTGACCGCCTCGGCCGCCGCCGACACCGCCTCCGCGGGCCGGCCGAGGGTGCCGAGCCACAGGGCGAGGTTGCGCTGGGTGCGGGCGAGGGGCCGGCGGAGGTCGACGGCGCCGGCGGCGACGAGTTCCCGGTAGATGGAGACGGCCTCACGGGCGGGGACCGGGGCGCGGTCGATGTGGCCCAGGTCGGCGAGGCTGACGGCGAGGCAGTTGAGGCTCTCGGCGTACTTCGGGCGATGGACCTCGGGGCGCTCGGCGGCGAGTTCGCGGCGGATGCCCACGCACTCGGTCATCGTGGTGTGCGCCGTGGCCGGGCGCCGCAGCGCGCGCTCCCAGTACCAGCGCACATGCAGGCTGCGGGCCAGGTCGGCGCGGGTCTCCGGGTCGGACTCGGCCTGCGCCCGCCGGATGACCTCCGCCTGGACGGCGACCGTCAGTGCGTGCTGTGGCAGGCCGACCTCGCCGTAGCGGTTGGCGAGGCTGCTGAGGCAGACGGCGAGCGCCGGGCGGTGCGTGTCCGGGTCGTCGACGGTGAGCCGGCTGAACAGGTCGGCCGCCTCGACGGCCGCCTCCAGGGCGGGCTGGTGCAGTCCGGTGCTGCGCAGGACGAGGGACCACAGGTGCAGGCTCTCGGCCAGCCGGGGCCGCTGGTCCGGCCGGTTCTCGGCAAGCCGGCGGCGCAGGGCCACCGCCTCCTCGGCGAACGGCCGGGCCTCCGTCCAGCGGTAGGTGTCGGAGAGCAGGCCGGCGAGGCCGTACAGCGCGGCTCCCAGCGCGGGTCGGGCGCTGTCGGGCCGCTGTCCGGCGAGTGGCCGGAGCAGGTCGATGGCCTCCTGGTAGGCGGCGACGGCCTCGGTCGGGCGGCTTGCCGTCGTGAATCGTTCCGCCAGATCGGTCAGGGCGACGGCGGCCTCGACGCCCCGGTCCGGGCCCAGCAGCAGCATGTTGGACACGGCGCGTTCCCGGTCCTCGGGCGGGGCCGCGCTGTCCCTGATCACCTCGCCGAGGAACGCGGCGGCCTCCTGCGCGTAGGCCTCCCCGAAGTCGGCGGGGTTCAGGTCGTCCGGGAAGTGGCGCAGGGCGTACCGGGGGTTGGGCAGCAGCTCGCGCGGCACGCCGGTGGCGAAGTTCCGGGGTGTCGAGGGGTACTCGCCGGGCCAGTCGAGGGCGACGGCCCGCATGAGTTCGCCGCCGGTGATGAACCGGTCCCGGGGCGACCAGCCCCAGCCCTGCGGGCCGGTGTCCGGGCCGCGCCGCAGCAGCCGGACCAGCCAGGAGCCGAACAGCCGGTCCCAGCCGGTGCCGTGGGGCACGAGGACGGAGATCTGCCCCGTCCAGCTCGCCGTTCTCAGCTCCATGGACAGCGGCGGATAGCCCCAGTCGTCGCCGCTGCCCGGCGGCCGTACGGTGTCCAGGAGTACGAGGACCTGGTCGGCGCCCGACTCCGTGGCGAGGTGGAAGAGTTCCTCGCCGGTCAGGACGGTGTCCGGGCGCTCGGGATCGCTGTCGCGGAAGGCGGGGTGCGGGCCGCCGCGGGCGCCGCGCAGCGCGTATCCGCGGACGTACACCACCAGCGGGCCGGCGTGCCCGCGCTCGGACAGCCGGGCGAGCCGCTCGGTGACGGCCGCGCGGGACGGGTCGGCCAGGTACTCCTTGGCGTAGGTGTCGCCGAACGCGGCGCCCACCTCGCGGCACAGGTCCGGTGAGTGGTCGAGCGGGGGCAGCGCCTCGTGGTCGTAGCGGGCCACCGAGATCCCGAGGAACCGTCCGGCCGGCCCCGCGCCGCGCCCCGGTGCGACCCGTTCCGGCAGCCGGTACACATCGCCGCGGGCGCTGCGCAGCAGGACGGGGCCGGCGCCGACGTGGACGCGGATCTGCCAGGCCACCGGGACGGACAGGTCCTCCTCGTGTTCGCGCGGGCCGCCGGCCAGCAGGGTCAGGACGCGCGGGGCGGTGTCGGGCACGGGGAGGGCGTAGCTGTCCGGCGGTGTCCCGGTGGCGGACCCGGGGTGGACCGGGCGGCCGTCGATCTCCAGCTCGTCGCCGTCCCGGCGCACGGTGATCAGGACGTCGTCGAGGACGCGGGCCAGGTCGCCGAGCCTGCGGGCGGGCAGCGGGGCGCGTTCCACGCCGTGGGGGAAGC
>NZ_JAKEIP010000375.1 GCF_021474425.1 Streptomyces muensis | reverse complement strand
ACCCGCGGCATCGACTGCGACCAGGCCAACAGCCAGGCCAACTCCCTCTCGCACGCCCACTCCACGCGCTAGCGGCGGCCCCAGGTCACGGCGTCGGCCCGTTCGACGGGTGCCGCGCAGGCCACGCGTCCGCAGCCACAGCCCCAGCCCCAGCCGGCCCCGCAGTACGCGCCCCCGGCGCCCGCCCCGCGTCAGGAGAGCGGCTATGCCTCCGCCTCGGCCTCGTCGGGCGGCTACGCGGAGGCCTCCGGTGCGCCGCACTCCGCGCCGGCCGCCGCGCCCCAGCCCGCGGCGCCGCAGGTCGTGCCGCAGGTCACCCCGCAGACCGCGCCGCAGGTGATGCCGCAGGTCGCTCCGCAGGTCTCCGCTCCGCAGGTCTTCAACCCGGAGCCCCCGCCGCGGGTCGCCCCGCAGGTGAACCCGCAGGTGAACCCCGAGGTGAACCCGCTGATCAACCCGCTGGTCTCGCCGGCCAGCGCACCGCAGGTGCCCGGCCTCGGCCTGGGACAGGTCGCGGCGCCGCCCGTGGGCCAGTTGGGTCTGCCCCGACTCGGCTGACGGACCGGGGCCGTAGCCGCCCCGCCTCCCCGCTTGATCCCCCGCACACCCCATCTGCTCGACCAACGGAGAAGAAATGCGCAAGCTTCAGAAGGTCGCCCTCGTGGGCGCCGTCCTCGGCAGCGTCGGCTCGCTCGGCGTCGGCACGGCCGCCGCCCACGGTGAGGCGGGTGCCCACGACCTCGACATCACCCAGGGCATCGAGTGCCGTTCGCACGACATGAACATCGACATCCTCGGCAGCCTCGGCCTCGTCAACGGCGCCCTGGGCAACGCGCTCAACGGTGAGGGCTCCCCGGGTGCGCAGCCCAGCCACCTCGGCTCGGACATGGGCTGCAACAGCGGAGCGCTCAAGTAGACCGAGGAAGAGTTCGGTTCGACGCCCGCTCCATCACGGGGCGGGCGTTTGGACTGCGAGCCGGAGAGACCGCATGAGACTGTCCTATGCCGACGAGATGCTGCTGCTCAACGGGTGTCCGGGTGTGATCGGCCTGGCGGTGGTCCTCTCCGGTGAGCAGCCCGACGTGGAGCAGGTGCGGGCGCGTGTCGCCGAGCGGTGGGCGGGCCTTGAACGGATGAACTGCGTGCTCGACGGGGCCCGGGACGGCGGTACGGCGGTACGGCAGGGGATGCCCGGGCGGCGCGGGCGGATGCGGTGGGTCGTGCCGGGGCCGTTCGACCCCGGCGCGCATGTCGGTGTGGCGCGGACCGAGTTGGACGACCTGTGGGCGCGCAGCGTGGACCGGCCGCTCGGCGGCGGGCTGCCGCCCTGGCGGCTGCACGTGGTCCCGGACGCGGCGCGCGGCGGTGACTTCGCGCTGGCGCTGGTCGCCCAGCACGCGCTGCTGGACGGGCGGTCCCTGGCGACGTTGATGCGCGCGCTGATGGACGGCCCCGCGGCGCGGGAATCGGTGCGGTCGGTAGCGCCGCCGCGGGCCGGACTGCGTGCGGCGGGCAGGGAGCTCATGGCGATGGCGGCCGCGGGACAGGCCCTTCCGATGCGGCCGCCCGGGGAGCCCTGCTCCTCGGTCGCGGTGCGTGAACTGCCCGCGCACACGGTCCGGTCCGCCCGCCGCCAGCCCGCCGACGGCCGGGGCGCGACGCTGAACGAGCTGCTGGTCGGCGCCGTGGCCGGGGCGCTGCGGGACCGGTACGGGCCGGTGCGGCGGTGGCGGCAGCGCGACGAACCGGTCTACACGGCCGTACCGTGCGATCTGCGCACCGGGGCGACCACGGGCGAACTCGGGAACACCCTGACGGTCGTCCGGGTTCCGTTGCCCGTCGACGTGGACGGTCCCGTGGCGCGGCTGCGGGCCTGTCAGACCGCGATGGCCACCGTGCCCGAGCGGGCCGCCGCCCACGCCACCGTGCTGTTCCCGGCCGCGGAAGCGGTTCGCCGGACGGGCCCCTGGGTCACCGGGCTGCTGGCCGACCGAGGCCGCCACAACTGCTTCGCGGCGACCGCGACCACGGCCATGAAGTGGCCCGGCGGAGCCGGCACCTTCCAGGGCCGTCGGCTCGTGCGCACGGTCGGGCTGCCGCCCTTGCAGCACCCGGGCACGGTCAGCTTCGCCCTGGCACAGGCAGGGGACGCGTTCACCCTCACCACGGTGTGCCACCTGCGCCCGAACGACGCGGAACGGCTCGCCGACGCGGTCGTCACGGAGTTCGAGACATGGGCCGCGATGGCGACGCCGTCAGTGCCCTGACGGCACCAGGAGATGGAGGCAGTTGCATGGAAGCGGAACACGGCGACGTATGGGAAGCGCTGCGCCCGCTGTGCGCGCGGGTGATGTCGGTGCCGCCGGAGGCGGTGGTCCCGCAGGCTCGGCTCGTCGCCGACCTGGGCGCCGACAGCCTGGACATCACCGAACTGGAAGCGGCGTCCGAGGAGTTGTTCGGGGTCTGTCTGAGAGGCACCGACAAGGCCGGCGTGTCCACCGTGGGTGATGTGGCCGACCTCATCGTGCGGCTGCGTACCCCCGGCGCCCACACCACCCTCGCCCGATGAGCGCCCGACCCGCCGTCGCCGTCACCGGCCTCGGCGTGCGCAGCGCGGCCGGAGCGAGTCCCGAGGAGCTCTGGGAGAGTCTCGTGCGCTGCCGTTCCGCGACGGCGCTGCACGCCTTCGACGACGAGGGCACGGTCGTGTACCCGGCGTCGGCGATGACCGCCTTCGACCCGGCCGGCTGTCTGACGCCCAAGGAGGTGCGGCGGACGGACCGTTCGGTGCAGCTGGCCGTGTGCGCTGCCGTGGACGCCGTGGCGGACGCCGGGGGACTGCATGTCGAACCCGGTCGGCGGGCGGTGGTCACCGGCACCGGGTACGGCGGGGTGATCAGCCAGGAGAACGGCATCGGACAGCCCGATGTGCTGTACGCGCCCAGACTGATGAACAACGCGGGCGCGTACTGGATCAGCGCGCGGCTCGGGATCGTAGGGCCCAGCCTGACGGTCTCCACCGCCTGTGCCTCCGGCACGCACGCCGTCGGCGAGGCGATGCAGATGATCCGGACGGGGTGCGCGGACGTGGTGGTGGCCGGCGGCCATGACAGTCCTCTGACTCCGACGACCGCGCTGGCGTTCGGGCGGGCCGGGGCGATGGTCACCGAGTGCGATGATCCCGGCTCCGCGTCACGGCCGTTCGACGTCGGGCGGCGCGGGTTCGTCCTCGCCGAAGGGGCGGCGTTCCTGGTGCTGGAGCGGCTGGACCTGGCCCGCGCGCGCGGCGCCCGCGTCTACGCCACGCTGACCGGGTACGGACGTACGTCCGACGCCTTCCATCTGACGGCACCGCATCCCGACGGCGCCGGGGCGCGGGCGTGCATGGAGCAGGCGCTCGCCGACGCCGGTGCGACCGCCGACGCCGTCACCCATGTCAACGCGCACGGCACCGGCACCGAGTTGAACGACCTCGCCGAGGCGCAGGCCATCAGCGCCCTGTTCGGGCCGCGTGCGGTGCCGGTCACCGCGCCCAAGGCCGTGACCGGGCACGGGCTCGGTCTTGCGGGCGCGCTGGAAGCCGTGATCACCGCGTTGTCCGTGCGGGAGGGGCTCGCGCCGCCGACCGCGCATCTCACGCGGCTGGATCCCCGGTGCGAGCTGGACATGGTCGTCGGGGAGCCGCGCAAGATCCCGGACGGGCCGGTGATCAGCAACAGCTTCGCCTTCGGCGGGCACAACGCCTGTGTCGTGTTCGACTCGCCCCACGGCTGTGGCACATGAGGCTGACGGCCATCGACGAGGGGCATCTGCGCAACGGGCTGCCGGGGACCATCGGTATCGCCGGGGTGTTTCCCGGCGAGCCGTTCGACCTGGAGCGGGTGCGGGCCCGGGTCCGTGAGCGGTGGGGCGGGCTGGAGCGGATGAGCCTGGTCCTGCGGCCGCCCACCGGGTCGGGGGCGCTGTCGGGCCATCGCTGGGAGAGGGCCCGGCCGTTCGATCCCGGTGCGCACATCACCACCACGGACCAGGACCTGCGCTCCCTGCTCGCCGACGGCGTCAGCCACCCGCTGCCGTCCGAACGGCCGCTGTGGCGGCTGCTGGTCGCGCCGTACGGCCTCGTCCTGTTCGCCCATCACGCGCTGCTGGACGGCCGATCCCTGGAGACGGTCTTCCGGCTGCTGATGGACGACGCCGTGCCGCCGCCGGCGCCGCGCGTGCCGGCCGCTGCGGATCCGACCGCGACCGTACGGCAGCGGCCGGCCGTCGGTGCGGCGGCCGTGGGCAGGGAGTTGCGCCGGATCGGGGCGCCCGGCCGGCCCCTTCCCACGGCTTCCCCCGGCGAGGTGGGGCCGTCGGTGGCGGTCGTGGAGCTCGATCCGCAGGTGATGCGTACGGCCCGCCGTCAGCCGGCCGGCGGGCGCGGGGCGACCCTCAACGAACTGCTGCTCAGTACGTACGCCGGTGCCCTGCGCGTCTGCCACGGGCCGCTGCGGGCCTGGCCGAAGGGATCGAACCCCTTCTACGCCACCGTCCCGGTCGACCTGCGGACCCGGCGCAGCGCACAGCAGCTCGGCAACGGCGTCACCGTGCTGCGGATGCCGCTGCCCGTCGACCTGGAATCACCCGTGGCGCGGCTCGCTGCATGCCAGGACCAGGTCGCGGGGTTCGACCGGCGCTGTGCCGCCCACCGCGCGATCCTTCCCGCGCTGCAGGGCGCCGCGCGTGCCGTGCCGTGGCTGGCCGGGGTGATGGCCCGGCGCCTCGCACGTCCCGAACTCACCACCAGCCTGTGCACCGCGTTCAAGTGGCGGGACCACCCCAGCCGTCTGCACGGCCGCCCGCTGACGCGTGTCGTCCCCCTGCCGCAGCTCTCCCCTCCCGGTACGGCGAACCTCTGTCTCGTGCACTGCGCCGACGCCTACACGCTCACGGTCGTCAGCCACGCGCGTGCCGGTGACGCCGAGCTGATCGGTGCGGCCGTCGCCCGGGAGCTGGAGGCGCTCGCGGTGTCCGACGTCTCCGGCGGGTCCGTCGTGCGGGCCGGTCAGGGCTTGCGTACGTCGTGACTCAGGGTGCGGGCCGACTCCGGGCGGGTCAGGACGTCCGTACTGTCGACGAACTGGTCCACCGCGCCGACGAGCGGCAGGTCCTTGAGGGTCGGGTCGGTGATGCGGGCGGTCAGGGCCGCGGTGAAGCGGTCGGCGCGCAGGACCTGGAAGGGTCTGGAGTGGTACGGGCGCGTGGCGGGGTCGACGCGGTCGGTCAGGTGGAGCTGGTTGTGCTGGTGCGCGACGATCTCGTACGCGTGGACCAGGTGGCGTTCGCGGGTGTGCCAGTCCGTGGCGGCGAGCGCGGCCGTGAGCACGGGGGAGAGACGGGGGCCGGCGGCGGTGCGGGCGAAGGCGCTGCCGAGCCATTTGCCGTACGGCGGGTAGCGGCGGTCCATCAGCAGGCACAGCCGCATCAGGTCGCGGGCCAGGCGGGCGGCGGTGACGGCGGAGCCCAGCTCGTCGCCGACCTCGCCCGCACGGCCGACGAAGGCCTCCTCCTGCGCGATGCGCTGCCACTGGCAGGCCAGGACGTACAGCCAGACGTCGTGGGGGTACCAGCGCAGCGCCTCGCGTAACGGCGTGAGCGTGTGCAGCCCGTCGTGGAAGACGGCGCCCGCGGTGACCTCGGCGAGGAGCTGTGTGGGGACGGCCAGCCAGTCGGCCGGGGTGATGCCCGGCGCCGGGTCGAAGCCGAGGGCGTCGGTGAACCAGGTGGAGGTGCCGGTGACTTCGACGCGGTGGTGGACGGGGCCGTCGGTCTGCCGCATGACGCGGATGTCGCGGCTCTCTCCGGTGGCCGCGAAGTTGGTCGGGTGGCCCAGGAAGGTCTTCGGGAGGTGTTCGGCGAGCAGGTGTCTGATGCGGGCGGCGTGGCGGGGCACGTCGTGCCGGTGCAGGAAGATCTGCAGCCGGGGACCCCACTCGTGGTCCGCCGAGCGCGGGGTGTCGTAGCCGAGGACCTCGGAGCCGCTGCCGATGCGGGCGGCGGAGTGGGGGACGCCGGGGGCGGCCTCCTCCAGGAGGGGGCGTACGGCGTCGGTGTAGAAGCGGCGGGAGAGTTCCAGACCGTGGATGAAAGGCGGCTCAGAGGTGGGGGCCTGCCGGGGG
>NZ_JAKEIP010000374.1 GCF_021474425.1 Streptomyces muensis | reverse complement strand
GGGGACTGGGGTGGGGTGTCCGCCGTGTCCGAGCCCTGGCCGGAGACGGAATTGTCTCCCGAGGTGGGGTGAGGGTGGGGCAGCGGGTCGGTCGTCGGGTCCGTGGCCGGCGGCTCGGGCTCCTCCCGGGCCTCCGCCTCCCATGGCTCGTCCTCCCTCGGCGGGCGGCGCAGCAGGGCGATCGAGCCGGAGACGGTCGTCGCCCGGAGCTTGCCGGTGCCGGCGCCCAGTCGGCCGGTGATCTTGTGCGCGCCCCACTGGCCGTGCACCCGCAGGCCCTCGAAGGCGTTGGAGATCCTGCCGCTCGCGGTGTTGGCCTCGACGTCCGTGTCCGCCGGGGCCGGCAGGCGGATGGCGATCTCGCCCGAGACGCTGGTCAGCCGGACGTCGGTCGGGCCCTCCGGGTCCAGGTCGACGATCATGGAGCCGCTGACCGAGTCGGCCTTCACGGAGGGGCCGGAGCCCTCGACGACGGTGAGGTCGCCGGAGACGGAGTTGAAGCGGAGGTCGCCGGTGACGGCCTGGGCCTCAAGGTTCCCCGAGACGGTGTCGGCGCGGACCGGGCCCGACAGGCCGACGAGTGTCGTGTCACCGGTGATGCCCTTGACGACCGACGGGCCGTCGATCCCGGAGACCACGGCGCCGGCGCCGACCACGCCCACCTCGACGCGGGTGCCGGCCGGAACCGCGAGGGAGACCACCGCGCTGCGCCGCCAGCCCTTGCGGTCGAGCCACTTGAGGAAGCCCTTCCAGGGCAGGTCCTCGTACGCCACCGTCAGCGTGCCGTCCTGCTGGGTGACGATCAGGGGCGGGCCCTCTATCTCGGAGACCTCCAGGCGGGAGGAACCTTCGTCCGTCCCCACGACGTTCACCGTTCCGTTGACGATGCGCACCTGGAGCTCGCTCACCTGCTCGTCGAAGGTGAGCTTCCTGGGCTCTGCTACGGACCACTCGGACATGGTGCGGACCTCCTGGGCGACCGGACGCGGCCGCACGGGCCGGATCGGAAACGCGACACGCCATATCGCGTCTTACGAGAAACACGATATATCGTGGTGGTCGTAAGTCAAGGCACTCGTTCTGGTGATCACAAATCTCGCGAGGTGGGCAAATCGGCCTAGCGTGTTGTCATGTCGACGGAACAGTCCAGGCCGGCTCGTCAGGCCCGCCCCGCCCCGGGTGCCCTGCTGCTCTGCCGTGCGGAACCCGAGTCCGTCGCCCCCGCCGCCCGGCTGCTGCGCGAGGACATGCTGCTCGCGTCGGCCGGCGGGGAGTGGAGCGTGCTCGTTCCCGAGGGCCGGCCGTGGCTCGGGGGCGGCGAACCCGTCGACCGCGTCCTGACCGGCTGGGCCACCGCCCTCGCCGTCGGCGCGCCCTGGCCCGTCCTCGCCCTGTGGTGGGACGCCGACCGCGCCGGATACACCCTGGCGTCCGGCTTCCGCCGCCCCGTCGGCTATGTCTGGCTCGCCAACGGCACCCCGGCCGGTGAGGACGAGGCCATGCGCACCTTCGCCGGCCGGCTCGGTCTCGACCCGGTCCTGGACATGCAGTCCCTGGACGCGCTGACACGCCCCGACTCCACGGCCGACGCACGGGCACGCATGCGTGGCCTGATCGCCGTCCTCACGCGCGCGGGCGTGTCCCTGCCCGCCGGTCTCGCCCCCGGCGAGGACGCCGCCGGTCTCCGCGCGGCCGCCCGCGACCAGCCGCACATCCGCCTGGTCGAGTGGTCGGGCTGGCGGCACGCCCTGCGCGCGGAACTGGACGCCGTCGAGGGCCGCCACCTCGGCCCCTGGCTGCCCTGGGTCGGCGGCCCCAGATCACCCGCCCTCGCCCTGGCCCAGGTGGCGGTCGGGGTACCGCTCGTGGGCTGGGGGCTGCGGCGGCGCAGTGGTGGGTGGGTGGTGGCCGGGGTGGTGCTGCTCGCGCACGGCGCGCTGCGGCTGGCGTACGGCGTCACGCACGTGCCTGACTGACGCAGAGGGGGGTCGGTCCGGCGCGTGCCTGACCGGCGACGAGGAAAGTCGGTTCGGCGCGTGCCTGACCGGCGACGAGGAGGGTCGGCCCGGGCACGTACCCCACTGACGCCCGAGGAGGGTCCGGCTCGGCGCGGCATACCCTGAGGGAGTAGGTCCCGAGGGCTTGTCCCGTCAGTATCAGGAGCAAGAGTTGTACTTCACCGACCGTGGCATCGAGGAACTGGAGAAGCGGCGCGGCGAGGAGGAGGTCACCTTCGAGTGGCTCGCCGAGCAGCTGCGGACGTTCGTCGACCTCAACCCGGACTTCGAGGTGCCGGTGGAGCGCCTGGCGACGTGGCTGGCCCGGCTGGACGACGAGGACGACGACTAGGCCGTGTCCTGACGCCCGCCCGGCGGCGCACTCCCGCGGCAGCGGCCGCATACTCCTGCGGCAACGCCCGCATACTCCTGCAACCAACCTGGGTATTAGCCTCGTCGCTGTTCAAGTGGGCGCCGTCCGGGATCGGTTGGCCTGGCGGCTCGGGCTCTTCGGGGGAGCGGTATGAGTCACATCCAGGATGTCGAACTGCCGGACGGCACGGTGATCACCGCCCGGATCGGCGCGGCGGACCCCTACGACGACCAGGAGGACGTCGGCTTCACCGAGGCCGCCGTCGCCAAGGTCGAGCAGCTCCAGGACCTGATCAAGGCCGTCGGCGGCACCGTGCTCGACGCGGCCCGGGCGGCCAAGCCGGACGAGGCCTCCATCACCTTCGGCGTGGAACTGACCGCCAAGGAGGGCCTTGCGGTCGCCGTGCTCGCGCGTGGGGAGGCCAAGGCGTCCCTGGAGGTCACCCTCACCTGGCAGTTCGATCGCGGCGGCGCCGAGGAGGGCGACCGGAGAGCGGCCGGCGCATGAGCGAGCGGCACGATCGCCTCTTCGACCTGGTCAGGGCGGCCACCGTCCATCTGCTCCCGGCCGGTGGCAAGGACGGCCCGTTATGGGGCAGCGGCTTCTTCGTCGCGCCCGGCTGGGTGCTGACCGCCGCCCATGTGCTGGGCCGGCACCTCGCGGCGGACCGCGCCCTCGTCTTCCGGGTGCGTGGCGAGGGCGTCGACGCCGAGGCCCGGCTCGCGGAGTGGCTGATCACCGACCCGCGCAACCCCAGGGTCCCGCTGGCCGAGGACCTGGCCCTGGTCCGGCTCACCGGCGAACACCCCCACGAGTGCGTGTGGCTCACCGACCGCGCCGCCCGCCACTCCGGCGCGCTGAAGGCCTGCGGCTACTACCCGGGCCCGCCCGAGGCCCACTTCCGCATGGTGGACGCCGTGATCAACGGCCAGGAGGACACCCACGGGCTGATCATCAAGCCCGACATCGACCTCCAGCCCGGGATGTCCGGCGGCCCGCTGCTCGACCCGGAGTCGGGAGCCGTCGTAGGACTGATCAAGTCCAAGCGCAGAGACAAGGACGGCGGCAAGGCCATCGCCATCGCCGCGCTGCGCCGCTTCGGGGAGACGTACCGCACGGTCATGGCCGCCCATGACCGCTGGCACGGCGAGGAGCCGTCGGAGAGCGGCGACAACTGGATCGACCTCCAGGGCGGGCCGACGGACGGGCAGGGCGCCGTCTGGACGCCCCGCGACCGGCGCCGGGCGCTCGCCCTGCTGGCCGAGCTGCCGTCGCCGCCCGACGAACCCACCGTCAATGTCCTCGCCAAGCTGGCGCGCAGCGGCAACCGGTGGCCGGGTGCCACGCCCGAGCTGCGGACCTGGCGTGACGGCCATGGTCTGCTCTACGAGGGCACCACCCCGCTCGACCCGCTCACCTTCCTGCGCTACCTCGGGCTCGTCGAGGCCCACGCCCGCGCGCGGGACGCGGGCAGCCCCGCCCTCGCCGACTGGATCACCAGGCGGCTGCGCAGGGACCCCCGCCGCGATCTGCACGCGCTGGCCCGGGACGTCACCCTTCCCGACGAACTCCGGCCGCCCCCCGAGGACCACGGCCCGGAACGCGTGGTGATCTCCTATCCCGGCCCCGGCGAGGGCCCCGTCGTGGCCCTGCTGCTGGACCCGGTGATCAGCGCGCAGCCCGTCCGGTTCTTCTGGCAGATCTGGTACGACGACGGCGACGGCCTGCCCGAACTCCACAAGGAGGACCGCTCCGTGCACGGCTGCCGGCCCGACGAACTCGTCCAGGCGCTGCGCGTCCCGCTGGGCGGACTGCTGGAGTCCAAGGACCGGGAGGGCCACCCCGTACCGCTCGAAGTCGGCCTGCCCGCCGAGCACTTCGACACCGCCGTGCACCGCTGGCGGTTCGCGGACATCGCCGCCCTGAACGACCCCGGGCACCTGGGCGCACGCCGTCGCCTCGTGCTGCGCGCTCTTGAGCGCCGGGGATATCCGGACAACCTCTGGCTCGACCGCTGGCAGGGCATCACCGCCGGGCGGCGCTTCGAGGGCTGGCGCATGCCCCCGCCGGGCGCCGTGGACGCCACCGGCTACCACGCCGCCGAGCGCCACCGCATCCCCGTGATGTGCCGCCCGGCCGGACAGGGCACCGGCAACGTCGCCATGAAGCACGCGCTGCGCAGCGGCCACCCCGTGGCGCTCTGGCACATCGGCCCGCACCCCGAGCGCGGCGCCTGTCTGCCCGAGTGCGACACGCTCCACGCGCGCGTGGAGAAGTTCCTCGAAACGATCGGCTCGCTCGCCGAACTCCCCGACCGGCTGCGCCACGTACGGCAGGACATCAGCGAGCAACGGCCCGACAGCACCTGGGCCGAACCGCTCGCCCTGCTCTACGACGACCCGCGCCGGCCGCTGCCGGCCGAGGAGACCGAGACCGTGGACGCACCGCTGTGAACAGCACCGAAGCCTGGCCGAAATCCCAGGTGTATTACGGCAGTTCCGGGTATGTTTCCAGGGGCCCGCTGCGGGCGCACGACGCTCCCTTCGGCCAGGACGTGGACCACCACCGACCGTCGACGAGGAGCGCACCATGAGCGAGTGGTTCATCTACCGGGGCGTGGGGGAGCCGGATCCGGCCAGGATCGACGCGCTGCCGGAACCACCGCCCTGGCGGAAGTTCGACGCCACGCCCGTCGACTACGAGATCCCGCAGCTCGACTCCGCCACCCACCGCAGGCTCGGCGAGCGCACCGTCCCGCTGCCCGTCCAGGACCCCGACGCCCTCGAACTCGTCAACGCCGCCCTGTATCTCAGGCGCCCGCTGCTCGTCACCGGCGAACCCGGTGTCGGCAAGTCGACACTCGCCCACTCCGTCGCCTACGAGCTCGACCTCGGCCGCGTCCTGGAGTGGCCGATCGTCAGCCGCAGCGAACTGCGCGACGGCCTCTACACCTACGACGCCATCGGCCGCCTCCAGGACGCCCAGCTGCCCGGCGAGGAAGGCGCCCAGGACATCGGCCGGTACATCAAGCTCGGCCCGCTCGGCACCGCGCTGCTCGCCGCCGACAAGCCCCGGGTGCTGCTCATCGACGAGCTGGACAAGAGCGACATCGACCTGCCGAACGACCTGCTGAACGTCCTGGAGGAAGGCCGCTTCGCCATCCCCGAGCTGGAGCGCATCGCCGACCGCGACCCCGAGGTGCGGGTCCTCACCGACGACGGGCGCCGGGTCACGGTGACCGGTGGTCAGGTCCAGTGCCACGCCTTCCCGTTCGTCATCATGACCAGCAACCGCGAGCGCGAGTTCCCCGCCGCCCTGCTGCGCCGCTGCATCCCGCTCGACCTCAAGGCCCCCCGCGACGAACGGCTCGCCGCCCTCGTCCAGGCCCACTTCGGGCAGGGCGCCTACGAGGCCAACCGCGACCTCGTCGACCAGTTCACCCAGTCCGAGGCGGACGGCGCGCTGCGCCCCACCGACCAGCTGCTCAACGCCATCTTCCTCGCCCAGCACGCCGCCCGGGAGGCCGACCGGCGCCGCGAGGAGATCTCGGAGCTGCTGATGCAGCCCCTCGACCGAGGGCCCCGGTAGCCGATGACGCCCCGCGCCCCCGACCTCCCGGCCGACGGCGTGAGCCCCGTGCTCACGGCGCTGGTCGCGCGTATGCGGGACGCGGGCATCCCACCCGGCGTCGAGGAACTGGCGGACGCCCTGTGGCTGGCCCGCTGGCTGCCGGCCTCCCCGGAACGGAACGACCGGGCCACAACGCCCCCCGCGCCCGGCCCGGAACCGGCCCTCGGCCC
>NZ_JAKEIP010000373.1 GCF_021474425.1 Streptomyces muensis | reverse complement strand
GGCGGGCGGGTTGGTGCCCACCAACCGGCTCAGCATCGCCGACCTCGTCCTGTACGGCGGTGACGCACCGAGCGTCCTCGACGATCCGCTTCTGGAACGCCGGCCCGGCGTGGCCACCCGCCTCTACGACCTGGCCGCCCCGCACCCCGAGGACCTCTTCGTCATCATCTCC
The DNA here is from genome assembly GCF_021474425.1 of Streptomyces muensis. Taxonomy (GTDB): domain Bacteria; phylum Actinomycetota; class Actinomycetes; order Streptomycetales; family Streptomycetaceae; genus Streptomyces; species Streptomyces muensis. Next base: position 6,031 of record NZ_JAKEIP010000373.1, on the reverse strand, counting down.
AACTCCGGCGTCAACAACGTCATCGTCGAGATGGCCCTGCACGCCAAGGAACAGGGCCACCGGATCCTCGCCCTCACCTCCCTCGCCCACACCCGGGCCGTTCCCGCGGGCCACGCGAGCGGCAAGAAGCTCGCCGACCTGGCGGACGTCGTCCTCGACAACGCGGCCCCGCCCGGCGACGCGCTGCTGGAGCTGCCCGGCGGCGGAGCGGTGTGCGCCCTGTCCACGCTCACCGGCGTGATGCTGGTGCAGATGGCCGTCGCGGAGGCCTCGGGGCTGCTCCTCGCGGCCGGGGAGCGACCGCCCGTGTACGTCTCCGCCAATGTGCCCGGCGGGTTCGAGGGCAACCTGGAACTGGAGAAGCGGTACGCCGGACGGATCCGGCGCACCGCGAGCTGATCACTCCACGGGTACCGGCGTCAGCGCGACGGCCAGCGGATACGCGCCCGTCGTCAAAGGTGTCCCTGCGGTGCCCGACGCGGTGTCGACCGGGACCAGGCGGTTGCCGTCCGCCGTGGTCACGTAGGCCGTACCGCCGTCCCAGTCCAGGCCGACGTCGAAGGCGGACCTTCCGACCGTGACCTCGGTGCCGGGCGCGCCGGTCACCGTGTCGACGGGGGTGACGCGGTCCCCGGTGCTGGGGCTGACCCACAGCGTCCGGCCGTCCGGGGACAGCCCGAGCCCGTAGGCCTGGCCGGTGACCAGCAGCGTCGGCTCGGTGTCGTTGGTCGCCGTGTCGATCGGAGTCACCGTCGAGCCACCGGAGTTGGACACGTACACCGTCTTCCCGTCGGGCGCGGCGACCACGTTGAAGGGCCTCGGGCCGACCGCGACCGGGTCCTCGGCGGTGCCGGTGGCGAGGTCGACGGGCGTGACCGTGTTGTCGTGGATGTTGGCCACGTACAGCGTCCTGCCGTCGGGTGTGACCGCCATGTTCTCCGGCCCGTCGCCGACCCGGACGGGCGCGCCCGCCCTGAGCGTGCCGGTGTCCACGGGCTGCACCGTGCCGTCGGTGTAGTTGGCCACCCACAGCGTGCCGCCGTCCGGGGTGAGCGCCAGGCCGGCCGGGACCCGGCCGACGGCGACCGTGGCCGTGACCGTGCCGCCCGCCACGTCGAGCACGCTGACCGTGTTCGAGCCCTGGTTGGCGGCGTACGCGGTACGCCCGTCGGCGCTCACCACGACCTCGCCCGGGTTGGCGCCGACCGCGATGTCCTTGGTCGTCCCGGTGGACAGGTCGATGGAACTGACCGACGCGCCACTGAAGTTGGCGGTCAGTGCCCGTGGGGTACCGGTGCCGTCGGTGACCTGGACGGGGAGCGCGCGGTCGAGGAGCCCCGTGCCCGACACGACGACGGAACGGACGCCTTCGGCGGCGGTCTCGTCGGCGGTGAGGGTGACGGTGACCGAGGCCGGGGTGGTCGCCGTGCCCTCGGCGGGCGTGGCAGTGACCCCTTCGGGCAGGTCCAGCTTCCAGCCGACGGTCTCGGCCCGGGCGTCGGACAGGTCGAGGGTGACCGTGGCGGAGGCCCCGGGCCGCAGGGACAGCGCGTCAGGGGAGAAGGAGGCGTCGACGCCGGGGTCGGGGGCGGTCTCCAGCATCGTCGTGTAGAGGAACTGGTCCATCACGCCCGGGGAGACCTGCTCGGGCACGGCGTCCAGCGCCTTGCGCTCGGCCCGCAGCGCGGTCCAGTACCGGGTGACGGCGTCCGCGTCGCCGTCCTTGTGCGCCAGCAGCAGATCCACGGCGGTTTCGCCCGCGCCGCCGTAGCGGCCGAGCTTGTCCAGCCAGGCCGAGGTCTCGTCGAGGAACCCGGGGTTGTCGAGCAGCGCGCGCAACCGGTCCGGGGTGGCGGCCATGTCGGCGAAGTAGCCCCTGAGCTCGGCGGCGGCCCGGTCCAGGCCGCTGTCCTGCTCGTAGGCCTTGCGGAAGGCGGAGATCAGAGCGGTGAGGGTCGGGGACTCGGTCGGATCGAGCTGGGAGGAGTGGTTGTTCTCGGCGAAGATCCGCAGCCAGGGCGCGGCGTCGGGCCCGGCGAGATCCCGTACGGAGGCGAGGAAGGCGGCCCGTGGGTCGTACGCGTCCGGGTTCCAAAGGTAGGCCGCCGAGGTGAACAGGGCGATCCGGCTCGCCTCGCCCTGGACCATCGGGTTGGCGGTCACCCCGGTCGACGCGCTCGCCACGCCGGGCTCGCGGCCGGTGTAGGGGCCGAGCAGGAGACGGCTGGTGACGTAGTCGTTGACCGGGTAGTTGTCCCAGACCAGGATCGGATGGCCGTAGACCTCGCGCGCCTGTTTCACCTGCTCGGCGGTGATGGTCGGCGCGATCACGCCGACGCCGGTCCACTCGACGACCACGGACGGGTCGAGCTTCTCCCGCAGCGCCTTCTTGTACGGGGAGTCGGCGAGGTCGGAGTACTCGGTGGGGACCATCTCCAGGGGTTCGAGGTCGGTGTGCTCGGCGGTGAACTCCCGCCACACCGTGTTGAGCAGATGCGCCTGCGCGGCACCGGCCGCACCGCCGCCCGTCCCGAACTCCGCCTCGTCGGCGGCGCAGTTCCACTTCGTGTAGCTGATGTCGTCCAGCGGGATCGCGAAGGAGCGCACACCGATGGCGTACAGCGAGTCGAACTTGGCGGTGAGCGCCTTGATGTCGGCGGCGGAGGAGTAGCAGACGGAGAGGCCGGGGGAGAGGGCGTAGGTGAAGCGGACGTGGTTGGCGCGGGCGCGGTCGACCAGTTCCTTCAGCTTCGCCAGTTCGGCGGGCGGGTACGGCTCGCGCCAGCGGGCGCGGAGGTAGTCGTCGTCCTTGGGGGAGTAGACGTAGACGTTCTGTTTCGTACGGCCGTAGAAGTCCAGTTGGGCGAGGCGCTCGGCATGCGACCAGGGGGTGCCGTAGAAGCCCTCGATGACGCCGCGCAGGCCGGCCGTGGGCCAGTCGCGGACGGTCACGGTGGGTATCCGGTCGCCGGTGAGGAGTTGGCGCAGGGTCTGGGCCGCGTAGAAGGTGCCGGTGGTGTCGGAGCCGGAGAGGGCGAGGAGGGCACGGCCGTGGGAGCGGCCGGCGGCGAGAACGTAGCCGCCGGAGGGCAGGCCGGTCGGGGACTTCGCGCGCAGCTCCCTCAGGGCCGCGCCGGTGGCGGGGTTCTCGGTGGGGCCGCCGATGTGGACCGTGAGGCCGGAGGCGGGCGGGCGCTCGCCCGCGGGGACGGTGACGATGTGCTCGGCGCCGGCGTCGCGCAGGACCGATTCGACCAGGCGGCGGGCGGCGGGGTCGGTGCGCGGGCCGACGACCTCGACGACCCGGTCCGGCACGGTGAGCCGCCCCGGGCCCGCGTGCACGCTCTTCGGCGTCGGCCACACCTGCGGAACCCGGGTGCGGGGCTCGGGGGCCGCGGCCGTGGCCGGGGCGGTGAGACCGAGGGCCAGCAACAGGGCGGCGGCGGTGGCCGGTATCAGCGGGCGCAGGGGGCGTCTGACACGGCGGACTGGAAACACAGGAACCACGGGACGCACAGGTCCTCCCGGGACAGGATGAATGTATCCATCGGGAGATGGTAGGGATGCTGAATGCTTCATTCAATGATTCATGGCCGGAAGCACGAGCGTCCGACGGCAGGTGGGCGCACACTGGAAGTGTGCTGTCGGTGCTCAAGGGGGTGTCGGCATGGCTGCTTCCGGGTGCCCGAGGGTGCGGCTGTGGCGATGGCGGCGCAGCCCGCTGAGGCGGCGCAGTGACGTCATCGAGGCCTGGGTCGTGCTGTGCGCATGGCTGTTGGCGCTGGTCGGCGCCGTGTTCGCGGGCCGGGCGGCGGCGGACGCGGTGATCGCCTCCGCGCAGGAGCAGCGGGCCCGCAGCCACAAGGTGACGGCCGTACTCGTGAAGGAAGCCGAGGATCCGGGGGCCTCGCGGGTCACCACCGACCATCTCGTGTGGTCCACGGTCCGCTGGACGGACCCGGACGGCACGACCCACACGGACGAGGCACGCGTGCCGCCCAGCACGCACGCGGGCAGCAAGGTCGAGGTGTGGACGGACCGCAACGGCGTCATCGCCAACGAACCACTGTCCGATAGCGAGATGACGCTGCACTCGATCGCCGGAGGCATCCTGGCCGGCGCGGGCACCTTCGGTCTCGTCCTGGGGTCCGCCTGGGTGGTACGGCAGGGGATGGAGCGCCGGAGGCTGGAGCAGTGGGCCGCGGAGTGGGAGCGGCTGGACACGCCGTGGGGGTGGAAGACGGGCTGATACGGCGGCCCACTGCCTCGGTCAGTCGACGTCCGCCGTCACTTGACGTCCGCGCTCGGCAGCGCCGACGGGGACGCGGTGTTCAGGTCCTCCAGGCCCTTGGGGATGGCGAGCGTGAGGACCGGCGCGCCCGGCTGCGGCGCGGGCGGGGTGAGCTGGTCCTTCGGCAGCTTCGGCGGCGTCGTCTGCTGGAAGTTGTTGGCGTCGAAGTTCACCAGGCCGGTCTTCTCCAGGACCGTGATGTGGTCGAGCACGGTGTCGTTCGCCAGGTCGGCCAGCTGACGGACCATGGTGTTCTGCGTGTTGGCCCGGATCTTCGCGATGGTCGGGAAGATCTGCCCGTGCGTCACCCGCATGATCGCCACCCCGGTGGCGTCGAACTCCTTGCCCGTCTTGGAGTCCACGGTCGCCACGAACTGCTGCTGCTGCGGGCTGGCCTGGTTGGGCAGCGTGATGTTCAGCTCGGAGGCGATCTTGCGGCAGGCGAGGTCCAGGCGGGCATGTCCGACGACGAGGTGCTCGCCGGCCTCCTTCATCTCCGGGGTCGTGCCGCGCTGCATGGCCATCATGCCCAGCGGGTGCTCCCAGAGCCCGGCCGCGCGGACCTTGACCACGAAGTCCCGGTCGGCCTCGGTCAGCGGACCGTACTGCGTGTTGGTGATGACGCGGTCCTGGTTGGCGGAGGTGTTCTCCACGCCCAGCATGGCGGGGTAGGCAAGGGCGGAGAGGGTCAGGACGAGGGCGCCTCCCACGAAGACGGTTCCTACCATGCGGCGCGAGATGGGCATCGTGCCTCCAGAGACGAACGGCTCAGTACTCCAGGAGGTACGGACGCGACGCGCGAAACAATCACCGCCGAGGGAAAAAATCTCGCGGGCCGGCCGTGCGTGATGCGTCACAAGCGCGAGCTCAGCCCAGGTGACGCTCGAAGAACGCCGTCGTGACGTCCATCGACTCCCGCCACCGGGGCCCGAAGGTGTGCCCCTCGCCCGCCCACGTCCGCAGCTCCACGTCCTTCCCCGCCGCCTCGAACGCGGCGACGGTCGCCTTCGACCAGGCCAGGGGGCAGGTGTCGTCGGCGGTGCCGTGATGGACCAGCAAGGGTTCGGTGACCCGGTCGGCATAGGTGACCGGCGAGACCTGCCGCCAGAACTCCGGGTTCTCCTCCGGGGTGCCGTGCGCGTCCTCGATCTCCTCGACGAGCGGGTCCCCTTCGGGGCGCTGGAACCGGTCGATGTTCTCCTCCGGGCGCGAGCTGACCGGTGCGAAGACGACGGCCGCGTCGACGAGGCCGGGCGCCACGACCAGCGCGTTGTACACCACCCCGCCGCCCATCGACCGCCCCAGCAGCCCGATCCGCCCGTCGTCGACGTCCGGCCGGGCGGCGGACCGCAGGGCCTGTACGGCGTTGACGACGTCCACCGTGTAACCGAGCCGCAGGTTGACGTCGTTGTCGGGGTCGTCGTCGGAGCCGGCGTGGTTGCGGTAGTCGGTGTGCAGGACGACATAGCCCTCGCGGGCGAGCAGGTCCTGCTCCCGGGGCATGCCACGGCCGGTCGTGTACACGTCCGGATCGATATAGCCGTGCGCCAGGACCAGCGCGGGGAAGGGACCCTCGCCCCGGGGGACGTTCATGATCCCGGAGATGGTCAGCCCGTCGGACCGGTAGGTGACGGCGTACTGCGTGTAGGCGTCGGTACGCAGGCGTACGGCACCGAGGCGCAGGTCGGAACCGTGGTGCTCGCGCTGGATCAGGGCCGGGAGGGAGACGGGGTCGGCGGG
>NZ_JAKEIP010000372.1 GCF_021474425.1 Streptomyces muensis | reverse complement strand
GCGGTGGTCTCTGCGGGTTCGGTGGGGGCGGGCGTTTTTGCGCAGTTCCCCGCGCCCCTGAGATGCCTGCGGCGGCCCCTGGCTCTTTGGTGGGGGTTCGCGTAGCGCCTTGCGGTGGGTTGTGGGTCGGGGCCGCGCCGGGGGGTGTCCGTCCTCGGTCGGGCGGCTCGGTTGCTTTGAGAGGGGCTCGGCGTTGACGCCCGCCGCTGCGGGCGGACACCCCCCGACACGGCCCCTTGCCGCCGTGGGCGACTGCGGGTGTGTGGGGGAGTTGCTCCCATTGCTGACGCGGGGTTTCCCTTGGGCGGGGGTGGTCGGAGAATACGGGGCTGTGACAGGTGAGCGGCGCGGGCGCTGCGTACGTATCGTCTGTTGAGGGGTCACGGCAGGGCGGGCGAGAGGCGGCTACGGGCGATGACTCACGGTATGCATTCGGACACGCACACCCCTTATCTCGACGGCGACCGGAATTGGCGGGATACGGCTTCCCGGTATGCGCTGCTTCCGCTGCGCGTTTTTCTGGGCGTCACTTTTATCTATGCCGGGCTGGACAAGCTCACCGACAGTGCCTTTATGAAGGACTCCGGTGCGGGGTCGGTCGGTGACATGATGCGTGCCGTTCGTGACTCCTCGGCCATTCCGGCCATGGTGGACATGGCTCTGGAGAGTCCCGTCGGGTTCGGCTATGCCATTGCCTTCGGTGAGTTGGCCGTCGGTATCGGGACGTTGATCGGGCTGTTCGCCCGACTGGCGGCGCTCGGTGGGGCGCTGATTTCGCTGAGCTTGTGGTTGACGGTGAGCTGGGCCTCCGATCCGTACTACTACGGCAACGACCTGGCCTATCTGATGGCCTGGCTGCCTCTCGTGCTCGCGGGCGCTCCCATGTTGTCCGTGGACGCGGCGCTTCGAGGGCGGCGACGGCAGCGGGTGGGCGGTTATCGGTAGTCGATGGGGGGCGGGGTCGCGGATCCGCGGCGCTTGCGTATTCCCCGGGTCAGGACTCCTACCGCGCCTGCCAGGCAGAGGCCGGCTATGACCAGGGGGATCACCACGAACCAGGGTGTCTCCCAGGCGCCGCCCGCGTCGCCGGCGTAGATGATGCCGGTGACGGTCAGGAAGGTGCCGGCGACCAGCCTGCCGGGCTGGAACTCATGACGTAGCACGGCTCACCTCCGCCTGTCCCACGCCCACGCTCAGGTCGAGGTCCAGTGTGCCCGCCTCCTTGGTGCCGGTGGGGGGTGTCAGGGTCAGCTCCTTGTGTTTGCCCGGTGCCACGTCCACGTCCTGCTGGTCGTCGCCCGGGAGCTGGATGTCTCCCACTCCGACGTCGATGCTCAGCTGGACGGTCACGTCCTTGGGGACGATCACCTTCAGCCGGCCCACGCCCACGTCGGCTCTGGTGGTCAACGTCTTGTCCTCGGCGATGGTCAGGCCGGTCAGGTCCAGGGTGCCGACGCCTGTGCCGAGGTCGTACTCCTGCTGTACGTCGGCCACGGCCGCCGGTCGCCAGTTCCGCTCGACCCAGTGGGTGCTGATGTCCTTGGGCAGTGCCGCCGAGGCGGCCAGCAGGCCCGCGGTGATGATCGCAAGGAATATGGAGCCCGCGCCGGTGCGGCCAAGGAACGCGCTGACGGCTATGCCCAGGCCGAGCACGAGCAGCGCGCAGGCCAGGCCGGTCTGGAGGCTGGTGCCGAGCGCGTGGTCCTCCCAGGTCGCGCCGGTGCCGATGGCGCCGGCGAGGAGGGCCAGCAGGAACACCCAGCCGCCGATCCAACGGGGGCCGCGCGGCTTCGGCTGGGGGCGTCGGTCGCGTATGTCCCCGCGGCTGCTCCAGGTGCCGAGGCCGATGCTGACGGCCGCCGCGATGTCGCGGTCGCGGGAGTCGCCCGGGCCCCAGAGATAGCCTGTGCCGCCCTCGTGGGTGCCGTCCTTGACGATGGGGTCGCGCCACCAGGAGGGGTAGGCGGCGGGGACTGGGGGGGCCTGGGCCTCCGGTGGGGCGTCGGCGACGGCCTGCGCGGCGAGCGGGTCGGGGTCGGGGGTGCCGCGGTGCCGCGACCAGTAGCCGGCGCCCGCGACGAGGAGGGAGAGGACGACGGCGAAGGCCAGCACACCGCCGTTCTTCAGCATCGTCAGGAACACGCCGCAGCCGACCAGCGCGAACAGCACGGCCGTCAGCGCCTGGCCGTCGACGCGGCCGGTCAGCAGTTTGCGCACCTCGTTCTCGTCCTCGTCGTCGTACGGGACGAAGAGCCAGGCGAAGCCGTAGAAGAGCAGGCCTATGCCACCGGTCGCGGAGAGCACGGCGAGGGTGATCCGGAAGATCACCGGGTCCATGTCGCACTGCCGCCCGAGCCCGGCGCACACGCCGGCCAGCATCTTGTGCCGACGGTCGCGCCGGAACCTGTGCGGCGGGTCGAGTGCCTCCGCTTCCACGCCCGCTTGCTCGGGCACGGGGTCCGCGGCGGGCTGGTGATCTGTCATGTGTCCATGGTGACGGGCGGGTCGGTCTCGCGGGAGTCGGAATGACCCTGGTCGGACCCTGATATCGGCCCTGAGGAGGGGGCGGGGGAAGCGTTCGACGCGGCGGGGGTCGAAGATCAGGGGAGTATCGGGGGTCGACCCTGATGCCCTGGTGCTCCGACCGTGTGAACATCGATGGCATGCCGGAAGCCGCAGCAGCGCCACTCGTCGAACCGCGGCCGCCGCGCAAGCTCTACCGCAGCAGCGACGGACGCTGGCTCGGGGGCGTGGCGCGGGGGCTCGCCGGGCATCTCGGCCTGCCCGTGATCTGGGTGCGACTCGTCTTCGTCGGCCTGTTCATGGCCGACGGCCTGGGTGCGCTGCTGTATGCCGCGTTCTGGTTCTTCGTGCCGCTCGGCGTCGGCGGCGTCGGCGCGCAGCGGCCCTCCCCCTTCGCCACCGAGACCGCACCCGACGGCCGGCGCAGACTCGTCGCCCGCAAGCCGGACAAGGGGCAGATCGTCGCGCTGCTCCTCATGGTCGTGGTGGCGATGGTCTTCGTCGGCAGCGTGGACCTGGGCAGCGGCGCCAAGGCCTACCTCCTGCCCGCCGTGCTCGTCGGCGCGGGTGTCGCCCTGGTCTGGCGCCAGGCGGACAACTCCCGCCGGGCCCGCTGGATGGAGGTCGGCCGGCGTCGGCGCACCCTCACCCTGCTGCGTGCCGCGGGCGGCGTCGTGCTGGTCACGGCCGGTGTGTCCGGCATCTTCGTCCTCCAGGGCTCCGCCGCCCACCTCGGCTCCGTCCTCCAGGCGGCCCTGGCGGTCCTCGTCGGCATAACGCTCCTCGCGGGTCCGTATCTGGTCCGGATGACACAGGACCTGTCCGAGGAGCGCCTGATGCGCATCCGCGCCCAGGAGCGCGCCGAGGTCGCCGCGCACGTCCACGACTCGGTGCTGCACACCCTGACCCTGATCCAGCGCAACGCGGAGAACGCGAACGAGGTCCGCCGCCTCGCCCGCGCCCAGGAGCGCGACCTGCGCACCTGGCTCTACAAACCCGAGGGCACCGGCAAGGACGAGGAGGACGAGCCCGCCAACCTCGCCGACGCGGTCCGACGCAACGCCGCCGAGATCGAGGACAAGCACGGCGTCCCCATAGAGGTCGTGGTCGTCGGCGACTGCCCGCTCGACGAGAGAATCGGTGCGCAGATGCAGGCCGCGCGCGAGGCGATGGTGAACGCCGCGAAGTACGGTGGCGAGGGCGGCGCCGTGCAGGTCTACGCCGAGGTGGAGGGAAAGACCGTCTTCGTGTCCGTGCGGGACCGCGGTCCGGGCTTCGACCTCGACTCGATACCCGCCGACCGCATGGGCGTCAGAGAATCGATCATCGGCCGTATGGAGCGCAACGGCGGCACGGCCCGGCTGCGGGCGGTGCCCGACGGCGGTACGGAGGTCGAGCTGGAGATGGAGAGGGCGGAGAAGACGTCATGAGCGACCCGACCGAGGCGAACGAGCCTGTGGAGTCGACCGGTGCGAGCGCGGTCGAGCGGCATGTGCGCGTGGTCCTCGTCGACGACCACCGCATGTTCCGTACCGGAGTCCAGGCCGAGATCGGCCGGACCGAGCAGACCGGCGTCGAGGTCGTCGGGGAGGCCGACGACGTCGACCAGGCGGTCACCGTCATCACCGCGACACGGCCCGAGGTCGTTCTCCTCGACGTGCACCTCCCGGGTGGCGGCGGGGTCGAAGTCCTGCGCCGCTGTGCCCCGTTGATGGCCGACGCCGAGCAGCCGGTCCGCTTCCTCGCCCTGTCCGTCTCGGACGCGGCGGAGGATGTGATCGGCGTGATCCGGGGCGGTGCGCGCGGGTACGTGACGAAGACGATCACCGGCACGGACCTGGTCGACTCCATCTTCCGGGTCCAGGACGGCGACGCGGTGTTCTCGCCGCGCCTCGCCGGGTTCGTCCTGGACGCCTTCGCCTCGACGGACGCCCCACCGGTCGACGAGGACCTCGACCGGCTCACCCAGCGCGAGCGGGAGGTGCTGCGGCTGATCGCGCGGGGATACGCGTACAAGGAGATCGCCAAGCAGCTGTTCATCTCCGTCAAGACGGTCGAGTCGCATGTGTCGGCGGTGCTGAGGAAGCTCCAGTTGTCCAACCGGCATGAGCTGACTCGGTGGGCGACGGCCCGGCGTCTGGTGTGAGACCGGCCCCGGTGGTGCCGGGGCGCCGGCTGGGTCACGCCACCCGGGTGGCCCCCGCGAACGGCATCTCGTCGAGTGGGGCCACGCGGACCGGGGCCGAGGGGTTCGGGGCGTGGATCATCTGGCCGTTGCCGATGTAGAGGCCGACGTGGCTGATGCCGGAGTAGAAGAACACCAGGTCGCCCGGGAGCAGTTCGGAGCGGGAGACACGGCGGCCGGTGTCGATCTGGGCGTAGGTCGTGCGGGGGAGGGAGAGACCGGCCGAGCGGTAGGCGGCCTGGGTGAGGCCGGAGCAGTCGAAGGCGTCCGGGCCGGTCGCGCCCCAGACATAGGGGCTGCCCAGCTTGGAGTAGGCATACGAAACGGCTGCCGCCGCGCGGGCGTTGGGGGCCTGAGCCGTGGCCGAGCCGGGGGCCGTCAGGGCGTCGCGGCCGCCTGTCGAGGAGCGGGCCGCGCGGTCCGTGCCGTTCGACTGGAGCCGGGCGCGTTCCTCGGCGGTCAGCCGGGCGAGCAGGGTGCGGGCCGTGTCCAGCTTGCCGTTGATCGTCCTGCTGTGTTGTCGCAGTTCTGACTGGCGGGACTTCAGCGAGGTCAGTTCGATGTGCGCCGCCCCGCGCAGCTGCTCGATCTCGCGGAGTTGGCTGCGGACGCTCGCGACGGATGCGGCCTGACGGTTGCCGGTGCGTTCGGCGAACTCCGCGCCGTCGAGATAGCGGTCGGGGTCGGCGGAGAGAGCCAGGCGGAGGGCTGGGTCGAGGCCGCCGTCACGGTACTGCGCCGCGGCCATCGAACCGAGCGCTTCCCGCGCCGAGTTGAGCTTCTCGGTCTTGCGGGCGGCCTCGTCCTGAAGCGTTCTGATCCGCTGCTCGGCCGCGTTCGCCTGCTCCTTCGCGCCGTTGTACTTCTCGGTGGCGACCTCCGCCTCCTGGTACAGCTTGTCCACCTTCGCCTTCACCTGCGCCGGAGTCAGCTGCGGCTCGGCATGCCCTGTCCCGTCGAAGCCCGTCGCCGTCGCCGCGCCCGCCAGGGCGATCGTCCATGCCGTGCGGGCCGTACTGCCGCCGGCCGAGCGCTGACGGGGCTTTCGGTGCGCTGCCACGTGGACTGCACGTCCTTTCGTACGACCGCCTCGGACCGCCCCGGGGGAGCGGCGGGCGTACGGGCCGCCTGGGGGTGCGGACGTACGGCCGCCCGGGGGCGGGTTACGCGTCCGGCGGCGGCCTGCACAGGGGGAGCGGGCCGCCGCCGGACTTTCTCGGCGGTGGTGTCCGACTGCCGCCCCTGGCCCGGGCGGCGGTGGGGAGCCGGTCACCTGGTGGAGGACGTTAAACCTCTGTGTGTCGGGGTGGTAACGCGTTGTGCGGAAGTGCCGGGAGCGGACCGGAGGATGACCGTAAGTGAGCGTGATCCCGGGGTGGGGGCGTCGTGTTCACGCTGTGTGCTGACCGATGTGGCGGAATGGGGGGTGGGGCGGGATTGGTTCTTTCCCCGGTTCTTTGTCTTTGGCGTCGGGCGCTGCCGGGTCATCGGTCCACACGAT
>NZ_JAKEIP010000371.1 GCF_021474425.1 Streptomyces muensis | reverse complement strand
CCCACCCCGACCCACCCCGACCCACCCCGATCCACCTCAACCACCGTATGGGAGAAGGATGTTCGCGCTTCCACCCCGCGTCCTGTTCGGCGCCGCCTACTACCACGAGTACCAGCCCCACGAGCGGCTCAAGGACGACCTCGACCTGATGACCGAGGCCCGCTTCACCGTGATCCGGGTCGGCGAGTCCGTCTGGTCGACCTGGGAGCCCGAGAACGGCCGCTTCGACCTCGACTGGCTCCAGCCGGTCCTCGACGGCGCCCACGAGCGCGGCATCTCGGTGATCCTCGGAACACCGACGTACGCGGTGCCGCCGTGGCTGGCCCGGCAGTACCCGGAGATCGCGGGGGAGTACCGCACCGGTGTGCGCCACGGCTGGGGCGCCCGTCAGGAGGTCGACTTCACCCACCCGGCGTTCCGCTTCCACGCCGAACGGATCATCCGAAAGATCGTCGCCCGCTACGCCGGCCACCCGGCCGTCATCGGCTTCCAGGTCGACAACGAACCCGGTCTGCACCTCTTCCACAACCACGGCGTCTTCCAGCGCTTCACCGACGACCTGCGCGAACGCTACGGCGACGTCGAGACCCTCAACCGTGAGTGGGGCCTCGTCTACTGGTCACACCGCCTCTCCACCTGGGCCGACCTGTGGACCCCCGACGGCAACGCCCAGCCGCAGTACGACCTGGCCTGGCGACGCTTCCAGGCCCGCCTCACCACCGAGTTCATCGCCTGGCAGGCCGACATCGTCCGCGAGTACGCCCGCCCCGACCAGTTCGTCACCACCTGCATCTCCTACGACCGCCAGGGCGTCGAGGACGACAGGCTCACCGAGGCCCTCGACGTCACCGCGGGCAACCCGTACTACACGATGCAGGACGCCCTCGCCCTGCCCGACCGGGGCCGCTCCGGACAGGACTGGACGACCAACGGCACCTGGGCGTTCTACCGCAGCGCCGACCGCATGTACTCCTCCCGCCAGGAGCCGTTCCTCGTCACGGAGACCAACGCGCAGGCCATCAGCTGGCCGTGGAACAACCGGCCCGCCTACGACGGCCAGTACCGTCAGGCCGCCTGGGCACTCGTCTCGCGTGGCGCCTCGATGATCGAGTACTGGCACTGGCACACCCTGCACTTCGGGGCCGAGACCTACTGGGGCGGCGTCCTGCCGCACAACGGCCGCCCCGGCCGCGTCTACCGCGAACTCGCCGTACTGGGTGAGGAGTTGGAGAAGGCGGGCGACCTGGTGGCGTCCCTCACCCCCGACGCCGATGTCGCCTTCCTCTACGACGGCCCCAGCAAATGGGCCCTCCAGGCACAGCCCCCGCTGGCCAAGCCCGACGGCGGCCCGGACGACCGGTCCTACGAGACGGTCTTCGACGCCTTCTACCGGGGCGCCTTCGACGCCGGACTCCAGTCCCGCATCCTCCACCCGGGCCAGCTCCCCGACGCCGAACTGCCGGCGGTCCTCGTCGTCCCGGCCTACTACGCCGCCGACGACGCCACCCTGGACCGGCTGAAGGCCTACGCCGAGCAGGGCGGCCACCTGGTCCTCGGCCCCCGCACCGCCTACGGCGACCACGAGGCGCGCGCCCGCACCGACATGCAGCCCGCGCGCCTGGCGGAGGCGGCCGGCGTGACGTACGACGAGTTCAGCAACCTGGCCGACCCGCTCCCCGTGACCGGCACGGGCGGCCTCGCCCTGCCGCCCGAGGCCCACGCGCTGCACTGGGCCGACGGTCTGCGACCGCGAGGCGCCGAGGAACTGGCCGCGTACGAGCACCCGCACTTCGGACGCTGGCCCGCCGCCACCACCCACCGCCACGGGGCCGGCCGGATCACCTACGTCGGCACCGTCCCGGACCCGGCCTTCGCCCAGGCCCTGCTCCAGTGGGCCACCCCCGCCGCCGACGCCTGGCGTCCGGCGCACCCGAGCGTCACGTCGACCTCGGCCAGGTCCCGGGACGGCCGCCGGGTCCGCTTCCTGCACAACTGGTCGTGGGACCCGGTGACCGTCACCGTCCCGGACGCGGTAAGGGACGTGCTCTCCGGTGCCGAGTACGCATCCGAAGTGCCGCTCGGCCCATGGGACGTGAAGGTCCTTCAGGAGCAGTGAGCAGGAGGATGGCTCAGTCCGTGCCGCGCATCGGGCGGCCCGCGAACGCGTCCAGCAGGATGCGGTCGCCGAGCGGCCGGTCCAGCGCGACCGTCACCTTCTCGCCGAGTAGTTGGAGCGTGCAGGCACCGTCCCTCGTTCCGACGACATAGCCGGACAGGACCACGCTGCCGTCGGTCTCCAGCACGTCCACGGCGGGTCCGTCGTCGCAGGCCCCGTGGTGGGCCAGCACGGTGACGGACCTGCCGTCGGCGGCCACTTCGGCCACCTGGGAGAGCTCCCACAGCCTGCCGCTGGGGGAGCCGACCGGTTCGATGGGCGACTTGGGTGGCTTCGAGGCGTCCAGGGCGATCCGCTTGAGCGGGGTGTCGTAGCCCTCGATCGTGAACAGCCAGGCCGGCACGGTGGCCGGGCCGCGGCTGGTGGCCAGCGTCGTCTCACCCAGCTCGGCCCCGGTCACCGTGAGCCGGGGCCCGGGGGAGTCGTTGGTGTCCAGCTTCTCGTACGCCTCCCGCGCCCCCAGGAGCGGTAGCGCGAGCGAGTCACCGTTCCGCCAGGTCACCTTCCCCTCCCGCTCCGTGGTCTGGGGAAGGTCGCCGCGCAGTACGAAGTTCTGGCTGAGGTACGCCTCCTTGTCGGTGTCGTCGTGGAAGGCGTCCTCGGGCAGCTGCACCGGGTCCGCCATCGGGTAGAAGCCCTCGCGCCAGATCGTCGCTGCCCTTGAACCGTCCCAGGCCCTGGCGACCTCGACGGCGCGTGGCCTGGTGTCGGGCGGCTCCTCGGACGTGTCGGAGCCTGCCGCGCCGGCGCCGCATCCGGTGGCGGACAGGGCGAGTGCGGCGAGCATCCGGACGGTGCGTGAGGCGGTCGTACGCATGGATCCCCCCGAGCGGACGGTGACGGAGCCGGCCGGGGCGGTGCCGGGCCGCCCCGGCACTGTGACGTACGAAGGGCCCGCGGCGTTCGGTCCGATCAGTCGGAGGACCGGTCAGTCGCAGGACCGGTCAGATGACGCCGTCGGCGCGCAGGGCCTCGATGTCCTCGCCGGTACGGCCGAGTTCGGTGAGGATCGCCTCCGTGTGCTCGCCCACCGCCGGTACCGGGTCCATGCGCGCGGGCAGCCCGGCGAGGTCGGCCGGCGGAAGCAGCGCCTGGACCGTCGCGCCACCGGGTACGGCCACGTCCTGCCAGCGGTCGCGCGCGGCGAGGACCGGGTGGTCCAGGAACGCGGCGACGTCGTTGACCCCGGCGCAGGCGATGGCGATGGACTCCAGGTCCTTGAGGATCTCCTCGGCGTCGGAGCGGGCACAGCGCTCGGCGACGATGGCGTTGAGTTCGTCGCGATGCGCCACGCGGGCGGAACTCGTGGCGAAGCGCGGGTCGTCGGTCAGCTCGGGCCGGTCCAGGAACTCCGCGCACAGGACGGCCCACTCGCGCTCGTTCTGGATGGAGAACAGCACCTCCTTGCCGTCGGCGGCCGTGAAGGCGCCGTACGGCGCGAGCGTGGGGTGCTGGGTGCCCAGCCGCGGGGGCTGGGTGCCGCCGTACCGGGTGTAGTTGGCGGGCTGGCCCATCCACTCGGCCAGCGCCTCGAACAGGGACACCTCCACCGGGTGCGCGGTTCCCCGGGTGGCGCGCGTGAACAGGGCGGTGAGAATGCCGCTGTACGCGTACATCCCGGCGGCGATGTCGGCGACGGAGATGCCGACCCGGGCGGTCCCGTCCGGGGTTCCGGTCAGCGACACCAGGCCGGTCTGGCACTGCACCAGCAGGTCGTAGGACTTGCGGTCGGCCCACGGCCCGGAGGTGCCGTACCCGGAGATCGTGCACGGGATCAGCCGCGGCCACCGCTCACCGAGCGCCTCGACCCCCAGGCCGAGCCGGTCGGCCGCGCCCGGCGCCAGGTTCTGCACGAAGACGTCGGCGTCGTCGAGGAGCCGGTGCAGGATCTCGCGGCCCCGGGGGTCCTTGAGGTCCAGCGTGAGCGACTCCTTGGACCGGTTGAGCCACACGAAATAGCTGGAGTGACCGTGCACCGTGGTGTCGTACCGCCGCGCGAAGTCACCGTCCCCGGGCCGCTCCACCTTGATCACGCGAGCACCCAGGTCGGCGAGTTGCCGGGTGGCGTAGGGGGCGGCCACGGCCTGCTCCAGGCTGACGACCGTGATGCCGGACAGGGGAAGCTGCGACGCGATCATAGGGCTCAGTTCTACGACCCCGCCCGACCCCTGTCAATGCCGCCCTCGACCCTCTTGACCTGCGTATTTCTCCACTCGGCCGGCCTCAGGCCGGCACGCGGAGCGTCTCCACCGTCCGGACCAGTGGGGCGAGTTCGGGGTTCTGCGCGGCTTGGTCGAGGGCTTCGCGCAGGGCCTTGTCGTTGGTCGGGCGGGCCGCTTGCAGAAGACGGAGGCCTGCTTCGGTGACGTTGGTGTAGATGCCGCGGCGGTCGGTGGGGCAGAGGTAGCGGGAGAGCAGCCCGCGGTCTTCGAGGCGGGTGACCAGCCGGGTGGTGGCGCTCTGGCTGAGGACGACGGCGTCGGCGACCTGCTTCATCTGCAGATGGCCGCCGTCCCCGTCGTGCTGCCGGCTGAGCACGTCGAGCAGGGAGTACTCACGCACGCTCAGGTCGTGCCCGGCCTGAAGGGCGCGCTCGATGTGCGCCTCGATCCTCCCGTGCAGCAGGGAGAGCGCGCACCAGCCCTGGGCGAGGGCGGTGAGTGCGGGGTCCGTGGCGGTCATGGCGCCGGTGTCCTCCGTCCCGATGTGATGGGACCTCCAGGATAGGGCATCCGCGAAATATACGGCGAGGGCACATATAGGGCGCCTGCAAGTCAAAGCCACACCCCGCCCGAGGCCCCCTCCCCTCCTACTCCCCCTGGTTCCGCACCAGATGCCGCAACGCCAGGGCCAGACCCAGCCTGAACCGGCCCTGCGGGGTGCGCAGTGGCCAGCCCAGCAGGTGCTCGGCGTGGGACAGCCGCTCCTGGAGCGTGGAGTGGTGGACGTTGATCTCGGCCGCCGCCGCCCGCAGGCTCACCGTGGTGGCGACGGCGTGCAGCGTGCTGAGCAGCCAGGGCGCTGCGGCCCCGGCGGCCTCCAGGGCACGTACGTCCGGCGGCGGCTCGGCACCCGGTATGACGAGGTCGGCGAGGAAAGCGACATCGCCCAGTTCGTCGGCGTACACGACAGCCGGACCGGGATCTCGTAGCGTGCCCTCGGCCGTGAACCGGAGGGCGACGCGGGCCTGTTCCCAGGAGCGCGGCAGATCGAGCACGGGCACGACGGGACCCACGCCCACCCGGCCGACCAGCGGTTCGGGGTCCCCCTGCGCGGGGGCGATACGGGGGCGGCCGTCGAGCGGGGCGAGGACGCGGGCCGGTGCGGTGGGGTCCAGCCCCAGCCGTCGGGCCGCGTGCAGCCGCGCCGCTTCCGGAGCCGTGGCGTCGAGGACGGTCTCGACCAGCGCCGGATCATCGGCCGGCGCCCGCCCGCGTGTCCGGTCCAGAACCAGCCGTACGGCCCCGGCGGCCCGCTCCAGGATCACCGCGTCGACGACACTGGGCTCAGTCTCCCGAGCCCGCTCCAGCCACAGCGCGGGAGCGCCACCCGGGGTGAGCGCCGCGGACGGCCAGCCGGGATCGGGCGGCACATCACTGTCCAGCCGCTTCCCGTCCGCCTCGACCCGCACCGCCACCCGCCGCTCCACATCCACCAGCCGCGCCGCCACCCCGGCCAGCACAGCGGCCCCCCGCACCAACGCCTCCAGCCCGGCCCGCGACTCCGCAAGCCGATCAAAGTAGGCAATGACCCGCACAGCGGCCCCGGCATCCGGATCCAACGCCGTCAGACGTCCGGCCAGCTCTTTCATAAACCAATGGTGCGACACCCGGTCAAGAACCGACCCGCCCTCCACTCGAAACCCCGGTCAGAGCCCCCCCGCAGGGGCGCGGGGAACTGCGCGACCAGCCACATCCAACCCGCACTCGCCCGCCCACAGTTCCCGGCAGATCACTAGGCGCAGCAATCCACCGCGCACTCAAAACCCCGCCCCCGGCACCCCACGTCAGGGGCGCGGGGAACTGCGCGACCAGCCCCTCACAACCCGCACTCGCC
>NZ_JAKEIP010000370.1 GCF_021474425.1 Streptomyces muensis | reverse complement strand
CCTCCCACGCCCTGCGCGACAACCTCACCATGCTGCGGCGCAACCTCCTGCACGCCCGTCGCTACCCCTCCCTCACCCTGAACCTCCTGCTCACCCCGGTCATCCTGCTGCTGCTCTTCGTCTACATCTTCGGCAACGTGATGAGCGCCGGCATCACCGGAGGCCCCGCGGACCGCGGCGAGTACATCGCGTACATCGTCCCCGGCATCCTGCTCATGACCATCGGCGGAACCGCGATCGGCACCGCCGTCTCCGTGGCCTCCGACATGACCGAGGGCATCATCGCCCGGTTCCGCACCATGGCCATCTCCCGTGCCTCCGTGCTCATCGGCCACGTCCTCGGCAGCGTGATCCAGACGCTGCTGGCGCTCGCGGTGGTGCTGGGCGTCGGACTGGCCATCGGCTTCCGGCCGAACGCGACACCGCTGGAGTGGCTCGCGGCGGCCGGACTCCTGGCGCTGGTCAGCGTCGCGCTGATCTGGATCGCGGTCGGCATGGGACTGGTCAGCCCCAACCCCGAGGGCGCCAGCAACCTCGCGCTGCCCCTGATGGTGCTGCCGCTGCTGTCCAGCGCGTTCGTGCCGGTGGACGCCATGCCGGGCTGGTTCCAGCCGGTCGCCGAGTACCAGCCCTTCTCGCCCGCCATCGAGACCCTGCGCGGACTGCTGATGGGCAGC
This sequence comes from Streptomyces muensis, assembly GCF_021474425.1. GTDB lineage: Bacteria > Actinomycetota > Actinomycetes > Streptomycetales > Streptomycetaceae > Streptomyces > Streptomyces muensis. Next base: position 5,562 of record NZ_JAKEIP010000370.1, on the reverse strand, counting down.
GAGATCGGCACGAAGAACGCGCTGCTCACCGTCGGCTGGTGCCTGGGCCTGACCGTGCTGGGCTACCTCTGGTCCAAGGCGCGGTTCAACGACGAGCCGGGAAGTTGAGAGCCTCCTCACCGGCTCCGAGCTCGCGCAGCGCCACCGCCCGCAACTCCTCCCGCCCCAGGGCGGCGTACCTCGACCTCGCGTCGGCGTACGCCGCCCTGTCGGCGTCCTCGGCCGCCTGCCGGGACCGCGCCGAGGACAGCGTCGGGAACTCCCGCCCCACCGGCATCCGTTCCGCAAGCGCCACCAGCCGTACGGCCGCCGTATCGCCCCGGGCCAGTCCGGCGAAGCCGAGCGCCAGCAGTACGGTGCCGTACACCGGCAGTTCCACCGGAGTCCCGCCGGCCTGCTCCCCGGACAGCATCCCGAGCAGCCGCCCGCGCAACCGCTCGGCCAGCCCGGCCACCGGTTCCAGCCTGCCGTGCTGCGCGTGCGCGGCCAGCGCGGCCGACTGCATCTGCAGCATCCACGAGTCAGCGAACGGATCGTCGGCGTACAGCGCACCGCTCTGCCGTACCCACTCCACCGCCTGGCGCCACAGCCCCAGCCCGACCTCGGTCAGCCCCCGGGCCAGTGCGATCTCCGCCCGGGCCAGCAGATCGGGACTGGAGATCTCGGCGGCCTCCGGCTGCTGGTCCAGCGCCGCGAGCCGCAGCCAGTACTCCGCCTCGTCGACCTCGCCGCGCTGGAGGCAGGCCAGCACCAGCCCCCAGCGGACGCCGATCAGATCCAGCCATTCGCTGAACTCGCCGAGCACGTCGAGCGCGGCCCGCAGATGGTCGTACGCCTCCGCGCCACGCTCGGACTTCAGGCACAGATCGCTGATCCGCCCGTGGCTGAGCAGCCGCATGGCCGGGCTGCCGACCGGTCCCAGCGCGTCGAGCATCCGGCGGGCGCAGTCCAGTGCGCGCTCCGTCTCCTGCTCGGACTCCCACACATAGCTGGCGGCGCATGACGCGACCGCCGCCAGCAAGGGCTCTGCGGCGTCACAGAGTTCCGTCAGCCGGGTGTACCGGGGCGGGTGCATGTCCGGGACGGCGCACAGCACGACGGCCAGCGCCCGCACCACGGTGTCCGGTGGGGCGGGCGGAAGCCGGCGCAGGGTGACGAGATGCCGTACGGCGTGCGGGCCGTGGCCCATGAAGAGGCTGGCCGTGCAGGTGGTCGCCGCGCTGCGGGCCGCCTCGACGTCCTCGGCGTTCGCCGGGTCGGGACGGAAACGGGACAGCGGACCGGCGGTCTCGGCGGCGAGAGCGGCGAGCCGGGCGTAATTGGATCCGGTGGCCCACAAGCCGCTCAGTACGGCGGTGAGGGCCGCGGTGGTGGGCCCGTCCGCGCGGGCCAGCGCGTACCGCAGGGCCAGGACGAGGTTGTCCTGCTCGGCCCGGATGCGTTTCCAGGAGGGCAGCGGATCGTCGCCGAACAGCGCGTCGTGATGCGCCCGTCCGAAGTCCCGCGCCCAGCACAGGAACCGGCCGGTCACCGCCTCCTCCTCACCGGCCTCCGCGCGCCCGGCCGCGCCGAACTCCCGCAGCGTCTCCAGCATGTGGAAGCGCACCCCGGACGGACCCTCGCCCACCTTGATCAGCGACTGGTCGGCCAACTGCTCCAGCAGCGCCAGTACGTCGCCGGTCTCGCCGAGCACGTACTCCGCCGCCGCCTCGCCGAAGCCGCCGGGGAACACCGACAACGCCCGCATCGCCGCCCGGCCGTCCGGCTCCAGCAGATTCCAGCTCCACTCGACCACGGCCCGCAGCGTGCGATGCCGTTCGGGTGCGTCGCGGGCGCCGCCGCGCAGCAACGCGAAACGGTCCCGGAGCCGGCGGGAGATGTCGGCCACGGACAGCGCCCGCACCCGGGCCGCGGCGAGTTCCACGGCCAGCGGCAGCCCGTCCAGGTGCCGGCAGATCTCGGCCACCGTGCCCTCGGGCAGCTCCACACCGGGCCGCGCCGCCCGCGCCCGCTGCCCGAACAACTCGACGGACATCGCCAGGGACAGCTCGGGCAGGGCGTACACGGACTCCGAGGTCAGCCCGAGCGGAGCCCGGCTGGTGGCCAGGACCCGTAGCTCCTTCGACCGCGACACCAGCGTCCGTACGAGCGCGGCCGCACCGGACACCACCTGCTCGCAGTTGTCCAGCACCAGCAGCGCGGGCCCCGCACCCAGCGCGGCCAGGATGCCGCTCTCCGCGTCCCCGCCACCGGCGAACTGCCGGCCCTCCCCGGCCCCGACCGCCGACGCCACCTCACCGGCCACGTCGTCGTCGGAGGTGACACCGGCCAGGGCCACGAAGTGCACCACGGGCTGCTCGGCCGCCCGGCTCACCGCGTGGGAGAGCCGCGTCTTGCCCAGCCCTCCGGGTCCCACGACGGTGACCACCCGGGCCGACCGCAACAGCCCCGCCACGGCCGCGACGTCGGCGTCCCGCCCGAGCAGCGGGTTCGGCTCGTGCGGCACGCCATGGCGGACCGGCGCCACCTCCGCGCTCAGCAACTCCTGGTACACCGCCCTGAGCCCCGGCCCCGGATCGGTGCCCAGCTCCTCGCGCAGCCCACGGCGGTAGGCGTCGTACCGGGTCAGCGCCGCGGCCCGGCCCGCGGTGGCGGCCTCGCAACGCAGCAGCTCCGCCAGCACCTCCTCGTCCCGCGGCAGCTCCAGCGCCACCTCGGCCAGCGGGGCGGCAGCCTCTTCCCGACGCCCCAGCCGGGCCAGGGCGAGGGCACGGAAGCGGACCAGGGAGCGGTGGGCCCGCACCCGGTCGGTACGCAGCGCCACCACCGGATCGTGCAGATCCTCACCCGCTCCGGCACCCACCCGGCCGTCCCACAGGGCGAGGCCCGCCTCGGCCCGCGCCAGCGAGCCCTCGTGATCACCCGCCCGGGCACGCTCGGCGCTCGCCGCCTCGTCGAGCAGCAGCGCCGAACTGTCCACCCGCGCCTCGTCCAGCGTCAGCCGATACCCCGTGGGTGTGCTCACCACCAGGTCGGCACCCACCTGCGCCCTGAGCCGCGACACCAGGATCTGCACCGCCTTGCCCGGCCGCTCCGGCAGCTCCTCCGGCCACAGCCCCTCCACCAGCCGGCCGGTGCTGCACCCGGTGCGCGGATCCTCCGCGAGCAGGGCCAACAGGCCGCGCAGCCGCGGTGCGGTGATCTCCCGTCCACGACAGGCGACTCGGGGCAGCAGGGTCAACTCGGTGGTCACCCGGGAAGGTTAGGGGTGTTTCGAGAGTCCCGCACGGCCCCGGCCGCCTGCTGGGCACGGGATTCCGTGACCGGGACGGTGAACGCGCCGACCCGTGCCGATCTCCCAGGGAGAGTGACAGCTGATGCGCGTGTGTGTGATCGGGGCCGGCCCCGGGGGAATCGTCAGCGCCAAGGTGCTGCTGGAGAACGGCTTCGACGTCACCGTACTCGACAAGTACCGGCAGGTCGGCGGGGTCTGGTCGGCGGGAGGCTGCTACGACGGGCTGGCCAACCAGTCCGCGCTCCGCATCTTCGAGTTCGCGGACCTGCCCAACCGCCTGCACTTCGCCGGCGCCGTGGACACGCAACGCTATCTGGAGCACTACGCCGAGACCTTCGGCGTGCTGGCCCGCGTCCGGCCCGGCACCGAGGTGGTCGCCGTCCGGCCGGTGGAGGGACCCGGGCGGCCGGGCGCCGCCGGCTGGTCGGTCGACTCGCGTCCCGCCGGGGACGCGGCGGCCGAGGTCCGGCGCGAGGAGTTCGACCACGTCGTCGTGGCCAGCGGGGCCCATCACCACCCCCACCTGCCCGAGTTGCCCGGCCGTAAGTCGTTCCACGGGACCGTGCTGCACTCCAACGAGGTGCGGGCCGGGACCTTCACCGGCCGCCGCGTGGTCGTCGTGGGCGGCGGCAAGTCCGCGCTGGACCTGGTCACCCGCGCCGCACACGAGGCGACCGCGGCCACCCTGGTGCAGCGCAAGGTGAACTGGATGGTCCCCGAGCGGTTCCTGCTCGGCCTGGTCGGCTACAAGTGGATCCTGTTCACCCGGTTCGGCGAGGCCCTCCTGCCCCGCTACCACGATCCGGCGTGCGTCCGCCCGATCGACCGCCTCGACGAGCGGGTCAAGCGGGCCCTGTGGTGGCTCATCACTCGTGACCTGCTGCTCTCCACCGGTCTCTACGGTCTCCCGAAGCACCTGCGGCCCGACCGGGCCCTCCCCTTCCACCTGGCCCACGCGGGAGTGATGCCACGTGGCTACGTCCGTGCCGTGCGCCGTGGCCTGATCGCCGCCAGGGTCAGTGCGGTCGAGGCGTACACCGACCGGGGGCTGCGGCTGGCGACCGGCGAGGAGGTGGCCGCGGACGTCGTCGTGTTCGCCACGGGGCACCGCAAGGTCTTCCCGTTCCTGGACCCGAGCGTGTCCGTGCACGACTCCACCGGCCGGCTACGGCTCTACCGGGGCATCGTGCCGCCCGGCGCCGACCGGCTGGGCTTCGTGGGCTTCCGGCAGGTCTTCAACAACATCATGGGCATGGAGCTCACCGCGCACTGGCTCGCCCGTCACTTCCGGGCGACACTGCGCACCACCCCGGGCGAGCGGGAGATGCGGGAAGCCGTCGACGCCCGCCTGGCCTGGCAGGAACAGGTGCTGCCGGGCTCCGGCGGCTACGACTTCGGCCCGTACGACATCCACTGCGCGGACGAACTCCTGCACGACATGGGGCTGCCCTCCCACCGCACGGGCAACCTCCTGGCGGAATACCTGCTTCCCGGCGGGGTCGCCCACCGTTACCAGGGCCTCGGCCGGGCGCGCCGGGCGGAATGATCCTGCTCCTCCCGGGGAGCCGCCGGATGGCATGGTGGCGGGCATGGACGAGTTCCTCCGACGGGTGAACCCCGACATGTGTGTGGTCACGGCCGCGGCGGGCGGCGAACGGGCCGGCTGTCTGGTCGGGTTCGCCTCGCAGTGCTCCATCCGGCCGGTGCGGTGGGTGGTGTGGCTGTCGGAGGTCAACCACACCTTCCGGGTGGCCCGGTCCGCCCGAGTCCTGGCCGTGCACCTGCTGGCCCGCGAACAGCACGCCCTGGCCGAGCTGTTCGGCGGACGCACCGGCGACCGGGAGGACAAGTTCCGGCACGTCCGCCGGCGCGAGGGCCACGGCGGGGCCGTCGTCCTCCAGGACGCGCCGGCCTGGTTCGTCGGCCGGATCGTCACCCGCGTCGGCGGCGGCGACCACATCGGCTTCGTCCTCGACCCGGTCGAGTGGGGCGGCGACGAGACGTACGACGGTCCTCTGCTGCGCCTCGACGACGCCCGGACGATCTCGCCCGGCCACCCGGTGGACTGACCGGGCTCGCACCGGCCGTCGTGGCAGGAGCCTGATCGCAGGGCCTGACCAGTCGTCAGTCCGTGCCGGCCGGGATGCGGAGGGTCACCTCGAAGCCGCCGTCGGCGGTGGGGCCGGAGTCCAGGGTGCCGCCCAGGAGGTCGGCGCGCTCCTTGAGGCCGATGAGGCCCTGGTGGGAGCCCGGTCAGTCCACCGGGT
>NZ_JAKEIP010000369.1 GCF_021474425.1 Streptomyces muensis | reverse complement strand
GGGGGTGTGCTTGTCGTCGCCGGTGGGGTCGGGTGGGGCGTGTACGCCAAGCTCGAAGGGAACATCACGCCCGACGAGGCCGCCGCGGCCGAGCTCGCCCGGTACGAGAAGGAGCGGCCGACCTCGCTGGTGCGCGACGCCCAGAACATCCTGCTCATCGGGTCGGACTCGAGGGCCGGGAACGGCAACCGGCGCTACGGACGCGACTCGGGGACCGAGCGTTCCGACACCACGATCCTGCTGCACCTGTCCGCCGGGCGCCGCAGCGCCACCGCCGTGTCGATACCCCGCGACCTGATGGTGCACGTCCCCAGCTGCCGCCGCCGGGACGGCACCCGCACCCAGCCCATGTTCGCGATGTTCAACTACGCCTTCCAGAAGGGCGGTTCGGCCTGCACGATCCGTACCGTGGAGCGGCTCACCGACATCCGAGTCGACCACCACGTGGTCGTCGACTTCCACGGCTTCAAGGAGATGGTCGACGCCGTCGACGGCGTGGAGATCTGTCTGGCGAAGCCCATCGACGACAAGGCCGCCAGACTGCGGCTCCCGGCCGGGAAGGTGACGCTCGACGGCGAGCAGGCGCTCGGCTACGTCCGCGCCCGCAAAACCCTCGGCGACGGCAGCGACACCGACCGCATGGAACGCCAGCAACGATTCCTCGCCGCCCTGGTGCACAAGGTCCAGAGCAACGACGTCCTGCTGAATCCGGTCAGGCTCTACCCCGTCCTGGACGCGGCGACGTCCTCCCTGACCACCGACCCCGCCCTGGCCAGTTTGCGCGGTTTGTACGAACTCGCCCGTGGAGTGCGCGACATCCCCACTGAACGCGTGCAATTCCTCACGGTCCCTCGGGAGTCGTACATATACAACGCCAATCGCGACCAACTCGTGGAGCCCGAAGCGCGGCGACTCTTCCAGCGGCTGCGTATCGACGCCCCGGTGGAAGTCGTGAATTCGCCCGAAACGTCCCAGGGCCCATCCCGCGATTCTTCGCACAAGAGTTCGCGCGATCGTGACGCAAAGCCCGCTGGCAGACAGTCGAACGGTCCCGCCGATCCCACTCCGCCCGCACCCACCTTCCGGGGCAACACAGCCGCCGAGAACCCCTGCGGGTAAAGCGCTCACCAAGTCGGCGAACCCCAGTTCAAAGAAATGCGCCGGATTGCCCAGTTGTAGGGACGTGGAATTTGTCACCGTCGTCGCTCGACGCTGAACTGGGCGGATAGTGTGAGCGATCCGGTGCTCCCTGCCGTAGTTAGGCTTGCGCACTGTTTGACCGAAAGAGACCCGAGCGCCTTGGAGGGGGAAGGCGCCGCGTGGCCCCGACGGAGGATTCAGACAACCGTGGACGCGCAAGGCCGTGGGCGGGCGGACGACATCGATCCCGCAGACCAGTGGGTGCTCAATCCGAACACCGGTGAATACGAACTGCGACTGACTCCTTCCGCACCGCAGTCGTCGGTTCCGGGACCGCGCAGATCCGCCTCCCGGGCCGGCGCCGCCGCACGGGCGGGCGGACCGGCAGCGGGCGGCGCGGCGAGCGGCGCCGGAGGCGCCGTGCGCAACCGGACCGCCGCCCCGGCCCGCGACGGCCGGGACGTCCGCGAGCCACGCCCGGACCGGGGCGCACCCGGCCGCGAGGTCCCCTCGCAGCGCAGGCGCCGCGGCGCGCCCGAGGAGCCGTCGGCGGGGCGGCGCGGTCGCCGGCCGGTGAAGAAGAAGAGCAGGGCGAAGAAGGTCCTGCTGTGGACCGGCGGTGTGACGGCGTTCGTGGTGGTGGCCGCCGCGGTCGGCGGATATCTCTACCTGGAGCACCTCAACGACAACATCCAGTCCGTCTCCGACGACGGCGCGAGCACTGGTGGCTTCTCCAAGGACAAGGCCATCAACATCCTGCTCATCGGCACGGACAAGCGCACCGGCGCCGGCAACGGCAGCTACGGCGACGCCGGCAGCGCGGGTCACGCCGACACCACGATCCTGCTGCACGTCTCCAAGGACCGCTCGAACGCGACCGCGCTCAGCATCCCGCGCGACCTCATCGTCGACATCCCCGACTGCCCGACCACGCAGGAGGACGGCTCCCAGAAGGTCATCGCGGGCGAGACCGGCGTGCGCTTCAACACGAGCCTGGGCCAGGAGGGCCGTACGCCCAGCTGCACCAGCCGTACCGTCACCGAGCTGACCGGGATCAAGCCGGACAACTTCATGGTGGCCGACTTCAACGCGGTGAAGACGCTGACGACGGCGGTCGGTGGCGTCGAGGTGTGTCTGGGCAAGGACATCAACGACCCCGACTCCCATCTCAACCTCCCCAAGGGCGAGCATGTGATCGAGGGCGAGCAGGCGCTGGCCTTCGTCCGCACGCGGCACGCCGTCGGCTTCGGCGGTGACCTGAGCCGGATCGGACTCCAGCAGCAGTTCCTCAGCGCGCTGATGCGCAAGCTGAAGTCCAACGACACGCTCTCCAGCCCGACCAAGATGATCAAGCTGGCGGAGGCGGGCACCAAGGCGCTGACCGTCGACTCCCAGCTCGACAGCATCGACAAGCTGAAGGACCTCGGTCTGGAGCTGGGCAAGCTCAACACCAAGAACCTGACCTTCACCACGGTTCCGGTGATCGACAACCCGGCCGAGAAGGTCAAGGCGACGGTCGTACTGAACGAGACGACGGCTCCCCAGGTCTTCCAGGCGATCCAGAACGACGTCTCCTTCACCGAGGTCAAGCAGCAGAAGAAGAAGGAGGCCGCCGCCGTGGCCGCCCGGCTCAAGGGCACCAAGGCCGACGCCTCCGAGGTGCGGGTGCAGATCTTCAACGGCGGGGCCCCCGCGGGCAGCGCCCAGGAGACCCTGTCCTGGCTGCAGACCGAGGAGAACGTGACCAAGTCCGAGAACGCGGGCAACGCCCCGGCGACGCTGGCGAAGACGACGCTGGAGTACGCGCCGGACCAGGCGGACCAGGCACGCCGGCTCGCCGCCATCATGGGGCTCTCCGGTTCCGCGATGAAGCCCGGCGAGAGCGTGACCAACTCCCAGGGCCTGCCCACGATGACCCTGACGCTGGGCAAGGACTTCAAGGGCGCGGGCGTCTCGCTCACGGCTCCGACGAAGGCTCCCGACGTGGAGAAGTCCACCGCCGACAAGGTCGAGTGCGCGCAGTAGCCCTCGGCATGCCGCTCCCGGTACGAAATCCGCGGCGGGAACGCAACTGTGCCGGAGGTTCGTTGGTCTGACACACGACACCGGTGTGTCGACCGGCGTCGGCCGGGCACGGCACATGGCCGTACCCGGCGTGGATTTTGCCGACGCGTGGCCAACCCGGTCCGGACCCACAGAGGTCTGACAGGTAGCGAACCGGTGTCGGACAGGGTGGTCTGCCATGGTGCGCTCCGCACCGGACAGGGAGGTCCGGGGCGGAGCGAAGCCGTGTCGGGCAAAGGGCGGGGAAGGGCAGAGAGTTGGCGCAGAGCAGTGTGCGAGGGGAGGCCCCCGCGGTGGAGGACACCATGTCCCTCACCCCGCAGGCCGACCAGGACACGCCGGCCGACCAGGGCGGCCGGCACGGTGGCGGGGGTCGCAGAGGCGGCCGGGGCACCGACGGCAGGCGCCGCAGACGGCGTGCGCTGCGCTGGTCGGCGACGGTTCTGGCGGTGGTGATACTGGGCACCGCGGGTGCCGGGTATCTCTACTACCAGCACCTCAACGACAACCTGAAGAAGGACGACCTCAACATCGGCGACGCCAAGGACCGTGCCGCCGAGACCGAGGCGAACGCGGCGGGTCAGACGCCGCTGAACATCCTGCTGATCGGCTCGGACGCGCGCGACAGCAAGGAGAACCAGAAACTCGGCGGCGCCAAGGAGACGTTCGGCGGCACCCCGCTCGCCGATGTGCAGATGCTGCTGCACGTGTCCGCCGACCGCACCAACATGTCGGTGGTGAGCATGCCGCGCGACACCCTGGTGGACATGCCCAAGTGCACGGACCCGGACAGCGGGGACGTGTACCAGGCCCGCGAGCGCACGATGACGAACCAGTCGCTGGGCCGCGGCGGACCCGGGTGCACGGTGGCGACGTGGGAGAAGCTGACCGACATCCACATCGACCACTTCATGATGATCGACTTCGCCGGTGTGGTGTCGATGGCGGACGCGATCGGCGGCGTCCCGGTCTGTGTGAACGCCAACATCGAGTCCAAGGACAGCAAGGGCCACGGCTCGGGGCTGAAGCTGGAGAAGGGCACGACGTACGTCAAGGGCGAGCAGGCCCTGCAGTGGCTGCGCACCCGGTACGGCTTCGAGGACGGCAGCGACCTGGCCCGCGCCAAGGCACAGCACCAGTACATGAACGCGATGGTCCGCGAGCTGCGCAAGAACGCCAAGCTCAGCAACCCGGGCAAGCTGCGCGCGCTCGCCGAGGCGGCCACCAACGCCCTCACCGTCGACCCGGGCCTGGGCACGGTCGCCAAGCTGTACGACCTGGCGGGCGAGCTCAAGAAGGTGCCGACGTCGCGCATCACGATGACGACGATGCCGAACGAGTACGACACGATCCAGACCGGCCGGGTGGTGCCCACCGACGACGCCACCAAGCTGTTCCGGCTGGTGCGTGAGGACATCGCCCTCGACGGCAAGGACAAGAAGAAGTCCACCGAGGAGAAGGGCTCCACCGACCCGGCGGCGGCGGACGACGAGATCGCCGTCCAGGTGCAGAACGGCACCCGTACCGACACCCTCGCCCCGGCCTCCGGCCGTGCGACCACCGTCGCCGGGCTGCTCGTCGGCAAGGGCTTCACCAGGGCCGTGGCGGACGCCTCGACGACGCCGGTCGAGGACACGACGATCGTCCGCTACCCGAGCGCCGACCTGGAGGGCGACGCCCAGCGGCTCGCCAAGGCCCTCGGCATCCCCACCAGCGCCGTGGAGAAGTCCACGAACGTCTCCGGGGTCACGCTCGTCGTGGGCGCCGACTGGCGGGAGGGTACGGCGTACAAGGCGCCGAAGCAGGACGACAGGACGCCGGACACGGCGGAGGCGTTGAACGCCTCCGACACCAAGGCGTGCATGAAGGTGGACCCTGACTTCACCTGGTGACGGGCACCGCGCGCCCGGCGGGGCTCAGCTCGCGCTGAGGACCGCCGGGCGGCGCGAGGCGATGACCTTCCGCGCCAGGGAGCGCGGGCTGGTCAGGAAGCCGTAGCCCCAGGACATGTGCATGGTGGCGAGGGCGACCGGGATCTGCAGGCGTGCCTTCAGCGGGAGTCCCTTGCCGGCCGGGACGGACCCGGCGGCGATGGCCGCGACATAGCCGCCGGGGATCAGGAAGCCCCAGGGGGTCAGGGCCGCGCCGACCACGAGGCCCGCCGCAATCGCGCACACCGCGGTCGGCGGGGCGAGGTAGCGCAGGTTGATGGAGCCAGCGTGGTAGCGGGCGACGACGTGCCGCCAGCGGCCGTAGTCCTTGTACTGCTTGGCGAGGGCCTTCACGCTCGGCCTCGGGCGGTACGACACCTTCAGCTCGGGCGAGAACCAGATGAGGCCGCCCGCCTCGCGGATCCGGAAGTTCAGCTCCCAGTCCTGGGCGCGGATGAACTCCTCGTTGTAGCCGCCCTGTTGCTCCAGCGCCTCGCGCCGGAAGACACCGAGGTACACGGTCTCGGCGGCCTGGGCCGAACCGCCCGTGTGGAAGGCCGCGTTGCCGACGCCGATCTTCGAGGTCATCGCGGCCGCGACGGCGTGCTCCCAGTCGTTCTCGCCCTCGGCGTGCATGATGCCGCCGACGTTCTGCGCGCCGGTCTCCTCCAGGAGCCGTACGGCGGTGGCGATGTAGTTCGGCGAGAGCATGCCGTGCCCGTCGACGCGGACGACGATCGGGTGGCGGGAGGCCTTGATCGCGGCGTTGAGGGCGGCGGGGGTGCGGCCGGTCGGGTTCGGGACGGTGTGCACACGCGCGTCTTCGGCCACGAGCTCGGCGGCGATCTCGTCCGTGCGGTCCGTGGACGGACCCAGGGCGATCACGACCTCCATCTCGCCGGCGTACTCCTGCGCGAGGATCGCTTGGACGGCTCCGCGCAGATGCCGCTCCTCGTTGAGGACGGGCATGATGACGGACACGGCGGGGAGCTGCACGTCGGGATTGGCGTTCATAGGGGCCTCACGTTACCGCGAACGGGGGACAGCGGTGCGCGCCGCCGGGGTCGCTGCACCGGTCAGCAGATCGTATGGGCCTACGGTGCTCACGGATCCCACGTACGGCCCCCAGGGCAACCCCCCAGCGGAGGTATCCCCCCATGCC
>NZ_JAKEIP010000368.1 GCF_021474425.1 Streptomyces muensis | reverse complement strand
GCCCCTACCCGTCCCATCCCTTGAAGGGGCGGAGCCCCTTCAAGGGATGGGACGGGTAGGGGCGGCGGGGGCGATGCACGCATGGCCGCGGAGTTATCCACAGGCTGGGGGCCTCGCCAGCGGATTGTCGGTCGGGCCAGGCACTATGGGGCCATGACTGAGAGCCACGGGTCCGCTTCGCGGGATCACCACATGCAGGACAAGGCCATCGCGGGCAAGGAGATGCCGGGCTGGGAGCAGCGCTTCCGGGCCCCCCGGGTGTCACTGCCGGACTGGGCGGAGGACGCACCGGACCGCTCCTTGTTCGTGTCGAACGCCACAGGGACCTACGAGCTGTACGCCTGGGACCGTTCGACCGGCGAGCAGCGCCAGGTCACCGACCGGCAGAACGGCACGACGGACGGCGTGCTCTCCCCGGACGGCGCGTGGATCTGGTGGTTCGACGACAAGGACGGCGACGAGTTCGGCGTGTGGCGCCGCCAGCCCTTCACCGGCGGAGAGGACGAGCTCGCGGCCCCGGGCCTCGACCCCTCCTACCCGGCGGGCCTCGCCCTGGGCCGCGACGGCCGCACGGCGATCGTGGGCCGCTCGACGGACGAGGACGGTACGACGATCCATGTGGCCCGCACCGGCGAACCCCCGGTGGAGATCTACCGGCACCGCGAGTCCGCGGGCGTCGGCGACCTCTCGCACGACGGCACGCTGATCGCCGTCGAGCACACCGAGCACGGCGACGCGATGCACTCGGCGCTGCGCGTCCTGCGCCCCGACGGCAGCGCGGTCGCCGAACTCGACGACACCAAGGGCGGCACCGAGGAACTGGGCCTCGAGGTCCTCGGCTTCGCCCCGGTGACCGGTGACGCGCGGCTGCTCGTCGGACATCAGCGGCGCGGCCGCTGGGAGCCGCTGGTGTGGGACGTGGCGACGGGCGAGGAGACGGACCTCGCGCTGGAGCTGCCGGGTGACGTCAGCGCGGAGTGGTATCCGGACGGGACCGGGCTGCTGATCGCGCACAGCTTCGAGGCCCGAAGCGAGCTGTTCCGGTACGACCTGGCGGCGCGAGAGCTGGTGCGCGTCCCGACTCCGGCGGGGTCGGTGTCGGGGGCGACGGCCCGCCCGGACGGCAGCGTGGAGTACCTGTGGTCGTCGGCGGCCGAGCCGTCGGCGGTGCGGTCGACGACGGGGCGGGTGGTGCTGGATCCGCCCGGTCCGAAGTCCCCCGGCTCGGTCGCGGTGGAGGACGTGTGGGTGGAGGGCCCGGGCGGCCGCATCCACGCGCTGGTTCAGCGGCCGGCCGGCGCCGAGGGTCCGTTGCCGACCGTGTTCGACATCCACGGCGGCCCGACCTGGCACGACAGCGACGCGTTCGCGGCCGGCCCGGCGGCCTGGGTGGACCACGGGTACGCGGTGGTCCGGGTCAACTACCGCGGCTCGACGGGCTACGGACGTGCCTGGACGGACGCGCTCAAGCACCGCGTCGGGCTGATCGAGCTGGAGGACATCGCGGCGGTCCGGGAATGGGCGGTGACGTCCGGCCTGGCCGACCCGGCCCGGCTGATCCTGACCGGCGGTTCGTGGGGCGGCTACCTCACTCTGCTGGGCCTCGGCACCCAGCCGGACGCGTGGACGCTGGGCATCGCGGCGGTTCCGGTCGCCGACTACGTCACGGCCTACCACGACGAGATGGAGGCCCTGAAGGCCATGGACCGCACCCTCCTGGGCGGCACACCCGAGGAGGTCCCGGAGCGCTTCGAGGCGTCTTCCCCGCTGACCTACGTCGACCAGGTGAAGGCCCCGGTCTACATCTCGGCGGGCGTCAACGACCCGCGCTGCCCGATCCGCCAGATCGACAACTACGTCAAGCGCCTGGAGGCCCGCGGCGCGGTGCACGAGGTGTACCGGTACGACGCGGGGCACGGATCGCTGGTGGTGGACGAGCGGATCAAGCAGGTCGCACTGGAACTGGACTTCGCGGAGCGGCACTTGCCGGGTGGGGTCCCGAAGTAGGGCGGATACGTTGGCGCGGCGGCGCGCAGCGGTGCGTCGCCGCACGTACGACCGGCGCGGGGGAGGTCCACAGGATGAGGCGTGCGGTGGTCCCGGCCGTGGCGGCGGCCGTGGTGCTGATGAGCGGCTGCGGCGAGGACGTGCCCGGCTGCGGCTGGGAGAACCGGCCGGAGAGCTTCCCGGTCGAGGGCGAGAAGCGGCCCGTGCGGATCCGGCCCAGCGAGCGGCATCCCGGGCTGGGCGGCCGCGAGGTGACGGACGCGCTGCCCCCTCGCCCCGACCGCGACGCCGGCCCCACCGCGCAGGCGCTGTACGACCTCCAGCGGAAGACGCTCGACATGGTGGGCGAGCTGGGCGAGATCGAACCCGGCCGGTGCGAGGGCGGCGAACTCGCCCTGGAGGTGGGGGACACCACCCGCTGCACCGTCAGCTACGAGGGGGTCGAGGTGCCCTGGCAGGTGAAGATCACCAATGCGATACCCCAGGGTGTGGGCACCCCGTACGGCATCGACTACCAGTACACCGTCCGGCCGTTGCGGACCGTGGTGCTCGCGCAGGAGGTCTACGACTGGTTCGCGTGGGAGGCCGGGAAGAACGGCCCGGACAGCCTCTCGGCTCCGAAGGAGCCGCGCTGCGACAGACTCCCGAAGATCTTCACCGCCGAGCCCGGCCGGGACACCGGTTACCACTGCCAGCGCCTCGGCTATTCGTGCACCGACGGTGACTTCGACTTCGAGTGGAACGACGTGGCGATCCGTGTCGACGAGGAGGGGGCGGTGAGGGTCGACGGCTGAGGGCCGACGGCGGTTCACGGGGGCGCCCTCGCGCTACGCGCCCTCCCGCTCCCGGGACCGTCTGCCCAGGAGTTCCGCCAGCCCCCGGCGGGTCGCGGCCAGCACCACGCGGTCCTCCTTCTGCAGGACATAGCTGTCGGGCAGGTCCCACACCCATCCCGACGCGCCGCCCGGCCGGCCGTCCTCGTAGGCCTCCTCGACCGCGGGTTCCTCGCGGCGCTCGTCGCGGGAGCCCCGGTCCAGCGCCAGGACCCGCCAGGCGCCCGGCCGGAAGGCCTGGCCGACGGTCCGGTCCTCCAACTGCGGCTGGCCGGCCACCTCGACGGCGGCGAACAGCAGCACGCGGCGCTCGACGGGGATCGCGCCGAGGATCTGGCGGCCCATCATCGCCCCGGCGAAGGCGGGCGCGGCCAGATGGGTCACGCTGCGGCTGCGGGTCAGGGCGTGGGGGTGCGCGGCGCGCAGGGTGCGGTAGACGGCGGTGGCGAAGTCGTCGTCGTACAGCCGCAGGACCACCCGCAGGTCGGGGCGGACGGAGCGGGCGTACAGGGCGGCTTCGAGGTTCGTGGTGTCCGCGCTGGTCACCGCGAGCAGCGCGTGCGCCCGGTGGATCTTGGCGGCCTCCAGGACGCCTTCCTGGGTGACGTCGCCGAGCACCACCGGCACCCGTAGCCGCCGCGCGGTCGCCATCCCGCGGGCCTCGGGGTCGGACTCGACGCACACCACGGGGATGTGCAGTTCCCGCAGCCGGGTGAGCACCCGGGTGCCGATCTTGCCGAGGCCGAGCAGGACGACGTGGCCGCCGAGTCCGCGCGGCGGTTTGCGCAGGGCGGACGCGGTGCGGAAGGTGCCGAGGGCCTCCAGCACCGCCGCCAGCAGTACGGGGAGCAGCAGCAGTCCGATCAGTCCGGACAGGAGCTGGAGGATCTGGCGGGCCAGGGTCTGGTGCAGGGCGGGTTCGTTGATGGCGAAGAGGTCGAGGAGGGTCATGTACGTGGCGTACAGCGGGTGTTCGCCGGTCACCACCGTCAGCGCGACGGCCAGCGCCGCGACACAGCCCACAAGACCGGCCAGCGACCACCGCAGCCGCCGTGAGAACAGCGAGGCGAACGACGGTACGACGCCGCGTCCCGAGGGCAGGGACGGACCCGCGTACGACACCTGCTCCAGGACGACCGCGCCACGGCTTCCCGCAGACTGGACCGCCTCCGCGTCCGGCAGCAGCAGCGGCCCCTGTTCGCCGCTGCCCTCCGAACCGTCCGCGCCGGCCGGGTCGTTGCTGGTCGTGGACAGCAGGGCCAGCGTGGCCAGCCCGGCGGCGGGCGTCTGCCCGGGGCGCAGGGGCGGGCGTTCGACGGCGCGCAGCAGCAGGCCGTCCGTCTGGACGACCTTGGTGGTGCCGACGACAGCGGTCGCGGCCAGCGCGGGAGCGGCCGTGTCGGCGTCGGAGAGCACGGTCGTGGAGGCGTCGAGACCGGCGTCCCCGGCGCCCGTCGCCAACGCGGCGGCCTGGTCGAGGAGTTCCTCGATGTGCTGGCCCAACCGGCGGTTGTACAGGCGCAGGACGAGCCGGAGGCGGGGGTTGAGGCGGCGGGCGGTCAGGGCGGCGCGGATGTTGGTCTCGTCGTCGTCATAGACGAGGGCGAGGGCCGCCGCCTGTTCCACACCGGCGTCGGCGAGGGCGGCTTCGGTGGCCTCGCCGGCCTCCACCACCCGTAAGCCTCCGGCGGGTTCGCCGCCGCCGGCCCCGCCGTTCGCACGGCTGACGGCCGCCGTCACCGCCCCGATCAGCGCCGCCGACGCGGCCCGGGCCCGGCCCACCACGGGCGGCCGTACCGTGCGTTCGGAGGGCGGCACGACGAGCGTGACCTGTTCGCCGTACACCCCGCGCAACTCGGCGGCCAGCCGGTGCGCGAGACCGTCGTCGCCGCACACCACCATGTGCGCGGCCGTGTCACTCCCCAACCGCTGATTCGGAACGCTCCCCACGAGGGAAAAGACTGCCTCATAGTGACGGGTGGTTCCACAAGGGGCCCTGTGAGCCCGGACCTCCCCCGAATCTCCGCACCTGAACACTCCCGCCCCGCCGCCCGTACCGGAGGGGAGGGAAACCAGCGCCCTTCCGCACCACCGGAGGTACCTCGCCCGTGGCGATCACCAAAGCGGCCCCGCAGCACACCGAGGGGGCCGGGCCGAAGACCGAGGGGGCCGGGCCGAAGACCGAGGGAGCCGGGCAGGAGAGCCGGCACCTCAACTCCCCCCTCCTGCTCACCATGCTCATGGTCGTCCTGGTGCTGCTCCAGAGCCCGATCCGCCGGGCGCTCTCCGCACCGGTCATGCAGAGCTGGACGACGGTGTTCGTCGCGGTCATGGTGCAGGCGCTGCCCTTCCTGGTGCTGGGTGTGCTGCTCTCGGCGGCCATCGCGGTGTTCGTGCCGCCGTCCTTCTTCGCCCGCGCCCTGCCCGGCCGCCCCGCCCTCGCCGTCCCGGTCGCGTCGGCGGCGGGCGCGGTGCTGCCGGGCTGCGAGTGCGCGTCGGTGCCGGTGGCCGGGGCGCTGGTCCGGCGCGGTGTCACCCCGGCCGCTGCCCTCGCCTTCCTGCTGTCCGCCCCGGCGATCAACCCGATCGTGCTGACGGCGACGGCCGTCGCCTTCCCCGGCGACCCGGAGATGGTCCTCGCCCGTCTGGTCGCGAGCCTGCTGGTGGCCTGCGCGATGGGCTGGCTGTGGCTGCGCCTGGGCCGCACCGACTGGCTGAAGCCGCCGTCCCACCCCTCCCACGACGGCCAGAGCAAGGGCGAGGCCTTCTGGAACTCCGTCCGGCACGACGTGATGCACGCCGGCGGCTTCCTGGTGGTCGGCGCGATGGCGGCGGCGACCCTCAAGGCGGTGGCCCCGGAGAGCTGGCTGCGGGCGGCGGCCGACAACCCGGTGCTGTCGGTCCTCGCGCTCGCGGTCCTCGCGGTGGTGCTGTCGATCTGCTCGGAGGCGGACGCGTTCGTGGCGGCGTCCCTGTCCCAGTTCTCGCTCACGGCCCGGCTCACCTTCCTCGTGGTGGGCCCGATGATCGACCTCAAGCTCTTCGCGATGCAGGCGGGCACCTTCGGCCGCTCCTTCGCCCTGCGCTTCGCCCCGGCCACCTTCACGCTGGCCGTGGTGGTGTCGGTGCTGACCGGATGGGTGATCCTGTGAACCGCCAGGCCCAGTCGGCCGTCCTGTTCCTGCTCGGCGCGTCCCTGCTGCACGCCGCCACCACCGACCTCTATCTGCGGTACGTCAAACAGGGCCTGCGCCCGTTGGTGCTGGTCGCGGGCGCGGTACTGATCGCGGCGGCGGTGGCGACGGTCTGGTACGAGCGCAAGCGCGCGCGGCGAGAGAAGGAGGCCCCCCATCGAGGCAGCCACACTCACCCCGAACCCCGAGTCTCCTGGCTCCTCGTCCTCCCCCTCCTCGCCCTGATCCTCGTGGCCCCGCCCGCCCTCGGCTCCTACAGCGCCACCCGCACT
>NZ_JAKEIP010000367.1 GCF_021474425.1 Streptomyces muensis | reverse complement strand
CCCCCGAGGCCACCGCGAACCCCTCAGCCCTCCCCTTGCCGCTCCCCGCGGCCGGCCCGGAGTCCCTGATCACCGAGGGCCTCACGGTAGAGGGCCCGTTGGTCAACAACGTCAGCCTGCCAACGCTGAAGTAACTACACGGCCGGCTGCAACCCCCCAGGGGCGCGGGGAACTGCGCGACCAGCCACATCCGACCCCGCAGCCGACGACGAACCCGCACCACCCTCAATCCGCCCACGCGCCCCCAACACGTCGCATCCGATAACTCTCCCCGTCGATCCGCACGAGCTCGGCGTGGTGAGCCAGCCGGTCCACCATCGCCAGAGCCGAGGGACCACCGAAGATCTCGTCCCAGCGGCCCAACGGGCGGTCGGTGGTGACGACGAGGGAGGACCGCTCGTAGCGGTGGGCGATCAGCTGGAAGAAGAGCCCGGCGGTGCCCGCGTCGAACGGGGTGTACCCGACCTCGTCGACGATCAGCACGGCGTGCTCGTCCAGCGCGGAGAGCTCCTCGGCAAGGCGCCCGGCATCCCGCGCGCCCGCCAGCCGGGCCGCCCACTCCTCAGCGGTAGCGAACCGCACCGAGTGCCCGGCCTGGCAGGCCCGCACGCCGAGCCCGACGGCCAGGTGCGTCTTGCCGGTGCCGGGCGGGCCCACGAAGACGACATTGCGGTGCGCGGCGACGAAGTCCAGCTTGCCGAGCCGGGCCACGGTCTCGCGGTCGAAGGAGTGCGGGTGCTCGGAGTCGAACTCCTCCAGCAGCTTCCGGCTCGGGAAGCCGGCGGCGCGCAGCCGTTCCTCCGTGCTCGGCGCGTCGTCGTGCCGGGAAGCGGCGGCCTGGGCCGGGACGAAGACCTTCGCGGCGGGTTCCTGGGCGGCGGCCGGAGCGGAGGCGCCCCCGTGCTGCCCCTGCTGATGCCCCCGCTCGCTCTGCGCGGCCATCGGCCCCGACATGTACGCGAGGATCGCCGCCGACGCGATGAACGCCATATGGATCACCGTGCCCCACAGCAGCGCGTGCCGCGAGGTGTGGTGGACGTCCACGAACATCTGGAGCAGATGGACGGAGGAGATCCCCACGATGGCGGTGGCGAGCTTGACCTTCAGCACGTTGGAGTTCACGTGCGAGAGCCACTCCGGCTGGTCGCGGTGGCCCTGGAGGCCGATGCGGGAGACGAACGTCTCGTAGCCGCCGACGATCACCATGATCAGCAGGTTGGCGATCATCACGACGTCGACCAGCTTCAGCACGGCGAGCATGACGTACGTCTCGGTCGCCCGCCCCGTCACACAGCGGAGCACTAAGGTCCACAGTTCGTTGAAGAACTTGTAGACGTACACCCCCTGCGCGGCGACCAGGCCGAAGTAGAGGGGGGCCTGCAGCCAGCGGGTGGCGAACAGGGCGTACCCGAGGGTCGTGGACGGCGGGGACGGATCACGAGAGATGGCCTGCACGGTCGCATTCTTCGCAGCCTCCGCCGTCCAGGTGAAACCACGCCACTCACAGGAATGAAAAGACATCCTGTACGACTCCGGATTCGACCAGGAATCGATCAGGCACACTGGACGTTTGGTCGAGTGGCCGAGCGGAAGGACGCACGTACGTGAACGGACCACTGATCGTCCAGTCGGACAAGACCCTGCTCCTGGAAGTCGATCACGAGCAGGCGGACGCATGCCGTCGGGCGATTGCGGCGTTCGCGGAACTGGAGCGTGCGCCCGAGCACATCCACACCTACCGGGTCACCCCGCTCGGCCTGTGGAACGCGCGCGCGGCCGGGCACGACGCCGAGCAGGTCGTGGACGCGCTGGTCACGTACAGCCGGTATCCGGTCCCGCACGCGCTGCTCGTCGACATCGCCGACACGATGGACCGCTACGGCCGGCTGACCCTCTCCAAGCACCCCGCGCACGGCCTCGTCCTCACCACCACCGACCGTCCGGTCCTGGAGGAGGTGCTGCGCTCCAAGCGCATCGCCCCCCTCGTCGGCGCCCGCCTCGACCCGGACACCGTCGCCGTGCACCCCTCCGAGCGCGGGCAGATCAAGCAGGTGCTGCTCAAGCTGGGCTGGCCGGCCGAGGACCTCGCCGGATACGTGGACGGCGAGGCCCACCCGATCGAGCTGCACGAGGACGGCTGGGCGCTGCGGCCGTACCAGCGGCAGGCGGTGGAGAACTTCTGGCACGGCGGCAGCGGCGTCGTCGTGCTGCCCTGTGGCGCCGGGAAGACCCTCGTGGGCGCCGGGTCGATGGCCCAGGCGAAGTCGACCACGCTGATCCTCGTCACGAACACCGTCTCGGCCCGGCAGTGGAAGCACGAGCTGGTGAAGCGGACGTCGCTGACGGAGGACGAGATCGGCGAGTACAGCGGGACGCGCAAGGAGATCCGGCCCGTCACCATCGCGACGTACCAGGTCCTGACGACGAAGCGGAAGGGCGTCTACCCGCATCTCGAACTCTTCGACTCCCGCGACTGGGGTCTGATCCTCTACGACGAGGTGCACCTGCTGCCCGCGCCGGTCTTCAAGTTCACCGCAGACCTCCAGGCCCGCCGCCGGCTCGGCCTGACCGCGACCCTGGTCCGCGAGGACGGCCGCGAGTCGGACGTGTTCTCCCTGATCGGCCCCAAGCGGTTCGACGCGCCGTGGAAGGAGATCGAGGCGCAGGGCTACATCGCGCCCGCCGACTGCGTCGAGGTCCGCGTCAACCTCACCGACTCCGAGCGGCTCGCGTACGCCACCGCCGAGCAGGAGGAGAAGTACCGCTTCTGCGCGACGACCGACACCAAGCGCAAGGTGACGGAGGCGCTCGTCAGGCGTTTCAAGGGCCAGCAGATCCTGGTCATCGGCCAGTACATCGACCAGCTCGACGAACTGGGCGAGCATCTGGACGCCCCTGTGATCAAGGGGGAGACGTCCAACGCCCAGCGCGAGAAGCTCTTCGACGCGTTCCGGGAGGGCGAGATCAGCGTCCTGGTCGTCTCCAAGGTCGCGAACTTCTCCATCGACCTGCCGGAGGCCACGGTCGCCATCCAGGTCTCGGGCACCTTCGGCTCCCGCCAGGAGGAGGCCCAGCGCCTCGGCCGCGTCCTGCGCCCCAAGGCCGACGGCCACCAGGCCCACTTCTACTCGGTCGTCGCCCGCGACACCATCGACCAGGACTTCGCCGCCCACCGCCAGCGCTTCCTGGCGGAACAGGGCTACGCGTACCGGATCGTGGACGCGGACGAGATCCTCGCGGAGGGGTAGGCGAGCGGGCATCACGACCGGGCGTCACGACCCGGGCGTCACGACCGGGCGTCACTTACGGCGGACGCCCGCCTCCTCGCCGTACTCACCGAGAATGATCACGTCGAAGGCCGCACCCGCGAACACCTTGACGGCACGCAGGGCTTCACCGAGGCGATGACGGTGGTCCCCCTGGAGCGCGGTCGCTCCGTGGGGTCCCACAGGGGCTGGGTGGATGGTTGCTGCGCTCATGTCTCCATGATGCGTTCGCAGACATAAAGCGGGCATCGGCCTACGGGCCGAAGCCGCCTACTCCCCGCGTACACCTCCGGACGGACCGCACACCCTCAGGGGGAGGGGTGCGTCCCCTAGGGGACGGACGTCGGGGGGCCCGGCGGTGGAAATTCGTTGGCGTTCGCCATGGCCGCTCGCCTAAGATCTCCGCTCTTGCCTGCCTCCCCTCGCGGAGTGCCGCCGTCCGGACGGAAACCGGTCGGCTCTCTCGATCACCTGCCTGTCACCCACCTGTAGGTCCCTCCGGAGGCACCCCCTTGTCCAGGCCCGTCGACGACGCCCTAGACCCCCGCGACCCCCGCGACGCTCTCGCCCCGCTCGACCCACTCGACCCACTCGCGCGGGAGAGCGCCCATCTCGCCTCCTCCCGTGCCGCCCTGCGTGCCATGCGCGAGGACGTCGAGTCGCTCGACATCAGCGACGTCACCGCGAACTGGGTCAACGCCGAAGTCCTCGCCCACCAGATCGACGAGCGCATCAAGGCACTGGCCGACCTCAGCGACACCCCGCTGTTCTTCGGCCGGCTCGACTATCTGCACGCACCGGGCGCGCAGGGGGCGGAAGGCGCGGAGGGCGAGCGCTTCTACATCGGGCGCCGGCATGTGCACGACGCCGAGGGCGACCCGATGGTGATCGACTGGCGGGCGCCGGTGTCCCAGCCGTTCTACCGGGCGTCCAAGAAGGACCCGATGGACATCGCGCTGCGCCGCCGTTTCGGCTACACGGGCGGCGACCTGACGGCGTACGAGGACGAGCATCTGTCCGACCCGGCGGAGGCGGCCCGCACCAGCAAGCTGCTCCAGCAGGAGATCGAGCGCCCGCGCGTGGGCCCGATGCGGGACATCGTGGCGACGATCCAGCCCGAGCAGGACGAGATCGTACGGTCCGGGCTCGGCGGGACGGTGTGCGTGCAGGGCGGCCCCGGCACCGGGAAGACGGCGGTGGGCCTGCACCGGGTCGCGTACCTCCTCTACGCCCACCGCGAGCGGCTCGCCCGCACCGGCACGCTCGTCATCGGCCCGAACAGGTCCTTCCTGCACTACATCGAGCAGGTCCTCCCGGCGCTGGGCGAGTTGTCGGTCCGCCAGGCCACGGTCGACGACCTCGTCGCCCACGTCGAGGTGCGCGGCACGGACGAGGCGGCGGCCGCGGTCGTCAAGGGCGACGCGAGGATGGCGGAGGTGCTGCGGCGGGCGGTGTACTCGCACGTGAGCATGCCCACGGAGGCCGTGGTCGTCGTACGCGGATCCCGCCGCTGGCGTGTCCCGGCGTACGAACTGGAGGAGACCGTACGGGAGTTGCTGGCCCGGGACATCCGTTACGGCGCCGCCCGCGAGGCGCTTCCGCAGCGGATCGCGCATGCCGTGCTGGTCCAGATGGAACGGTCGGGTGAGGCGCCGGACGACCGGGTGCAGGACGCGGTGGCCCGCAACAGTGCGGTGAAGGCCGCGGTGAAGGCGGTCTGGCCGCCCGTCGACCCGGCGAAACTCGTGCTGCGGCTGCTCTCGGACCCCGACTTCCTCGCCGTTCACGCGGAGGGGTTGCTGAGCGAGGACGAACAGAAGACGATCCTCTGGGCGAAGCCGGCGCGGAGTGTGAAGTCGGCCAGGTGGTCGGTGGCGGACGCGGTGCTGATCGACGAGACGAACGACATCGTGGCGCGTACGCCGTCGCTGGGGCATGTGGTCCTGGACGAGGCGCAGGATCTCTCGCCGATGCAGTACCGGGCGGTGGGCCGGCGCTGCACGACCGGTTCGGCGACGGTGCTCGGCGACCTGGCGCAGGGCACGACCCCCTGGGCGACGCGCAGTTGGGACGAGGCGCTGGCTCACCTCGGCAAGTCGGAGGGCGTGATCGAGGAACTGACGGCCGGCTTCCGCGTCCCGACGGACGTCATCACGTACGCCTCCCGTCTGCTGCCTTCCATCGCGCCCGGTCTGACGCCGGTGGCGTCGATCCGCGAGAACCCGGGCTTCTTCGAGGTCCGTCCTTCTGCTTCGCCCTCGGCCGATGAAGTGGTCGCCGCCTGCGAGGAGTTGCTGCGCAACGAGGGGTCGGTGGGGTTGATCGCCGCGGACGCGCGGGTTGGCGTGCTGGCGGAGGCGTTGGCCTCGGCGGGGATCGCCTGCCTCGGGCCCGGCGAGGAGACGACGCGGCAGACCCGTCTGACCCTGGTCCCCGCGTCTCTCGCCAAGGGTCTGGAGTACGACTACGTCGTCCTGGACGAGCCTCGGGCGGTGGTGGACGGGGAGCCGGACGAGCGGACGGGGTTGCGGCGGTTGTATGTCGCGCTGACTCGGGCGGTGTCGGGGTTGATCG
The DNA here is from genome assembly GCF_021474425.1 of Streptomyces muensis. GTDB lineage: Bacteria > Actinomycetota > Actinomycetes > Streptomycetales > Streptomycetaceae > Streptomyces > Streptomyces muensis. Next base: position 482 of record NZ_JAKEIP010000367.1, on the reverse strand, counting down.
TGGTGCATGCGGGGGGCTTGCCGCCGCAGTTGGGGTGACGGGGGTCTCGTGGCCGGCTGCGGGCCGGATGCGGCTGGGCGCGCAGTTCCCCGCGCCCCTTAGGGGGTCCCGGCGGGCGGCGTAGATCCAAGCTGTCGGGCGACAGGGGCGGGGTGGCAAGGTCTCGTGGCGGGCTGCCGGCCGGATGGGGCTGATCGCGCAGTTCCCCGCGCCCCTGGGGGGGGTGCAGGCGGCGGAGTCGCGCCGCTGGGTCGCTCAGCTGCGGGCAGTCGCGCCGCTGGGTCGCCCAGCTGCGGGCAGTCGTGCCGCTGGGGCGGCACGGGTGGGCGCAGGCGGCACCCCGTAAGCGCCGGGCAGCGCGACCCACCCCCGGTCGGCTGCAGGCGGCGCCCCGTCAGCGCCGGGCAGCACGACCCACCCCCCGCCGGTCTCGGATTCACATCACCGAGCCCACGAGACCGGTGCTTGCGTCGCGGTGGCCG
>NZ_JAKEIP010000366.1 GCF_021474425.1 Streptomyces muensis | reverse complement strand
CCCCCCCCCCCCCCCCCCCCCCCCTTTTACCCGCCCACGCCGGCATACGAGATGATTAAACAGGTCTCGTGGGCTCGTATATGTGTATAAGCGCCAGGGGGGGGGGAGGCCGTGGGCTCGGCGGCCGGCTCGATCGCGGGCGGTCGCGGAGTGGGCTCCTTGGGCGAGGGCTCGGGTTGCGACGGCTCCGGCGGCCTGGGCGTCGGCGTCTCCTCGACGATGGGGGAGGGGACGGGAGGCTGCTTGGCGTCGGTCTTGTCGGCCGGTCTCTCGTTGCCGGCCAGCGCGAGCACGATCGCCGCCACCACGCCCACCGCGACCACACCGGCAGCGATACCGGCCTTCACCGGAGCGCCCAGCCCCTCGGAGGCCGCCGCGCCCCCGGAGCCCGCCCCGCCCGAGGAAGAGCCGCCGGCCGCCGAGGCCGCCCCGGCGCCACCGGCGGCACCGACCCCGACACCCCCGGCGATGAGCCCGGCCGCCTTGGCGTACCCGGCGGCGCCGAACCAGCCGATGACCGCGACCGGCACGACCGCGGGAATGCCTCCGGCGACCTCCTGGATCTGGCCCGCGGCCAGCCGGCACTTGGCGCACTCCTCCAGGTGCTTGCGCAGGCCCCGCTCGGCGCGGGTGCGCAGGCTGCCGCGGGCGTAGGCGCCGAGCCGGTCGGCGTGCCGGGCGCACTCCTCGTCGCCGGCGAGGCTGGCGCTGACGTGGGCCTGGAGGTAGGCCTGCTTGAGTCCCTCGCGGGCGCGGCTGGCGAGCACCCGCGTGCCGTTGGCGTCGAGCCCGAAGAGCGTGGCGACCTCGCTCGGCGACTCGTCCTCGACCTCGGTGTGCCAGAGCACGGCCTGCCAGCGCTCCGGCAGCGACCGGAAGGCCCGCATGGCCATGGACTGCTCGGCCTCGTGCATCGCCCGTACGTCGGCGCCCAGGTCGAGCGTGTCGCTGTCGGACACCTCGGAGACCCGCGCGGACTGCGCGGCGAACACCGCGAAGTCGTCGACCAGCTGCTCGCGCCGCGCCGACTTCGTCCAGTCCGCCGCGGCCCGTCGGATCGAGGTGAGCAGATAGGCGCGTACGGCGTGCTCGGGGCCGGAGCCGCCGCGCACGGCCTGGAGCATGCGGGCGAAGACCTCGGCCGTCAGGTCGTCGGCGGTGTGGGCGTCGCGGCAGCAGGTACGCGCGTACCGGCGCACCGCCTCCGCGTGGCGCCGGTACAGCTCCTCGTAGGCGGTGTCGTCACCGGAGCGCATCCGTGCGATCAGGTCGGCGTCTGACGGCGGCAGCTCGCGGGGCGGCGGCACTTCGCGCGGCAGCGGCAGCGTGCTGTCCTCGCGCCGGTCACGCTGGGCCGGGACGCTGCCCTCCGCGCGCCCGTCCGAACGGCCTTCCGCACGGCCCGGTGTACGGCCCTCCAGGGGGTCGGCGCCCGGTGGCAGATCGGCCCGTCCGCCCTGACTCGGCACCTGCGGAGTCGCCGAGTCGTCGTCACCGCGTGACTCGTCCCACCCGTCTACGCTCATCGCGGAAAGCCCCCGCTGCCAGCTCTACCAGTCCCGGACACCGGGTCAGGGTGCCATATTGGCTTTTGGTCAGGACCCACCCGTACGGACATCCACTCGTCCGTGGGGACTTCCCTCAGCGTAGTACTGGCCCTCGCCCTTACGGGGAAGACTCAAGCGCCGCTTGCCGGGCGGGAGTTGAGCGCCGCATCGCGACCTGCCCGGCATGTTCGGTGACGGTGTTCGAGGCGGGGGTCGGCCCGGCACCCCGCCCCGCCGTCACCCCTTCGCATCACTCGCCCTTCGACGGCACGGCCTCACCCGGACCGGGTCACGCCTGCGGGCGCGAGCGCAGGCCCTCCAGCAGGATGTCGAGCAGCCGTGCCGAGGCCGCGGCCTGCTGCGCCGCGTCCGGTAGCGAGGGCGCCGCCGTGGCGATCACGAGCAGGACGTCCGACACCGAGACGTCGGTCCGCAGCTCACCCGCCGCGCGCGCCCGCTCCACGAGCTGGCCCACCACGTCGAGCAGCGCCGCCGCGCCCGCGTCGTCCACCGCGTCCACCGCGCGTGCCGGCGACTGCTCCGGCACCAGCCGCAGCTCACCGGTGCCCGGCTGGACCCGCTGCTGCGGCACCCGGGCCTCGTCGAGCACGACGCCGTCCTCGACCCCGACCCGCAGCACCTGCGGCGGCAGCAGCCGGCCCGCGCCCGAGGCCACCGACGTGCGCAGGAAGCGCGAGAGCGCCGACCACGGCTCGTCCTCCTGGCCGAGTGCGGCACGTGCCTGGTCGGTCAGCCGGGACGTCTCCTCCTCGGCTATCCGCCGCACCAGGACGTCCTTGCTCGGGAAGCGCCGGTACACCGTGCCGACGCCGACGCGCGCGCGCCGCGCCACGTCCTCCATCGGCGCGCCGTAGCCCAGCTCGCCGAAGACCTCGCGCGCCGCACGCAGCACGTGCTCCAGATTGCGCTGTGCGTCCACGCGCAGCGGCGTCGTGCGCGAGGCGTCCCCGCGTCCGTTGCCCGCAGCCGCGCTGATCGTGCCGCCCACCGCCCCGCCGCCCGATGTGATGGCGGATGCGGAAGACCAACGTGAATCCTGAACATGCATAAGCGATCCCCCGGTAATGACGTCTCCCCCCGGAGACTCTCCCCGTCATTGCAAAGCCGGAGCGTCGCGGAACAAGCCCGGACAAACAGGCCCGCCCTGTGTGACTCGCGGACCCGATGAGCACATCCCCCTACACCCCGTCGACATACGAACATAGTTGAGAGGGAGTCAATTCAGAAGGGGCACGTTCCGCACGGAGCGCCCCTCGATCGGAGTACGAGGCGTTTACGCCCAGATTGCGCCACCCGCGATCCCCCGGCGCACACCCATTGACCTGCGGACTTTCCGCGCACTCCGGCAATTCGGCCAAACCGCGCCGTCGACGGCACCCGGTCACACAAATTGTCGAGCCTGTGGACAAACGCAAGCGTCGGGTGCGTCATGGGATGGTGAAGGAACGTGCGCGCATTCTCGTTGTCGGCGGCGGCTACGTCGGGATGTACACGGCCCTGCGTCTCCAGCGGAGGCTGAAACAGGAACTGGGCCGGGGCGAGGCCGAGATCACCGTGGTCACTCCCGACCCGTACATGACCTATCAGCCATTCCTCCCCGAAGCGGCCGCCGGCTCGATCTCCCCGCGCCATGTGGTCGTCCCGCTGCGCCGCGTCCTGTCCCGGTGCCGGGTCATCATCGGCGAGGCCACGGCCATCGACCATGCCAAGCGCACCGCGACCCTCAGCACCCTCGCCTCCGAGGAGGACGGCACGGGCAGCGAACAGCTCTCCTACGACGAGCTCGTCCTCGCCCCCGGCTCCATCGCGCGCACCCTGCCCATCCCCGGCCTCGCCGACCACGGCATCGGCTTCAAGACCGTCGAAGAGGCCATCGGCCTGCGCAACCACGTCATCGAACAGATGGACATCGCCTCCTCCACCCGCGACCCCGCGATCCGCGACGCGGCCCTCACCTTCGTCTTCGTCGGCGGCGGCTACGCGGGCGTGGAGGCACTCGGCGAACTGGAGGACATGGCCCGCTACGCCACGCGCTACTACCACAACGTCAGCCCCGAGGACATGAAGTGGATCCTCGTCGAGGCCTCGGACCGCATCCTGCCCGAGGTCGGCGAGGACATGGGCCGCTACACGGTCACCGAACTGCGCCGCCGCAACATCGACGTACGGCTGCACACCCGCCTGGAGTCCTGCGCGGACCGCGTCGCCGTCCTCAGCGACGGCGCCCGCTTCCCGACCCGTACGGTCGTCTGGACGGCCGGCGTCAAGCCGCACCCGATCCTCGCCGCGACCGACCTGCCACTTAATGAGCGCGGCAGGCTCAGGTGCACCCCCGAGCTGACGATCGAGGGCACCACGCACGCGTGGGCCGCGGGAGACGCCGCCGCCGTCCCCGACGTCACCGCGGGCGAAACCGGCAAGGAATGCGCCCCCAACGCCCAGCACGCCCTGCGCCAGGCGAAGGTCCTCGGCGACAACATCGTCCACTCCCTGCGCGGCGAACCCCTGGAGACGTACGCCCACAAGTACGCGGGTTCGGTCGCCTCCCTCGGTTTCCACAAGGGGGTCGCACAGGTCTACGGACGCAAGCTCAAGGGCTACGCTGCGTGGTTCATGCACCGCGTCTACCACCTGAGCAGGGTGCCTACCTTCAACCGCAAGGCCCGCGTCCTGGCCGAATGGACCCTCTCGGGGCTCTTCAAGAGGGAGGTCGTCTCCCTCGGTTCACTCGAACATCCCCGAGCGGAGTTCGAACTCGCGGCCGGTGGAAAGTCTCCTCTCAAGCCGGAAGACGACCCGAAGGGGTCGTCCTGACCGGACCCAGGAACTCCACCGACGGGGCAGGCGTCTGACGGGTGTCGGCCAGGTCGGCCGCACTGCCAGACTGATCCCGAACCGATCCCGACCCCGGACGGGCACCCGCCCGCCCACGACCCACAAGGCTCTCCCCACAGTGCTGCAATCCGGGGCTGCCGGTGCCACCCCGCAGACCCCAGGCCGGGTCCGGAGCTGGCCGAAGACGACGACACGAGGCAAGGATTCGTGAACTTCACGCGCTGGAGCGCCCGGCTCCCCGGAACGCAGCGCCGCGCCGCAGCGCGGACCGAACCCGCGGCGGCGGTCACCCAGGACCGCCGGGGAGAGAGTCCGGGCGCCGTCCCCGCGGCCCGCGCCGAACACCTCACCGACGACGCCAAGCCGATCCCGGCCGTGGACGAACTCCCGGTCCGCGAGGTCCTGGACCGAGTCCCGGCGCTGGTCGCCCTGGTCCACGGCACCGACCACCGCCTGGCCTACGTCAACGACGCGTACGTGGCGGCCTTCGGCGTACGCCCCCAGGGCGAACCGGCCCGCGAGGCCCTCCCCGAACTGGCCGAACTGGGTCTGCTCCCTCTCCTCGACCAGGTCCTGCGCAGCGGCAAGCCCCGCACCCTCAAGTCCCGCAAGGCCCCCGACGGCCGCTCCTACACGTTCACCTGCACCCCCGTGGCGGAGGGCGACGGCGGCGTCCTCGTCTTCGCCACCGACGTCACCGACCACGCCGAGGCCGCCGAACGCCTCCGCGCCAGCGAACGCCGCCAACGCGAAACGGCCGTCACCCTCCAGCGTTCCCTCCTCCCCCAGGAACTCGAAGAACCGGACGACCTGCGCATCGCCGCCACCTACCACCCCGGCGGCACCGAGGCCGCGGTCGGCGGCGACTGGTACGACGTGATCACCCTGGGCGGCGGCCGCACGGCGCTCGTGATCGGCGACGTCATGGGCAGAGGTGTACGAGCAGCCGCGGTGATGGGCCAGCTCCGCACGGCGGTCAGGGCCTACGCCCGTCTGGACCTCCCCCCGCACGAGGTCCTCCAGCTCCTGGACGGCCTGGCGACCGAGATCGACGCCAACCAGATCGCCACCTGCGTCTACGCCGTCCACGACCCGAACGAGGGACGCCTGGTCTACGCCTCAGCCGGCCACCTCCCCATCCTGGTCCGCGACGAGAACGGCGACGTCCAGCGCGCCGACGAGCCCACCGGCCCGCCCCTCGGCACCGGCGGCTGGATGCACGCCTCCGGCTCGATCGCCCTGAGCCCCGGCTCCACGGCCGTCCTCTACACCGACGGCCTGGTCGAACGCCGCAACGAAGACCTGGACGAGGGAATCGCCTCCCTGGAACGAGCCCTGGCCGGCGCGACCGGCACCCCCCAGGTCATCTGCGACCGCCTGGTCCGAAGCGCCGGCGTCACCGCGGACCACGACGACGACGTGGCGGTCCTGGTCCTCCAGCACCCCGCCCGCACCGGCCCCGACAGCGACCTCTTCCGCAACGCCGCCCTGGAACTCCTCGGCGGCATCGAGGCGGCCCCCCGCGCGCGTGCCTTCGCCTCCGGCGTCCTCACCAGCTGGCGCTTCCCGCCCGAACTCCACGACCTGGGCGTCCTGGCCGCCAGCGAACTGGTCGCCAACTCCCTCCAACACGGCACCCCACCCATGCGCCTACGCCTCCGCCGCACCGACCGCCGCCTGATCATCGAGGTGACAGACGGCGACGACCACCTCCCCCGCCGCCGCCGAGCAGAACCAGCCGACGAATCCGGCCGAGGCATCGCCATCGTCGCCACCATCGCCTCGGCCTGGGGTTCACGACGAACCCCGGGCGGCGGCAAGGCGGTGTGGTGCGAGTTCGTACTACCGAAGACGGCGGTGGACACCCAGAGACCCTAGAAGTGATCTTCAGCCTGTCCGGCGTTTGAGGACGAGGCCGGAG
>NZ_JAKEIP010000365.1 GCF_021474425.1 Streptomyces muensis | reverse complement strand
GCCGTACGGCACCTCGCCTCCGCCGTGGAGACCGGCCACACCGGCCCGCCCGGCCCGAGGCTCCCCACCCCGACCACCGAGACGGCCCGCGCCGTCGACCACGCCCTGCGCCACGCCGCCGACGTCGTCGCCAGTCCCGACGTCGACCCCCGCGGCGTCGACGACCGCCTCGGCCGCCCGGCCGCGCTCGGCAGCCGCGTCGCCCGCGCCCTGCGGGGCGTCACCCTCTCCGCCGCCTCCTGGCGCTACGGCCTGCGCCTCGCCCTGTGCATCGGCCTGGCCCAGACCCTGGTGTCGATCATCCCGGTCCCCCGTTCCTACTGGGTCGCCCTCACCATCACCTTCGTCCTCAAGCCCGACTTCGGCTCCGTCTTCTCCCGCGCCCTGCTGCGCGCCCTCGGCACGGTCGCCGGGCTGGTGATCGCGGCGGCGGTCCTCGCGGAGGTGCCGCGCGGCTGGTGGGACGTACCGGTACTGCTGCTGCTCGCCCCGCTCGTCCCGGCGCTCACCCCGCGCGGCTACGGCTACCAGACGGCCGCCATCACCCCGGTGATCCTGCTCCTGTCCGACGTCCTCAACCGCCAGGGCACCGCACTGCTGCTGCCCCGCCTGGTCGACTCCCTCATGGGCTGCGCCATCGCCCTGATCGCCGGATATCTGCTCTGGCCGGAGAGCTGGCACACCCGCGTCGGCGACCGTCTCGCGGACGCCGTGGACGACACCGCCCGCTATGTGGAGGCCGCCTTCGGCCCCGACGCCGTCGACCCCCCGGCCGGCGCCCGCATGCGCCGCCGCCTCTACCGCAACCTCTCCGGCATCCGCACCGAGTTCCAACGCGCCCTGACCGAACCCCCACCCACCGGCCGCCGCGCCGCCGCCTGGTGGCCCCTCGTCGTCGCCGTGGAACGCATCGTCGACGCGACGACAGCGGCCCGGGTGAGAGTGAAACACGGCGCCGCCCCGCCGTCGGCGGCCGAGGTGACCCAGATCTCCCTCCAACTGAGGGAGCTGGCAGAGGGCGTACGAAAGGTCGAAACCCTCTACGAGGTCCGCACCGACCTCACCGGCCCCGCGGGCAGCGTCCTGGAGCCCCTACGCCAGGAGGTGGCAGCGGCCCGCTCCATCGCTTCCCCGCACTGAAGCGCCCCAAAGGGGCGCGGGGAACTGCGCGATCAGCCACAAACAATCCGCACCCGCCCACAAGCCCAAGCCACCCGAGCTACTAGGCGCCCAAAGGCCGGCGCGGCCGCCCCGTGCAGGGGGGCGACCGCGCCATGTGGGGGGTGGAACTTGGGCAGACCTATCGACCGACCTTCTCAAGCGCCTTGTCCATCGCGGCAGCGAACCCGTTGGCCCACAGCTGATCCACGCGGGCCCTCTCATTGGCATCCGGCACGGAGTTCGTGCAGGACGGCCCAGGCCCGCCCCCCGACATCAGCTCACTGCACGGCCCCTCGTAGTGGTCCGGCAGCCCCAGCACATGCCCCGTCTCGTGCGCGGTGACGCGAGTGGAGTCGTACTCCTGGTTCTGCTGGTAGTCGAGGAAGATGTAGCCGTTGCCGTGACCGTCGGTCGAGGCGTACGAGCCGCGCGGGTCGTTGCCCTCACGGTAGGTGAAGTCGGCGTTCGAGCCCTGCTGGAGCTTGACGTTGGACACAGCGCCGTTCCATATCTCGGTGCTGCGGGCTATCTGCGCGCTGAACGTGGGTGCCGAGGACGCGTCGTAGGTGACGGTGACCGCGGCGGCGCTCGGGTTCGCGGCGCGCTTCTCGGCGACGGACTTCAGGACCGCCTCGAAGAACGCCCGACTGCCGTCGGACTCCGCGGACTTGGCGACGTAGCCGGCCTGGGCGGTGTGGGCGGGGGCCGCCGTGGCCGGAGCCGCCGTACCGAGACCGAGGGCCGCGACACTGAGGCCGACCGTCACCGCCGTACGTGCGGACAGGGACTTGGACGTGAACGTGGAGATGCGCATTGATGACTCCTGGGTGGGGGGTGAGTCGTCAAGGCGAGTGTCGGCGTCTGTGAGGCCGCTGTGATGATGGCAATCGGTGATAGCCCCGTCCTATCGGGGCCCCAATTGGCAGGGATCCGGGGCGATTTGTACGGCTGGTGAAACCTCGTCCTCCGCTTTAGTGTGCGAGGGCATGGACCTTGAGGTGAGACACCTCCGCGCGCTGTGCGCCATAGCGGACACCGGCAGTCTGCACCGGGCCGCACGCCAGCTGGGCGTGGCCCAGCCATCGCTCAGCACGCAACTGCGGCGGATCGAGCAGGAGCTGGGCGGCGCGCTGTTCGTCCGTGCGAGAACCGGCTGCCGGCCCACCCCGCTGGGCCGGCTGGTCCTCAGCCGGGCCCGTCCGCTGGTGGCCGATATGCGTGCCCTGGTCGCGGAGGCGAGGGCGGCCGCGGTGGGCGGTGCCGAGCTCCGGGTCGGGTCGACGGCGAGCAAGGCGCTGGCGGGCTGGCTGCGCCGGCTGCGCGGCCACGGCCAGGATCCGACCCTGCACATGAACGTCTCACCGAACGCCCTGCTCCGCATGGTCGCCGACGGCCAGCTGGACGTCGCCTTCGTGCACGAGGTGGAGGGCTCGCCCCTGCGCATACCGTCCGAGCTCAGGATCCGGGTGCTGATGGAGCGCGAGCCGCAGTTCGTGTCCCTCCCGACCGACCACCCGGCCGCGGCGAAGTCCGAGGTCACGCTGCCCGACCTGGCCGACGACCGCTGGATGGTCGACCCGACGGTCGACGGCGAGTGGGACGCCGTGCAGCGGATGTTCCGCGCGGCCGGCGTCAGCCCGCACGTCCTGCACGGCGACTACTACACCGCCGACGCCCTGGTGGCCACCGGCGAGGTGGTCGCCGTCTGCCAGCCCACCCACGCCGACAGCCCGACCATGGCGGTACGGCGTCTGCACGGCGACCCCCTGGGCGTACGCCTGCTCCTCGCGGCCCGTACGGAGACGGATCTGGACGGGGTCTATCCCGCGCTGGAGGAGGCGTACTGGGAGGCGGCGCGGCAGGCGCCGGCGTACCGGGAGTGGCTGGAGCGGGAGTGGCTGGAACACGACGGTGAGCGGCAGCCGCCGGTCCCAGCACTCCCATGAGGCCACCGGCTCAGACGCCGATGTCGCAGCCGTCCTTGCGCCAGACGGCGACGACCGCGGGACGGTTGATCTTCCCTTCCCCGTCCGGCCAGGCGCTCAGCGGCTTCTCGGCCGTGGCGCCGTCGATCTCGCCCGGGTGCTGCACGGAGACCAGCACCCGGCGGTCCTGGATCACCGGCCCGCAGGTCTCGGCGCCGTTCGGCATCGTCAGGAACTGCTTCAGCTCACCACGGCGGTCACCGCGCGTGGCGACGCCGAAGAGTCCGTCGTGCGAGCCGAGCTGGTTGCCGTCGGTGGAGATCCACAGGTTGCCGTACGAGTCGAAGGCGACGTTGTCCGGGCAGGAGATCGGCGAGACGTCCTCCTTCGGGAACCCGGCGAAGTAGGTGGCCGGGTCCTCCGGGTCGCCCGCGACCAGGAACAGCGACCAGGCGAACCTCTTGCTGTCGGCGCGGTTCCAGCGCTCGGTCAGCTCCAGGACCTGGCCGTGCTTGTTGGCGTTGCGCGGGTTGGCCTCGTCGGCCTTGGCGTTGGAGCCGACACCGCGGTTGGTGTTGTTGGTGAGGGCGACGTAGACCTTGCCGGTGTGCGGGTTGGGCTCGATGTCCTCGGGCCGGTCCATCTTGGTGGCGCCGACCTTGTCCCCCGCGAGACGGGTGAACACGAAGACTTCCTCCGCCGACATCCCCTCGACGTGCGAGACGGCCCCGTCGGCGGTGGCGGTGGCCAGCGGGATCCACTCACCGCTGCCGTCGAACTCCCCGTCGGCCGGGAGCTTCCCGGTCCCGTCGATCTCGATGGCGGGCGAGTCCCCGGAGAGCTTGGCGACGTAGAGCGTCCCTTCATCGAGCAGCGAGAGATTGTGCTCCCGCACGGCCCGGCTCGCCCCCTTCTTCATCCGCTTGCTGCCGATGAACTTGTAGAAGTAGTCGAAGCGCTCGTCGTCACCGGAGTAGACGACGGGACGCCCGTCCTCGGTCAGCCGGACCGTGGCCCCCTCGTGCTTGAAGCGGCCGAGCGCGGTGTGCTTGCGCGGCTTGGAGGTGGGGTCGTACGGGTCGAGCTCGACGACGTATCCGAAGCGGTGCGGCTCGTTCGGCTCCTGGGCGACGTCGAACCGCTTGTCGAACCGTTCCCACTTGCGCTCGGAGGCACCGGTCCCGAGCCCGTACCGCTTGTCCGTGGTGCGCGTGGCATTGGCGAAGTACTGGTTGAAGTTCTCCTCGCCGTGGAGCGTGGTGCCCCAGGGGGTGACGCCACCGGAGCAGTTGTTGAGCGTGCCGAGAGCCTTGGTGCCGGTCGGGTCGGCGGAGGTCTTCAGCAGATCCGACCCGGCGGCCGGCCCGGTGACCTTGAACTCGGAGGTGGCGGTCACACGCCGGTTGAGCGGATGCCGCGGCACGGGCGTGAGCTTCCCGGTCCGCCGGTCCCCTTCCACCACGACGGCGGAGAGCCCGTGAGCGGCCCAGGCGACCTCGACCTGCTGCCTGGTCGGGTTGGCGGCGTCGTACCCCCGGAACATGAGCACTTCGTCGGTGTACTCGTGATTGGCGACGAGAACCTGCCGGTTCCGCTCACCCGGCAGCGGAAGGAGAGCGAGGAAGTCGTTGTTGTACCCGAACTGCTTGGCCTGGGCCTCGGCGGTCTGGTTCTCCGGGTCGAACGCGGGGGCGCCGCGCAGGATGGGCTCGCCCCAGCGGATGACGATGTTCTGCGCGTATCCATCCGGAATCGTCACGATATCGGCGGTGTTCGGCGCGACGGGGCTGAAGCGCAGACCGCGCGCACCCCGGGAGGACCCGGTCCTTTCGGACACCCCGGCGGCCTCGGCGGCGTCCGCCTTCGGCGCGGCCACGGTGACCGTGCCGCTGACCGCGGCGGCCGCGGTGACGACGGCGGCGGCGCGCAGCGTGGTACGGCGGCTGACGGCCTCGGCGATGACGTCACCGACGTACGGGTTCGTGGTGGTGTTCGGCACCTCGTGGAAACACGCGTCACCACACCGGAACCGGCAGGTCAGGGCGGCCCGTCCACCCGGGTGCGAGTCGCTGTTCGTTCTGATGATCGGCAACGGAATGCGCATGGTGTCTCGTTCTCCCCTTTGCTTCCCCTTGAAGCAGCGTGGGGGACGCTAGGGGCACGTTTGTGCGGGAGCGGGGCGATCGAGTGAACTAAGGGTGAACCAGAGGTAGCGGTACCGAAGTTGAGTCCTCGATCGGACTCGGCGCGATGCAGCCCTTGACTGACAAGGGGCTTCAGTGTCAGCCCCTCCCCAAGATCGCCATCCGGGGCCGCTAACCTTACGTGTCCGTCCTGGCCAGGGATCTACGGGCATCAACTCACGCGAAGGGTTGCGCACATGGGCATTCTCACTCTCCTGCGGAACGCGTTCGGCCGGTCACGCAAGGGGCGTACCGCCGAAGCAGAGGGTGCGACGACGCCTTCGCCGGAACCCCGGCCGACGGTCCCGAAGCCGACGGCTGAGGAGTCGGTGGCGGCTGAGCCGACGGTGGCAGAACCGGCGGCTGAGGAGCCGGTTACGGAGACGCCGGCGGCCGAGGAACCGGCCGCGGAGACGCCCGTCGTCGATGAGCCGACCACGGCGGAGCCCGTCGCTGAAGAGACCGCTGCCGAGGAGACGCCGGTCGCCGAGGAGCCGGCCGTAGCGGAGCAGGTCGCCGAGGAGCCCGTCGCGGAGGAGGAGCCCGAGCCCGCGGCCGCCGACGGCGGGGACGCCCCACAGGGGCCACCGGCAGCCGACGACGAGACCCGCACGGGCGGTGCGGGTGGGAACACCGAGGCCGAAGGCGAAGCCGAGGCCAAGGCCGAGCCGGAGGCCACCGCGGCCGCCGACGGCGGGGACGCCCCACAGGGGCCACCGGCAGCCGACGACGAGACCCGCACGGGTGGTGCGGGTGGGAACACCGAGGCCGAAGGCGAAGCCGAGGCCGTTACAGACGCCGACGCCGACGCCCCCGCCTCCGCGCTCGCAAAGGCCGGCCTCACCACCGCCCGAGCCAAGCTCTACCTCGTCCTCGACCGCTCCGCGAGCATGCGCCCGTACTACAAGGACGGCTCCGCCCAGGCCCTCGCCGACCAGACCCTCGCCCTCGCCAAGCACCTGGACCCCGACGCCCCCGACCACTCCCTCCACGTCGTCTTCTTCTCCACCGAGGTCGACGGCACCACCGACCTCACCCCGGCCTCCCCCGCGACCGCCATCGACGACGCACACGCCGGCCTCGGCCGCATGGGCCGCACCAGCTACCACGCCGCCGTGGAAGCCGTCCTCGCCCACTACGACAAGAACGCCACCCCCGGCACCCC
>NZ_JAKEIP010000364.1 GCF_021474425.1 Streptomyces muensis | reverse complement strand
GGTGGGCTTCGGTTGCCGGTGATTGACGGGTGCCCGGCGTGGCGGCTGAGGCGGGGTGGGTCGCGCGGCCCGGCGCTTACGGGGTGCCGCCTGCGCCCACCCGTGCCGCCCCAGCGGCACGACTGCCCGCAGGTTGGGCGGGCCGGCCCGGCGGGGCGACTGCCCGCAGGTTGAGCGGGCCGGTCCGGCGGGGCGACTGTCGGCAGGCTGGGCGGGCGGTCCCCGTGGTGCGGCTCCCGCAGGATGTGGAGGTAGGTCGGGTCAGGCGTTGGGTATGGGCGCTTGTTTTTGGACACGGGGTGGCTCCCGGCGGCGTGGTTTCGCCTCGGTTTCCGGTCGTGCTTTGGGGGTGGGCCCATGTTCCAGCCTCCCCCTCTGTGCCCGGCCCCGCCAGTTACGCCCTCGGCGCCCCCTTTGCCCCTGTGCAGAACGTCAAAGTTCTACCCCCGGTTTTGTACACATACGGCTCATGACGGGCCCCCTGTAAGGAGCGATAGCCTTAGTGGCGTGATCAGCGCGATAGCTCGCGGGGGCATCGTTGCCCCTGCCCTGCGCCCGGGCGGCACGGACGACATCCGTGGCCGGGCGGCGGTCGCTGGTCTTCGCGGGCGGGAGGGGGGCGTAAGGGCCCCCGGGACGTCATTCGCACCCCGGGTCCGGACGTCGCAGAGAGCAGCGTCACACCCCGTGAGCAGCTCAAGATTGGCTCATATATCCCCGCTCATCTCACCTCGCGGCATAGCGTCGAAGCAGACCGGACACCCCGCGTCGCGGCGTTACACCGGAGGGGAAGAGACCGTACTTCCTTCTACGTCACGCAACGGCGCGCGACAGGAGCCAGAGGACAATGCAGACCAAGCTGGACGAAGCCAAGGCCGAGCTGCTCGAGAGGGCCGCCCGGGTAGCTGAGAACAGCCCGGTCGGGGGGTACCTACCGACTGGGACGACGGACGAGAGCAGCCCCGGCACCCCGGACCACGACACCGTGCTCTCGTTCCTCCAGCGCTACTACCTGCACACCGCCCCGGAGGACCTCACCGACCGCGACCCGGTCGACATCTTCGGAGCCGCCTTCTCGCACTACCGGCTGGCCGAGAACCGCCCCCAGGGCACGGCCAACGTGCGGGTGCACACGCCCACCGTGGAGGAGAACGGGTGGACCTGCAGCCACTCGGTCGTCGAAGTCGTCACCGACGACATGCCCTTCCTGGTCGATTCGGTGACCAATGAGCTGACCCGGCAGGGGCGGGGCATCCACGTCGTCATCCACCCGCAGGTCTTCGTCCGCCGTGACGTCACCGGCAAGCTCATCGAGGTGCTCACCGCGCCGCCCGCCGGTGAGCAGCCGCACGACACGCACACCGAGTCCTGGATCCACGTCGAGTTCGACCGGGAGACCGACCGCGGCGACCTGAAGCAGATCACCGCCGAACTGCTGCGCGTCCTGTCCGACGTCCGCGAGGCCGTCGAGGACTGGAGCAAGATGCGGGACCTGGCCCTGCGCATGGCCGACGAGCTGGTCCAGGAGCCCCATTCCGACCTGCGCGAGCAGGAGTTCGAGGAAGCCCGCGAGCTGCTGCGCTGGCTGGCCGACGACCACTTCACCTTCCTCGGCTACCGCGAGTACGAGCTGCGCGAGGACGACTCGCTGGCCGCCGTACCGGGCACCGGGCTCGGCATCCTGCGCGCCGACCCGCACCACGCCGAGGGCGACAGCCACCCCGTCAGCCCCTCCTTCGAGCGGCTGCCCGCCGACGCCCGCGCCAAGGCCCGCGAGCACAAGCTGCTCGTCCTCACCAAGGCCAACAGCCGGGCGACCGTGCACCGGCCGTCGTACCTCGACTACGTCGGGGTGAAGAAGTTCAACGAGAACGGCGAGGTCGTCGGCGAGCGCCGCTACCTGGGACTGTTCTCCTCGGCCGCCTACACCGAGTCCGTCCGCCGGGTGCCCGTCATCCGGCGCAAGGTGGACGAAGTGCTGGAGGCCGCCGGGTTCTCGCCCAACAGCCACGACGGGCGCGACCTGCTCCAGATCCTGGAGACCTACCCGCGCGACGAGCTCTTCCAGACCCCGGTCCCCGAGCTCCAGCGCATCGCCACCTCCGTGCTCTACCTCCAGGAACGCCGCCGGCTGCGGCTCTACCTGCGCCAGGACGAGTACGGCCGCTACTACTCCGCCCTCGTCTACCTCCCGCGCGACCGCTACACCACCGGCGTCCGGCTGCGGATCATCGACATCCTGAAGGAGGAGCTCGACGGCACCAGCGTCGACTTCACCGCCTGGAACACCGAGTCGATCCTCTCCCGGCTGCACTTCGTCGTCCGGGTCCCGCAGGGCACCGAGCTGCCGCAGCTCAGCGAGAGCGACAAGGAGCGCATCGAAGCGCGGCTGGTCGAGGCCGCCCGCTCCTGGGCCGACGGCTTCGCCGACGCGCTGAACGCCGAACTCGGCGAGGAGCGCGCCGCCGAGCTGCTGCGCCGCTACTCGGGCGCCTTCCCCGAGGGCTACAAGGCCGATCACACCCCGCGCTCCGCGGTCTCCGACCTCGTCCACATCGAACAGCTCACCGAGGACGACAACTTCTCGCTGAGCCTGTACGAGCCGGTCGGCGCGGCCCCCGAGGAGCGCCGGTTCAAGATCTACCGCAAGGGCGCGGCCGTCTCCCTGTCCGCGGTGCTGCCGGTTCTCAGCCGGCTCGGCGTCGAGGTCGTGGACGAACGGCCGTACGAACTGCGTTGCTCCGACCGCAGTGTCGCCTGGATCTACGACTTCGGTCTGCGCATGCCCAAGACGGCGGGCGGCGCCGGGGACCACTTCGGCGACGACGCGCGCGAGCGGTTCTCGGAGGCCTTCGCCGCGACCTGGACCGGCAAGGCGGAGAACGACGGCTTCAACGCCCTGGTGCTGAGCGCCGGGCTGACCTGGCGTCAGGCGATGGTGCTGCGGGCGTACGCGAAGTACCTGCGCCAGGCCGGCTCCACCTTCTCGCAGGACTACATGGAGGACACCCTCCGCAACAACGTCCACACCACCCGCCTCCTCGTCTCCCTGTTCGAGGCGCGGATGTCGCCGGACCGCCAGGCCGCGGGCCGGGAGATCGTGGACGCGCTGCTCGAAGAGGTCGACGCGGCGCTCGACCAGGTCGCGAGCCTCGACGAGGACCGGATCCTGCGGTCCTTCCTCACCGTCATCAAGGCGACGCTGCGCACGAACTTCTTCCAGGAGGCGGCGGGCGGCAAGCTGCACGACTACGTCTCCATGAAGTTCGACCCGCAGGCCATCCCCGATCTGCCCGCGCCGCGCCCGGCGTTCGAGATCTGGGTCTACTCGCCGCGTGTCGAGGGCGTCCACCTGCGCTTCGGCAAGGTCGCGCGCGGAGGCCTGCGCTGGTCCGACCGGCGTGAGGACTTCCGGACCGAGATCCTCGGCCTGGTCAAGGCGCAGATGGTGAAGAACACCGTCATCGTGCCGGTCGGCGCCAAGGGGGGCTTCGTCGCCAAGCAGCTGCCCGACCCGTCCGTGGACCGGGACGCCTGGCTCGCCGAGGGCGTGGCGTCGTACAAGACCTTCATCTCGGCGCTGCTCGACATCACCGACAACATGGTCGCCGGCGAGGTCGTGCCCCCGCTGGACGTCGTCCGGCACGACGAGGACGACACCTACCTCGTCGTCGCCGCCGACAAGGGCACCGCGACCTTCTCCGACATCGCCAACTCGGTCGCCGAGCACTACAACTTCTGGCTCGGCGACGCCTTCGCCTCCGGCGGCAGCGCCGGCTACGACCACAAGGGCATGGGCATCACCGCCCGCGGCGCCTGGGAGTCGGTCAAGCGGCACTTCCGTGAGCTGGGCGTGGACACGCAGAGCGAGGACTTCACGGTCGTCGGCATCGGCGACATGTCCGGTGACGTGTTCGGCAACGGCATGCTGCTCAGCGAGCACATCCGTCTGGTCGCCGCCTTCGACCACCGGCACATCTTCATCGACCCGAAGCCCGAGGCGGCCACCTCCTACGCCGAACGCCGCCGCGTCTTCGAGCTGCCCCGCTCCAGCTGGGCGGACTACAACACCGACCTCATCTCCGCCGGTGGCGGCGTCTTCCCGCGCAGCGCCAAGGCGATCCCGGTCAACGCGCACATCCGCGAGGCCCTCGGCATCGAGGGCAAGGTCGCCAAGATGACGCCGGCCGAGCTGATGAAGGCGATCCTCAAGGCGCCGGTGGACCTGCTGTGGAACGGCGGCATCGGTACGTACGTCAAGGCGTCCGCCGAGACCCACGCGGACGTCGGCGACAAGGCCAACGACGCCATCCGCGTCGACGGCGCCGACCTGCGCGTCAGGGTCGTCGGCGAGGGCGGCAACCTCGGGCTGACCCAGCTGGGCCGGATCGAGTTCGCGCTGCACGGCGGCCGGATCAACACCGACGCCATCGACAACAGCGCGGGCGTGGACACCTCCGACCACGAGGTGAACATCAAGATCCTGCTCAACGCCCTGGTCTCCGACGGTGACATGACGGTCAAGCAGCGCAACAAGCTGCTCGCCGAGATGACCGACGAGGTCGGCCGCCTGGTGCTGCGCAACAACTACGCCCAGAACACGGCCATCGCCAACGCCCTCGCCCAGTCCAAGGACATGCTCCACGCCCAGCAGCGCTTCATGAAGCACCTGGTCAGGGAGGGGCACCTGGACCGTGCGCTGGAGTTCCTGCCCACCGACCGCCAGATCCGCGAACGCCTCGGCTCCGGCCACGGCCTGACCGGCCCGGAGACGGCCGTCCTGCTGGCGTACACGAAGATCACGGTCGCCGACGAGCTGTTGCACACCTCGCTGCCCGACGACCCGTACCTGAGCACGCTGCTGCACGCGTACTTCCCGACGGCGTTGCGCGAGCAGTTCCCGGAGTACCTGGTCAGTCACCCGCTGCGCCGTGAGATCACCACGACCGTGCTGGTCAACGACACGGTCAACACGGGCGGTACGACGTATCTGCACCGGCTGCGCGAGGAGACCGGCGCGTCGCTGGAGGAGATCGTCCGGGCGCAGACCGTGGCCCGCGCGATCTTCCGCTCGGCGGTCGTGTGGGACGCCGTCGAGGCGCTCGACAACAAGGTCGACGCCGTCGTCCAGACCCGGATCCGGCTGCACTCGCGCCGCCTCGTCGAGCGCGGCACGCGCTGGCTGCTCAACAACCGGCCGCAGCCGCTGGAGCTCGCCGAGACCGTCGACTTCTTCGCCGACCGGGTCGAGCAGGTGTGGTCGGAGCTGCCGAAGCTGCTCAAGGGCGCGGACCTGGAGTGGTACCAGCAGATCTACGACGAGCTGACCGGCGCCGGTGTCCCGGCCGAACTGGCCACCCGGGTGGCCGGCTTCTCCTCCGCCTTCCCGACGCTGGACATCGTCTCGGTGGCCGACCGCATGGGCAAGGACCCGATGGACGTCGCCGAGGTGTACTACGACCTCGCCGACCGGCTGCGGATCACCCAGCTCATGGACCGCATCATCGAGCTGCCCCGCGCCGACCGCTGGCAGTCCATGGCCCGCGCCTCCATCCGCGAGGACCTCTACGCCGCCCACGCGGCCCTGACCTCGGACATCCTGGCGGCCGGCAACGGCACCGCGACGCCCGAGCAGCGGTTCAAGGCGTGGGAGCAGAAGAACGCGGCGATCCTGGGACGGGCGCGGACGACGCTGGAGGAGATCCAGGGGTCGGAGGCGTTCGACCTGGCCAACCTTTCGGTGGCCATGCGGACGATGCGGACGTTGCTGCGGTCGCACACGTAGGCAAAGGCAGGCAGTACGGCTGCGGCCTTTCCCGGCCGTACGGGTGTCAGGGCGCCCCGGACTTTCACGGTCCGGGGCGCTCGTGTATTTCGGGCAAAACGGGAATTAAAGTGCTCGCGTGAGCACGATGCGGGAGGCGCTGCGCAGGACGACGGTCGTTCCGCAGGTCGCTGCCGCGCTGGTCGTACTGCTGCTTCTGCTGGTGATCGTCCGGCTTCCGTGGGCCGGTGACCTCGGGATGCACGCGGCGACCGTCGAACGTCTGCGGCACAACCTCATCGACCCCGGCAATCCGCTGGTCGACGCGGACACGCCGAGCCCGTACTACTCGCCGTGGATGCTGGTGCTCGGGTGTGTCGCGCGGGTGACGGGGGTCTCGGTCTTCGTCGTGCTGCGGATCGGGGCCGTGGTGGGGCTCGGGCTGCTGGTCAGTGGGGTGTGGCGGTACGTGCGGACGCTGAGCGCGCATCGGGCCGCGCCCGCGCTCGCCGTGCTGTGCCTGGTGTTTCTGTGGGGGACTTCGCTGTTCGCGTGGAGCGGGTTTCTCGGGCTGAACTCGCTGGCGTTGACCGTGTCGTATCCGAGTGTGTTCGCGCTGGGGCTGGCCTTTCACTTCTGGGCCTGGCTGGCGGGGGCGGTGCGGGGCGTGGC
>NZ_JAKEIP010000363.1 GCF_021474425.1 Streptomyces muensis | reverse complement strand
CCCGGAAGACTCCCTCACCCCCGCCCAGGCCTTCGACGCGCTCTACGCCTTCTGCGCACCCGCCCTCGTACGGCAGACCTATCTGCTCACCGGGCGCCGTGAACTCGCCCGCGAATCGGTCGAGCGGGCCTTCCAAGTCGCCTGGCAGCGCTGGCCCGAGGTGGCGCGCGACCGGGATCCGGCGGGGTGGGTGCGGGCGACGGCGTACGACTTCGCGCTCTCGCCCTGGCACCGGTTCCGCCCCCGCTACCGGCACCCCGAACCGCCGCCCTCCGACGCGTCCGACCGTGCCCTGCTGGACGTACTCCTCAAACTCCCGCCGCCGCAGCGGCGCACGCTGCTCCTGTACGACGGGGTGGGCCTCGATCTGCCCGAGACGGCGGCGGAGACGGAGGCGACCACACCAGCGACCGCGAACCGTCTGCTGCACGCCCGCGCCGCGGTCGCCGACCGGCTTCCGGGTCTGTCCGACCCCGACGATCTCCACGACCGGCTGGCCGAACTGGCCTCCACGGAGCGGCTGCGCGCGCCCAAGCCGGCGGCGGTGCGCGACGGCAGCGAACGCCGGGCCCGCTTCTGGACGCGGGCCGCCATCGCGTTCACGGTGGCCCTCATCGGCACGACGGCACTCACCCTGCGGACGGCTCCGACCCGGTACGAGCCGCCGGTGCCGCCGGGGGCGACGGTGCGGGGGGTGCCGCCCAGGGTGGCGCCGGGGCCCCTGTCCGAGAAGGAACTGAAGCTGAGGTCGAAGCTGCGCTCAGAGGCACGAAACGGTCCAGAACGGGTGTTTCCGCAGACCCCGTGAGCAACTCGCCGTCGCGACCACGGCCGCCTTCCGACTGCGGGACCACGGTGGCTGGTCGCGCAGTTCCCCGCGCCCCTGGGGCGTTGCGGTCACCGTCGTCCGCCTGGCGCGCGGCGGGCGGGAACGTCGGTGGGCCCGTCCCCGTGCAGGGAACGGGCCCACCGGCGTTCAGACAAGTGCCGTGACTACGGCGTTCAGCCGCCCAGGATCTCGCGGGCGAGCTTGGCCGTCTCGGTCGGGGTCTTGCCGACCTTGACGCCCGCGGCCTCGAGGGCCTCCTTCTTCGCCTGGGCGGTACCGGAGGAACCGGAGACGATGGCACCGGCGTGGCCCATCGTCTTGCCCTCGGGCGCGGTGAAGCCCGCGACGTAGCCGACGACCGGCTTGGTCACGTTCTTCGCGATGAAGTCCGCGGCCCGCTCCTCGGCGTCGCCACCGATCTCACCGATCATCACGATCAGGTCGGTGTCGGCGTCCGCCTCGAACGCGGCGAGCGCGTCGATGTGCGTCGTACCGATGATCGGGTCACCACCGATGCCGACGGCGGTCGAGAAGCCGATGTCACGCAGCTCGTACATCATCTGGTACGTCAGCGTGCCGGACTTCGACACCAGACCGATACGGCCCGGCTTGGTGATGTCGCCCGGGATGATGCCGACGTTCGACTGACCCGGGGTGATGATGCCGGGGCAGTTCGGGCCGATGATCCGGGTCTTGTTGCCCTTCTTGCCGGCGTACGCCCAGAAGGCGGCCGAGTCGTGCACGGCGATGCCCTCGGTGATCACGACGGCCAGCGGGATCTCGGCGTCGATGGCCTCGACGACCGCGTCCTTGGTGAACTTCTCCGGCACGAAGATGACGGAGACGTTGGCGCCGGTGGCCTCGATGGCCTCCTTGACCGTGCCGAAGACGGGTACCTCGGTGCCCTCGAAGTCGACCTTCTGTCCCGCCTTGCGCGGGTTCACGCCGCCCACGACGTTGGTGCCGTCGCCCAGCATGAGCTTGGTGTGCTTCATGCCCGTGGCGCCGGTCATGCCCTGGACGATGACCTTGCTGTCCTTGTTGAGCCAGATAGCCATGGTGTGTTGTGTCCTCGTCCTGAGTGCTTACTTGGCGGCGTGAGCCAGTTCGGCGGCCTTGTCGGCCGCGCCGTCCATGGTGTCGACGCGCTGCACCAGCGGGTGGTTGGCGTCGGTGAGGATCTGTCGGCCGAGCTCGGCGTTGTTGCCGTCGAGGCGGACGACGAGCGGCTTGGTGACGTTCTCGCCGCGGTCCTCGAGGAGCTTCAGGGCCTGCACGATGCCGTTGGCGACCTCGTCACAGGCGGTGATGCCACCGAAGACGTTGACGAAGACGGACTTGACGTCCGGGTCGCCGAGGATGATCTCCAGACCGTTGGCCATGACCTGGGCGGAGGCGCCACCGCCGATGTCCAGGAAGTTGGCCGGCTTGACGTTGCCGTGCTTCTCACCGGCGTACGCGACGACGTCCAGCGTCGACATGACCAGACCGGCACCGTTACCGATGATGCCGACCTCGCCGTCGAGCTTGACGTAGTTGAGGTTCTTCTCCTTGGCGGCGGCCTCGAGCGGGTTGGCCGCGGCCTTGTCGTGCAGCTCGTCCCAGTCGTGACGGAACTCGGCGTTGTCGTCCAGCGACACCTTGCCGTCCAGGGCGATGACGTCACCGGAGGCGACCTTCGCGAGCGGGTTGACCTCGACGAGGAGGGCGTCCGACTTGATGAAGGTGTCCCACAGGGTGATCAGGACGCCTGCGACCTTGTCCGCGACCTCGGCCGGGAACTTCGCCGCGGCCACGATCTCCTGGGCCTTGGCCTGGTCCACGCCGTCGATGGCGTCGATCGCGATCTTGGCGACGGCCTCCGGGCGGGTGGCCGCCACCTCCTCGATCTCCATGCCGCCCTCGACGGAGGCGATGGAGAGGAAGGTGCGGTTGGCACGGTCGAGGAGGAAGGAGACGTAGTACTCCTCCAGGATCTCCGGGGCCGTCTCGGCGATCATCACCTTGTGGACCGTGTGGCCCTTGATGTCCATGCCGAGGATGTCCGTCGCGCGGGCGACGGCCTCGTCCGGGGTGGCGGCGAGCTTCACGCCACCGGCCTTGCCACGGCCGCCGACCTTCACCTGGGCCTTGACGACGGACTTGCCACCGAGACGCTCGGTGGCTGCGCGGGCCGCCTCAGGCGTGTCGATGACTTCACCGGCCAGCACCGGTACATCGTGCTTGGCGAAGAGGTCCCTCGCCTGGTACTCGAACAGGTCCACGCGCTTCCGTCCCTATCAGTGATCTCGCGGTTCGTTGGATGCGTGGGCGTGCCGCGAAGGGCAACGTGACGTCCGCCGTCTGTCACAAGGGAGGCGCACACGGTGTCCGAGCGCGCGGCATGTCCGTCTCGCAGGTTATCGCTGCTTGCGGAGGGCCCCTAAATCGAGGGTCACACCTGAGCGGTGATACCTGTCACATGATGCCGCGATCAGCAAAGATCTCTGGCACGGCGTGCCGACTGTGAGCGAACGGGAACCTGCCGGGCACACACGAGAGCTCGATCGCGGGCAGGACCCCACCGGGTTGGGGTTGACCCGGTGGGGTCCCTTGAACAGCCCGAAGGGGCACGAATGGGCCGCCCCTGTGGGCTCTGGCCGGGATGACCCCCACCCCAATGGGGATCACCCCGGCCGGTCCGCGGGGGTTCCGGCCGGACCGGCCGACGGTTTTCGGCCGTCCGGGTCCATCCGCCCCGCGGAGTCGGTCGGTCACCCCGTCAGACGCGGTACGTCCCGCTGTCTCCGTAGAGGTCCTGCTGGGCGTGCTGATGGGCGTTGTGCTGGGCGTTCTGATGCGCGTTCTGCTGGAGGTCCTGCGCAAAAGCCGGCGTGGCGGACCAGGCCACCTGCCGCACACCGGCGACCGCGTGGCCGGCCAGCGGCCCGGCCGAGCCCTGGACCGTGCCGTTCAGGTCCTCGGCGAAGGGGGCGGCCTGTGCGGCGACCCCGTGCGCGAAGGGGTCGGCCTCGCCGACGACGCCGTACGCCAGCGTGGTGGCGCTGCCGCCGACGCCGTGCACGACCGGCTGTACGGCGTCCATGACGGTCTCGACGAGAGGGTGAACGGCTCCGGTGACGCCCTCGGCGAAGGGCGCGGCCTGTCCGGCCACGCCGTGTGCGAAGGGGTCGACCTCGCCGACGACGCCGTACGCGAAGGGCTGGACGTCGCCGACCACGCCGTGGCCGAGCACCCCCGCGTCCGCGACGGCGTGCCCGGCGACCGGCACGACACCGTGCACGGCGGTGTCGGCGACGGGCGGCAGGACGGAGCCGGTGACATCTCCGGTGACGTGACCGACCAGACCGGTGGCGTACGGCGGTACGTCGGCGGCGACGCCCCGCACGACCGGCTGGACGTCGGAGACCGCGCCGTGGGCGACGGGCTGGACGCCGGCGACGGTGCCGTGGCCGAGGTGCTGGGCGTCGCCGACCACGCCGTGGGCCACCGGCTGCACGCCCTGGACGACCCCGCCGACGACCGGCTGGACGCCCGCCACGGCCTGGCCCGCCACCGGCTGGACATCGGCGACGACGCCGTACGCCAGTGCCGTCGCGGCATCGACCGTGTGCCCGGCGGTCCGGGCGACCCCGCCCACCGCGCCCCCGGCGACCGGAACGACGCCGTCCACCGCTTGGCCGACGACCGGCCGCACACCGCTCACCGCGCCGGAGGCCAGCGACTGCACACTGTCGACCGCGCTCACGGCGACCGGGGTCACCCCGGCGACGGCGTGCTCGGCGGTGGGAACGACGCCCTCGGCGGCGTACCCCGCGATCGGCACCACGCCGTTCACGGCCTGCCCGGCGATCGACGGGACGACCGCGTCGGCGGTCTGCTCGACGACCGGGGCGACCGTGCCGGGAACCGCGCCGACCGTGCCGACGACACGCTGCTCGACGCCGCCGACCGTGCCGGTGACATGGCCCGGGACGGCGGAGACGGAGGCCTCGGCGGCCGACCTGGCGGCGGTGGCCTCACCGGTGGCCGTGGACGTCACGGCCGAGGCCGCGCCCCGGGTCCTGCCGTCGAGGTGAGCGACGCCGGCCTGGCCGACGTCCCGCACACCCGCGGCGGTGCGGCCCGCGCCGGCGACGGCGTACTGCGCCTTCGTCCGTACGACCCCCTCGACGCCCTGCGCCTGCGAACGGGCCGTCGCCTGCGTGCCCTGCAACCGTGTCTGCGCCGCGGCGAGCGCCTGCTCCAGCTCGGGGGCGAAGGCGGCGAGCGGGCCGAAGAGGTAGTCGACGGTGCCGGGGGCGCCGGGCATGCCGGGGACGTTCGGGGCGTCCTGGGGCGCGTTCCGGACGTCGGCGACGGCAGAGGAGGCGGCGGCGGAGACGGCGGAGGTGTGTGCCGAGACATCGGCCTCGGCCCGCGCAGCCGCCTTGTCCGCGCGGGCGGCCTGGGCGCCCTGGATGACCTGGGCGGCGCGCTTGGCCTTGGCTGCCGTTGAGGAGGCGGTGGAGGTGGTGGCCTTGGCGGCGGACGGGGCCGTGACCTTGGCGTCGACGTAACGGCGGGACTGCTCGACGGCGGTGTCGGCGGTGCTGCCCGAGACGGTGTCGGTCACGTCGGAGACGATGCCGTTGACGGTGCCGGTGACCCCGCCGAGCAGGCCGGAAGCGTCGGTGGTGCCGGCGGTGTCGGCCGCGTCGGTGGTCATGTCCGGTACGGAGAGGGTGGAGGCGGGCAGTTCGTCCGCGCTGGCGGCGGTCGAACCGAGCGCCCAGGCGCCGGTGACACCGGCGGCTATGACGATCGAACGACGGATGTTCTTGTTCATACTGCGTCGGATCCCTAGATCTTGGGCTCCGAAGGCCCCCGGAGCGTCGCAGCGGCGAAGAACTCCAGGACTTCGGACGGTTGGGGACATTCCGCGCCGCTTCCGGTCGCGGTCCGGGCAGCTGAGGAGCTGGGACCAGCGGGACCGGGTACGGCTACGGAGGCTTCCGTCCGGGGGATGTCGGGGACATCCGGGAACTGGGGGGTGTCCGGACGGGCGGGCAGACCTGTTTCCGCCCCCGCGCGGCAGGTCTACGGCGGGGAGGGCAGGCCGGCGGCCTAGGCGGGGGAAACCGGAATGTCCCGGTGCCTGTCCTGGATCTCGTCCGCCTCGACGCGGGCGGCTGCGCCGGGCACCAGCCGCAACGGCGCCCTCGGGTTCAGCGACACGGCGTGCGCGTCCCCGTGCCGCGAGGTGCCGCTGTCACCCGCCGAACGGTTGCCCAGCACACCACCCGGGTGATCGGCCGACGCCTGCCGGACGGGGGCGTAGTCGGCCGGCGCGACGCTGTGCGCACCGTCGGACGCCACGACATGGGACGCGGTGTCGTCGGCGACGGCCACGAAGGTGGGCCCGTAGGCCACGGCCGCCGCCTCGCCGGTACGTCCCTTGTCGTCCCGTCCGTCAACGGACCCGGGCGCCGATGCCGGTGCCTCCGGCTGCGGAGCCGAGGCGCTGGGCGCCGGCAACGTCTGCCCGGGCACGGTGGGCACGTCGGGCACACCGGGGAGCGCCGGAATGTCATCACCGGGCACGCCCGGGAACTCGGGCAGATCCAGCCCCGGCCAACCCGGCCACTCCGGCGACTCGGGAGCCTCCGGCATCGAGGGCGGGGTGGGC
>NZ_JAKEIP010000362.1 GCF_021474425.1 Streptomyces muensis | reverse complement strand
GGACGAGCCGTGGTCGGAGGGCGGCAGCCGAGCCGGAGGTGGAGGGCGGCAGTCGAGCGAGGGGCGGAGGGCGGCGTGGACGGCAGCTGGAGGGCGGGCGCGGGTGGATGCCTGTCGCCTCTGGACGCTCGCACATGTGTCGGCGCCGCTCGGCCATGGTCGAGGTTCTCGTCCGGGGTTTGACTTGTGGTGACGGATGGGGCCGGGCAGGGGCTCGGCGGGATGCGGGAGTTGACGTTGACATGATCGAGGGTCCGTACTTCGTCCTGGTCGTGATCGGAGTGGTCGGGACCGGCCTGGTGGCCGGGGTCTTCTGTGCCTTCTCGACCTTCGTGATGCGCGGGCTCGCCGCGTTGCCGCCCGCGCAGGGCGTCGCCGCGATGAAGGCGATCAATGTGACCGCGCTGACGCCGGCGTTCATGCTGGTGTTCATCGGGACGGCGGTGCTGTGCGCGGTGATCGCCGTGGTGACGTTCGTGCTCTGGCCGGACGAGGGCACGGTGGAGCTGCTGCTGGGCAGCGCGCTGTACCTGTTCGGCTCGTTCGGGGTGACCATGGTGGCGAACGTGCCCCGCAACGAGGCACTGGCCAGGCTGGAGGCGGGCACTCAGGAGGCGGCGGCCTACTGGCCCACGTATGTGCGCGAGTGGACCGGGTGGAACCACATACGCACGGTCGCCTCGGCCGCCGCGGCGGTGTCGTATGTGCTGGCCCTCAGCTGACCCGTCCGCCGCTCTGCGCGGGTGGCCGGTGCGACGTATCGTGGCCGGAAGAGTGCGGCCCGCTGACGCACGGCTCCAGCACGTCACACGCGCACGCGAGGAAGACGGCCATGGCCGATCCCAAGGGTTTCATGACCACCCCCCGCCAGGACTGGCCGCGCCGGCCCGTCGAGGAGCGGGTCCGGGACTGGGACGAGGTGTACGTCCCCGGGGCGTTGCTGCCCATCGTCAGCAAGCAGGCCGACCGCTGTATGGACTGCGGCATACCGTTCTGCCACGACGCCTGTCCGCTGGGCAACCTGATCCCGGAGTGGAACGACCTGGTGTCGCGGGAGGACTGGCGGGCGGCGGCGGACCGGCTGCACGCGACGAACAACTTCCCGGAGTTCACGGGGCGGTTGTGTCCGGCGCCGTGCGAGGCGGGGTGCGTGCTGGCGATCAATCAGCCCGCCGTCACCATCAAGAACGTCGAGTGTGCCATCGCGGACCGCGCCTGGGAGGACGGCTTCGCGCAGCCGCGTCCGCCGGACCGGCTCTCCGGGCGGACGGTCGCGGTGATCGGGTCGGGGCCCACCGGGCTCGCCGCGGCTCAGCAGCTGACCCGGGCGGGGCACACGGTCGCCGTGTACGAGAAGGACGACCGGATCGGCGGGCTGATGCGGTACGGCATCCCCGCGTTCAAGATGGAGAAGCACCATCTGGAGCGCCGGATCGAGCAGATGCGTGCCGAGGGGACCAAGTTCCGTACGTCGACGGCGGTCGGGCGGGACGTCGGGGCGGCCGAGCTGCGCTCGCGCTACGACGCGGTCGTGATCGCCACCGGGGCCACGGCCTGGCGTGAACTACCCGTACCAGGGCGGGAGTTGGGCGGCATACAGCAGGCGATGGAGTACCTTCCGCTGGCCAACCGGGTGGGTGAGGGGGATCTGCAGGCGTCCCCCATGTCCGCCGCGGGGAAGCATGTCGTCATCGTCGGCGGCGGGGACACGGGGGCCGACTGTCTGGGCACCGCCGTACGGGAGGGCGCGGCGTCCGTGACCCAGCTGGACATCTACGCCCAGCCGTGCGCCGAGCGGGACGAGGACGCCGAGCCCTGGCCGACGTACCCGAAGATCTACCGGCTGTCGGCGGCGCACGAGGAGGCGCGCGATCTGGAGACGGCGCCGGCGGCCGACGCGGACGCGCGGCTGTTCGCTGCGTCCACGCTCCGCTTCACGGGCGACGCCGACGGGCACGTACGGTCGCTGCACCTGACCGAGGTGGACGCGGGGCGCCGACCGCTGCCGGGTACCGGGAGGGAGCTGTCGGCCGACCTCGTGCTGCTCGCCCTCGGCTTCTCCGGGCCGGACCGGGGAGACGGCCTGATCGACCAGTTGGGGCTGGCGACGGAGCCTCGCGGCACGATCACCCGGGACGCGGGGTTCGCGACGAACTCGCCCGGTGTGTTCGCCGCGGGGGACGCCGCCCGGGGGCAGTCGCTCATCGTGTGGGCCATCGCCGAGGGGCGGGCGGTGGCGGCGGCCGTCGACCGCTATCTGACGGGGAGTTCGCGGTTGCCGGCGCCGATCTCGCCGTACGACCGGCCCATGACCGTCTGACGCCCCGACGGGACCTGCGCCGCCGGGGCGCCTTCGCCTCGATACCTAGCGCCGCTCGTCCGTCCCCGCCACCTTCCCCGTCGCGAGCGCCACCCGGTTCCAGGTGTTGATCGTGAGGATCAGGGCCAGTACGTGGGCCAGCTCCTGGTCGTCGAAGTGGGCCGCGGCCCGGGCGTAGACCTCGTCGGGGACCCCGCCGTCGGCCACCAGGGTCACCGCCTCCGTGAGGGCCAGGGCCGCCTGCTCCTTCTCGGTGAAGAAGTGACGGGCCTCGCGCCAGACGGCGACCATGTGCAGCCGGTCCTCGCTCTCGCCGGCCTTGCGGGCGTCGTTCGTGTGCATGTGGAGGCAGTAGGCGCAGTGGTTGAGGTGCGAGGCGCGGATCTGGATCAGCTCGACGAGCGCCGGGTCCAGGCCCTCGCGGGCGGCCGCGTCGAAGCCCACGATGGCGCGGAAGACCTTCGGGGCGGACTTCGCGAAGTCCAGGCGGGTGCGGGCGGCCTCGGCCTCGTTGATGGACGCCTCGATGGACCCGGTGAGGGACCCGGTGAGGGGCTCGTTGATGGACTCGGCGCGCTTGGTGTGGATCGTGTTCGTCGTCGTCATGTGGACCAACCTACGAGCCGGAAAGACCGGCTGTAGGGTGCATTTCCATGGCGAAATCGTGGGTCAATTCGTGGGTCGACTCAGCGGAGCGGATCGGCGCCGACCTGCATCTGGAGCTGTCCGAGCCCTCCGGGCCGGGCGGGCGCCGGGCCGCGTTGACCCGTGCGCTGCGCGACGCCGTGCGCGAGGGCCGGCTGGCGCCCGGCACCAGGCTGCCGCCGTACCGCTCGCTCGCCGCCGACCTGGGGATCGCCCGCAACACCGTGGCCGACGCGTACGCGGAACTGGTCGCCGAGGGGTGGCTCACCGCGCGGCAGGGGTCGGGGACGAGGGTGGCCGAGCGTGCCGAGCCCCTGCGCCGCGCCGAGCGGGTGCCTCGCAGGACGGCCCACGTGCCGTCACGCGCGCGTGGACCTCGGCACGACCTGCGGCAGGGTACGCCGGACGCGTCGGCGTTCCCGCGCGCGGCCTGGCTGACCTCCTGCCGGCGGGCCCTGCAGCAGGCGCCGAACGAGGCCTTCGGGCCCGGTGATCCCGCGGGGCGCGTGGAGTTGCGGGAGGCGCTCACCGAGTACCTGGCACGCGCGCGTGGCGTACGTACCGAGCCGGGCCGGATCGTGATCTGCTCCGGGTTCGCACACGCCCTGCGGCTGCTGTTCGGCCAGGACCGGGGCGGGGGCGGGGGTGTGCTGCGCGGTCCGCTGGCCGTGGAGGCGTACGGGCTGGGCTTCCACCGGGAACTCCTCGCCGCCGCGGGCGTACGGACCGTACCGCTCCCCCTCGACGAGGACGGTGCCCGCGGCGACCTGCTGGGGCGCGAGCGGGCCGTGCTGCTCACGCCGGCGCACCAGTTCCCGACCGGCGGTCCGCTGCATCCCGAGCGCCGCGCCGCCGTGATCGACTGGGCACGCGCGCGTGCCGGTGTGGTGCTGGAGGACGACTACGACGGCGAGTTCCGCTACGACCGCAAACCCGTCGGCGCCGTCCAGGGCCTGGATCCCGAGCGGGTGATCTTCATCGGCTCGGTCAGCAAGAGCCTGTCACCGGCCGTGCGGCTCGGGTGGATGGTGCTGCCGGAGCGTTACGTCGACGGCGTGCTCGCGGCCAAGGGCGAGCGTGAGGCGTGGGCGAGCGTCCTCGACCAGCTGACCCTCGCCGACTTCATCGTCTCCGGGGCCTACGACCGTCATGTACGGCGCATGCGGCAGCGCTACCGGCGCCGTCGCGACCGCCTCGTGGCCGCCCTCGCCACGCACGCGCCGCACATCGAGGTCACCGGGGTCGCCGCCGGACTGCACGCGGTGCTGCGGCTGCCGCCCGGCACCGAGCGGTCCACGGTCAAGGCGGCCACCTGGCAGGGCATCGCCCTGGACGGCCTCGCCGAGTTCCGGCACCCGGACGCCACGGAATCGGACATGCCGGTCCGCGACGGCATCGTCGTGGGGTACGCGACGCCCTCGGAGCATGCTTACGGGGCGGCACTGGAGGCGTTGTGCGGGGTGCTGCCACCGGTGGGTGAGTGACGGGGGCCAGCCCAGCGCACCACGTTCGCAGCCCTCCTGACCGGGGAGGAGCCTCGCACATCGGCTCCTGCCCGGGGAGGAGCCGAGGGCTGCGAGGACTGCTGCCTGTGGACGAGTCGCGCCGCCCCGGCATACTGCTGCATTCTGATTTGTTCTCCCACATGTCCGAAAAGTGGCTTCTGGGCTACATGGATGCGAACAGGAGTGGGATCATCGGAGCAGGAGGCGCGCTGTCACCGCACCCGGGCCCGGGCCGGTAGCGGCTCGCCCCATCCTTCGTTCCGTCGTCAGGCGCAGGGCCACCCCAGCGCGTCCCCCCTGTTGGCGGTCGGTCCTGGAGGGTGTTCGATGACGACGCTGGACGAACGTCACGGGGAAGGCGCGCACGACGGGAAAGAGCGCCGGGACGACGTCGCTCTCGGCTCGGTCGAGGCACACGGCCCGGCCGTCGTCCCGCTGGACCGGCCCGGTGCCACGCTCCCCCGATCGATCGGGTCCAAGGCCGCGAACCTCGCCCGCGCGGCCGGCGCCGGGCTGCCCGTACTGCCCGGCTTCGTGATCCCGGACGGCGGCAGCGGTGACACCGTCGCCCTGCGGCGCGCCTGGGACGAGCTCTCCGAGGGCGGCGCCCGCCCGCTCGTCGTCCGGTCCTCCTCGCCGCAGGAGGACACGGCCGCGTCGTCTCTGGCGGGCCAGTTCGCCTCGGTGCTCGACGTCCGCGGCTGGCTGGGATTCCGTACGGCCGTACAGACCGTGCTCGACTCGGCGCACCGGCCCGACGGGTCCACGGCGCCGATGGCGGTGCTGGTGCAGCCCATGCTTTCGGCGCGCGTCGGCGGCGTGATGTTCGGCGCCGACCCGGTGGCGGGCCGGGCCGACCGGATCCTGGTCAGCGCGGTGCGCGGCGGGCCGGACAGCCTGGTCAGCGGCGCCGAGACCGGCACCGACTACTGGCTGAGCGGGCATGGCCGCCTCCTGCGTACCGAGTCGTCGCAGCCTTCACGGAGCGAGCCCTCGGGGAACCGGCGGCCTTCACGCTCGGAGAGCGGCTCGCTGCTCACGCGCTCCGAACTGTTCCGGCTGGCGCGGCTCGCACGGCGGGTCCGGCAGGTCTTCGGCGGACCGCAGGACGTCGAGTTCGGGTTCGACGCGGAGGGCCGGCTGTGGCTGTTCCAGAGCCGGCCGATCACCGCGATGGCGGCGCGACCGGCGCGCGGCGCACGGCTGCTCGGGCCCGGACCGGTGGCGGAGACGCTGCCGGAGCAGTTGGCGCCGCTGGAGGAGGACCTGTGGGTGGCACCGATGGCCCGCGGGGTCGCCATCGCGCTCGACATCGGGGGCACCGCGCCGCGCCGGCTGCTGAAGTCGGTGCCGGTGGTCACGACGGTGGGCGGGCGCGTCGCCGCCGACCTGCGACTTCTCGGCACCGTCCCGCCCCGGCACCGCTGGCTCGCGTTGCTCAACCCGGCGCCCGGAGCGCGTCGGCTCGGCGCGGCGTGGCGGGTGGGCCGCCTGGCCTCCGCACTGCCCGGACTGGCGACCGACCTCGCCGCCGACGTGGACCGCCACCTCGCCGAGATCCTGTCACCCGCCGAACTCACGACCCCCGTCCTGGCCGCCGAGCTCCGCTGGACCCGCCGCGTCCTGGTCTCCCTGCACGCCCAGGAGGCCCTCGCGGGCGCCCTCCTCGACGAACCGCCCAGGAGCCGCACGGCTGCCGGTACGGCCCTCGGGGCCCTGGCCGAGGCCCGCGCCCTGGGCATACCCGACGACCAGGTGACCGCCAGGAACCCCGTGATCCTCGCCCTCACCGCCCCGAGCCTGCGCGGACGGGAGCGCCTGCCGGACGCGCCCCCGCCGAGCCGGGTCAACGGCAGCCACCCGCAGGACCTCGCCCCGCCACGCCCGAGCGATCCCACCAGCCCGGCGCCCACGAGTTCCGCCCTCACCAACACCGCCACCGCCTCGGCCCTCCACCCGATCACCCACTCCACCGATCACCATCCGAAGGGCCACCTCACCCCCCACCCAGCCGCCATCAGTCCCACCGCCATCACAAGCAACACCGCCATAACAAGCCCCAAGAA
>NZ_JAKEIP010000361.1 GCF_021474425.1 Streptomyces muensis | reverse complement strand
GCCCCAGACGCCGCCCCCGCAGGGCCCGCCGTCCGGGTACGGCTACCCGCAGGCGCCGCAGGCCCCGACCCCTCCGGCCGGGTACGGCTACCCCGGCCAGCAGCCGCCCGCTCCGTACGGCCAGCCGCAGAACCCGTACGGGCAGCAGCAGGCCCCGTACGGTCAGCCGCAGCCGCCCGGCTACGGGTATCCGCAGCAGACCGTCCCGCTGCACCCGCAGGCCACCGGGCCCGGTGGCGGTGGCAGCAACAGCTCGCGGCTGGCCGTCATCGTGGCCGCGGCCGTCGTGGTGATCGCGCTGATCGTCGGCGGTGGCGTGTGGTACGCCAACTCCGGTGACACGGGCGGCAAGGACGACACCGCCGGCACGAGCGGCGGCACCAGTGGCGGGTCCGACGGCGAGGGCGGCGGTGCGGGCGGCGACACCCCCGACGGCACCGAGAAGGTGCCCTCCAACCCCAACTCCTCCGTCCTCTTCCAGGTCCCCGCGCCCAAGGTCGAGGACGACACCAGCGTCGTCGTGTCCGGCTCGTGGCTGACCGACAAGGCGTACGTCAAGAGCGGTGTCTCCGAGATCGTCGGCTACGACCCCGACAAGGGCACCAAGCTCTGGACGATCCCGCTGCCCGGACCGGTCTGCCAGGCCAGCAAGCACGTCAACGACGACAACCTCACGGCCATCGCGTTCCAGCCCGGGAAGCCGACCAAGGACAAGCCCTCCTACGGCTGCAGCGAGGTCGCGGCGATCGACCTCGACGCCGGCAAGAAGCTGTGGACGAAGCACGCCGAGGTGGACGGGTCGCCGATCCGCTTCGACAACGTCACCGTCAGCGGGGACACCGTCGCGGCCGGCGGCACCAGCGGCGGCACCGCCTTCGACATCGAGTCCGGCAAGCAGCTGTGGGTACCCAAGGCCGACGACGGCTGCTACGACCTCGGGTACGCCGGCGGCGAGAAGCTGGTCACGATCCGCAAGTGCGGCTCCTACCAGCAGCCTCAGCTGCACATCCTGACCATCGACCCGAAGTCCGGCGGGGTGATCTCCGAGTACAAGATGGCAGAGGGCGTCGAGTACGCCAGCGTCATCTCCACCGAGCCGCTCGTCGTCGCGGCGGAGGTCGGGGACACGGAATCCATCGGCCTCTCGGACGTCTTCTCGATCGACAACAAGACCGGCAAGCTGCGCATCCGTATCTCCGTGCCGAGCGACCAGTTCGAGGCCCGCTGCTCCGGTGTCACCACGATCGAGCAGTGCAAGGGCGTCGTGGTGGGCAACGACCGGCTCTACGTCGAGACCAAGCAGCACGACGGCAGCCGTGGTTCGTACGGCATGACCAACGAGATCGTCGCCTTCGACCTCGCCACCGGCAAGCAGACCGGGCAGCGGGCGGACGCGGGTGACCGGTACACGATGACGCCGTTGCGGATGGACGGGGGCAACGTGATCGCGTACAAGCGGCCGCCGTACGACAAGGGCGGGCAGATCGTCAGCATCGACGGGGGCACGTTCAAGCAGACCAAGCTGCTGGAGAATCCGGCGTCGAGGTCGGTGCGGGACGTGGAGACGCGGTTGTCTCCGCAGTACTCCGAGATCATCTACTCGCAGGGGCGGCTGTACATGTCGGCCGTGTACGCGAGCTCGTCGACGAGTTCGGACATTCGGAAGGTGCATGTGGTGGCGTTCGGGGCGCAGGGCTGAGTGCGAGTCAGGTGGCGTTGTCGGTGCGTCGCCGGCGCGTACGCACCGCCGCTGCTCGCGGCCGCTCCCGTAACCGAGGCGGGAGTAGTGCCGACAGGGTTGCGGCACCTGAGAGCCGCAGCGTCCGGTGCGGAGTGGTCTGGACGCCGACACCATCACGGCAGTGAGAGCCTGGCCAACCAAGGGAGGATCATTGCCGGTCGGCGGCCCGGAGCGCACGCGCCTTACCAGCCGCCCGCCCGACAGTCCGCTCACCCGTGTCCGGAGTCGCCCGCAATGTGGTGTAACCCGGCCCGGGCACACTCCAGAGGCCCCATGTCCCGCACACGTGCCTACGTAACCACTCTGATCCTCCTGCCCCTCCTCACAGGAGCCTGCACGACCCAGAGGCCGGACGACATCAACAAATCCCTCCCACACAAGAGCCGCGCGGACTCCCTGGCCTGGGCCAAGGAGTACACCGCAGTCATGGCGCAGTACGCAGAGGTGAAGATCGCCGATGAACCGGGTCCGAGGGAAGACTTCGAGACCTGTGTCGGCCGGAACGATGAAGTGTCCGAGGACGGGCGCTACACCCTCACCTATGCCGTCTATGCCAAACTCCCCGAGGACCAGCACATTGCCACGGTCCGCAAGGTCCGCAAGGCGCTCGAAGCACACGGAGTGCGTATCACCAGTCACACCGAGCGACCCGAGGTTCCCGAATCCATCCTGTATGGCAGGAACGACAAGGAGGGAATCTTCCTTATCGTGGACTCGGTGAACCCACCCGGCACTCTCCGGCTCTCTGTCTCCACTCCTTGCTTCCTTACTCCAGGAGCCAAGCAGCAGCAGTTCTGACCGCCTGAGCGGAACCGGACATGTCCCAGAGCACCAAAGCCGACCCGCCCGAGCTGCGTGCCAGAGTTCCCGGTGACGAACTCGGCCAGAAAATCGCCGATGATTCAGTTATGGTGTGGGGTTCCCGGATTATCGGCCTGACGGAGTGTACTGGCTATCCGACGGATTCCGCCGGGTGGAACACCAAGCGGTATTCCACCTATATCAAAGCCTCCTACCCGGGCGACGCGAAGGCTCGGCGGGAGGCGCTACAGCATCTCCTCCCGCCGTACTTGACAGCTGCTGCCCGCGCTTGGGCTGCTGACAGCGTGAGCGAGGCCTGTGTGGATGCGATCTTCGAAGACTCAGTATGTCAGCGGCCATCGGTGAACTCGGTGCCGACTGGGAGCCTCTCCATCTCGCCTGTTGGGGACAGGTCGAGATCGTTTGTGCAGCCGAGGCTGGTGGCGAACTTGGCCCCGGCGGCGACGAAGATGCGCCTGCGAGCGTCTGCCGCCTTTGCGTAGGGCAGCTCGCTCTGTGTCGGTCCTATCCACTTTCCTCTGACGATTCCCTCGCCGCCGCTGGCCAGGTGGCAGATGAAGTACAGGTCTACGAAATTCAACAGGGAGGCCACGGAGTCGACCCGGGCGGACCCGATGGAGTACGACGATACGGCGAATTCGGAGACCGGATCCGGTTTCCGGCTCCATCCGAACTCGAATTCTATCGTATCCTTCTGATAGATTTCCCCGTCTATAGCTGGCCTCTTGACTGTGCAGATACTTTTCAAGGCGGGCTTGGCGGGAGCGGGTTCGCTTACGGATTTCTTCATGGCCGCGGCCACATTCTCAATACGCGTGTCTTCCGAGCGGGTAGCTGGAGTCAGTCTGGTTGTGCCGTTGGCGAGTTCCGTAAACAACTCGCCGCCATCTTCACCAAGCAGGCCGTCGCATACCTCGTTGACACTCTGGTCAGGTATCGAGGATGAAGTACATCCCGTAATCAGCGTGCCCACGATGGCGAATGGTGCCAACCAAAGCGTCTTTCGTTGGACTGAAGACATCTTTTTCACCGGGAGTTGTCCGTATCTGTCTTTTCGCCACCTCGCGCGTATGCGGCGTCGAGTGCCGTGTTCCGAGCGTCTCGCGGCGGACCTTCTACGCCGTGACTGTTCATGTAGTTGTCGATGCCCGATCGGGCCAGTCTCTTGGCCGCGTAGTCGAATTCATCGATGTCATTGATCGCCTTGCCGCTGCTGTTTCGTTCACTCGCCTTGAGAGAGTCGGAAATCTCATTTCCCAGTCCGGTTTCCACGGCCGTGCCAGCGGCTTCGGCAATGGGAATGATGATGGGCGCAGCTTGTGGGGCGAGGATGGTGGCGGCTGCTTCGACCCCGGTTGTGGCACCGCCCACGGCGACGGAGACTCCCGCTTGCTTCCAGGCGGCGGCCTTCGCGAGTTCTTGGTTGTAGGCCTCGTCGCCCTCGCGGTATTCGCGGCCGATCTGTTCCGCGCGCGCCTCATCGAGGGCGCCGTGCATGAACATTCCCCACTCTGCGGCCCGGTACGCCTCAGGGGTGCCTTCGTGTGCGTGGATACGGCTGGTGGTGAAGGCCTGCTGGGCTTGGGACATGATGCCGTGGGAGGTTTCGTTGTTGCCAAGTTCGCGGACGAACTGCTGGGCAGTGACCGGTTCGATCCGGTTCTCATCCTTGGCGCCGAACAACTCCTCCATACCCCGCTGGCTGGGATCGGATCCATCGAGTCCTGACATGGCGTAATTGATGTCGTCGATGTAGGCCGCGCCGATGCGCCCCATACTGTCGGAGATGCCCGTCTGCTTGTCCATCAGCTCCGTCTCGGGATTCCCGTAGCGTTCCATGACCCGCTGCATGACGGCACGTTCGTCCTCGCCTCGGTGGAGTTCCGGTTTGGCGGCGCCGTAGTCGCTTCCTGTAGTGGCGGATTCCAGGGCGTGGCCGAGAGCGTCGTAGCCACGGGACTTGCCGCTGTCGTACTGGGGGTAGGCGTCCTCGGGCCAGACGCGGGCACCCTTCGCGCCTTCGCCGCCTACTACATAGTCGAAGTTCTTCTTGTCCTTGAAGAACTCGGTGGAGGCTTCATGGTTGTGGCCGAGGGCGTTCATGTAGCCCGTCATGGGGTCGGTGCCCCAGTCGTTGGTGAGGTCGATATCGCCGCCGTCGAGGCCGCTGCCGGGGATGACCTTGCCCAGGTATTCGTCGCTCAGCGAGTCGCCGTTCTTGATGGCGTCCTTCTCGTAGGAAATCAGTGCTTTCCCGTAGTCTTTGAGGAATGCGTCGTCGTAGCGGCCCGAGTTCATCAGGTCCGACATCACCTGGAATCCCCTGGGCTTGTGGAGATCGTGATCGAGTGCGTAAGGGCCGTCGGCGATGACGTCATTCTTCCAGTCCTGCATCGCCTTGCTGTCAGACTGGGTGGCCGTTCCGAGGGTCGCGCCGAGCTGGCTGCGGGTCTGCTCCAGGAGCTCCTTGCGGGCGCCCTCGGGAGCCGGCTTGTCGTGCAGGCCCATGCCCTCCCAGAACTCCAACGTGCCGCGGCCGCCCATACGGGTCGCGAACCGCTCAGAGAACTCGGGGTCCTTCTTGTGCTCCTTGAGGAGGCTGTTGAACTCCTTGAGCTCGCTGTTGCTCATGCCCTCACCCTTCTGGGCGAGTTGAACCGCGCGGGCGGAGTCATAGCGGTCCTCGGCCTTTTCCGTGTTGCCTGTGGCGTGCTCGTTGAATCCGTTCTTGTCATTGCCGACGTTGTAGCGCAGAGCAGCGGCAGCGCTGTCGTCGACCTCCGTGACCGTCTGCAGGATCTTGCGTATCTCGCCCTCGATCTCGTCGATACGGCGCTGCTCGGCAGCTACGGCTTGGCCGAAGCCGGGTTGTCCCTGGAGGTCGGGGTCGTCGACGACGGAGTCGGTGAAAGTGACCCTGCCCTGGTCGGAGATGCGGACCTTGCCGCCCGCCGTCGTCTCCTGCACATAATCATGGAGCCGCTTCTGTTGGGCCTTGAGGCTGTCGCGCGTCTCCGTGAGAACCTTCTCGATCGCCCGGGCCTGCTTCAGAGCGGAGTCGGCCTCGTGCCCCGCGTCCTTGATCTGCTTGTGGGCCATTGCGGCCGTATCGGGGCCAGCCCCAGTGGTGGTCCATCCCGCGGCCTCGAAGGGCTTTTGAGCCTTGGGCCGGTGGGATTCGTCGACCTCCTTCATCTTCCGTACCACCTCGTTCCACGCGGTAATGGCGTGGTTGAGGCGGGACAGGTTGAGGTGATCGAGCTGGGCGTAGGTGATCGACATGCTGATGCCCCGTCGGTTGTGGCTATTCGATGTCAGCTGCGAGTGCGTCAGCCGAAAGTGGCACGGATCTCGGCATGTGCGCCGCTGAACATCGCGGCGTTGGTGCGCTCGGCACCGGTGTACGCAGACCACGTGTCCCAAGTCCTCTGACCGAGGGCGCGGTAGGTGGCGTGCAGGGCTTCGCACTGGTGGTCCATCCACCGCGTCGCCAGGTGTTTCAAAGCATCGCCCAGCTGACCGTCCCAGTTGGCGCCGGACAGGCTCGCGGCAGCCTCGTCCAGGTCACTGCGCGGGAAATCACCAGCAATCCGGACCAAAGAAGCCAACTCGGAGCAGCCCCGGCTTGCTGTCAACAACTGCTCGGTGTCGTCGACATGTGTCGTGCCCACCATCATCGCCCCCAACTGTCTTATGTGTCAGGGGCATGGGCTCCCTGGACATTGCAGCATGGTAATTGACACATGAGTTCGCCTGCAGCGTGGATGTACCCACTTATCAACGCGGTTGGCGCGATGCCAAACCTCAACCCGAGGACGCTCAGAAGCCGTATCGCGTCTACCACCCCAGCGCCGGCCAAATGACTTTGGCTGAAAGCCCACGCCTATCTGATCGTCACGGACGCACGAGAGTCAGGATCTCGTCGCGCATGAGTGCGCTGCGGCTGTACACGCAGGCGGCGGGCTTCCGGAATGTGATGGGGGAGTATCGCTACCGCTGGTAGGGGTTGCCGCCGGGTGGGGGCTGGGTCGGTGG
>NZ_JAKEIP010000360.1 GCF_021474425.1 Streptomyces muensis | reverse complement strand
CGCCCACACCCCCGCCGTCCTCCGACACCTGCGGAATCCCCGTCGCCGCGGAGCCCTGCGCGCCCTGCTTCACGGGTCCTCCTCCGGACGTGTCGGTACTTGGGGTCATTACGGCGTCTTGTTACTCGCCCGTCAAGCACCTTAGGCGCAGAACGCGACAGTTCAAATCGCAGCGATCTTCGATAAGGTAAGCCTTACCTTCAAAGCCTCGCGGATCGGCGGTCCCGTATGCCTGTGCCCCCCTCGGCCCTCACGGACGCCTACACCCGTCTCACCGAGGTCTTCCCGGCGCTGGGCATCACCCAGCTCACCCCGGACACGCGGCTCCCCCGGCACGACGGCTGGATCGCCGCCACCGCGCTGGCCGAAGGCACAACGGGCCTCGACACCTTCCTGGCCTGGGACGACGCACAGATACGGCGCGACTACGGACAGCCCGCACGCCCGGACGTCGTCGCCAGTTTCGGCCTGCACCGCTACGCCTGGCCCGTCTGCCTGCTGATCACCGTCCCCTGGTTCCTGCTCCGCCGCGTCCCCCGCCTCCCCGTGACGCATGTCTCGTACGACCGCACGGCCCCCGGCCTCTCCATGGGCCGCCTCGCGGCCCGCCCCACCACGTTCGCCTGCCTCCCGGGCGACCCGGCCGCCGCCCTGCCCGGCGCGAGGGTCGTCCCCGACGAGGAGGCGCTGCGGGCCGAGGTGCGGACGGTGATCGCCGAGCACCTCGAACCCGTCCTCGCCGCCTTCGGACCCCGCATGCGGCGACGCGGACGAGCCCTGTGGGGCATGGCGACGGACGAGATCGTCGAGGGCCTGTGGTACGTCGCCCACCTGTTCGGCGACGAAGAGCAGGACCGGGCGCGACGCGAGCTGGAGCTGCTGCTGCCGGGCGCCACGAAGCCGTACGTCGGCTCGGCCGCGTTCCGCGAGCTCACCGGCCCGAACGGCGAGTCGCTGCCCACCCGGGACCGGGCGAGCTGCTGCATGTTCTACACACTGCGCCCCGAGGACACCTGCGCCACCTGCCCGCGCACCTGCGACGCCGATCGGGTCACCAGGCTTCTGGCCACCGCCAGTTGAGGCACCCTCAGACGCCCCCTCCGGCACAGACGTAAGCCGACGTGTCGTAAGATCACCCGCGAGCAGGACACCCGTTACGGTTACAGGCGTTTCACAAATTCCTCACTTCGCGCAGGAACTTTCCGTGGAACCACCCGCACGGGTAGTGTTGTTCGAACTCAACTCCCGCCCCTCAAGCGGCAGTTCGAGCAGAACGCCGCCCTGGGCATTCCCTTGCACTTCCTTGGCGGCCTCTTGCCCCGAAACCCCCTGAGGGCCAGTGGGATTGGGCCACTATGGCGGGCGTTACGCCCTATCCCAATGCAAGGGACCCCAGATGAGATTGACCGACATATCGCTGAACTGGCTGCTTCCGGGCGCCGTACTGCTCCTGGGCCTGCTGGCGGCGATAGCGGTGCTGCGGCGCGGGAAGACCGCGGGGAAGGACGCCGGCGCGGACGACTCGTGGGAGCGCAGCGAGGAGCGCCGCAGGCGCAAGGAAGCCATCTACGGCACCGTCTCCTATGTCCTGCTGTTCTGCTGTGCGGCGGTGGCCGCCGCGCTCTCCTTCCACGGCCTGGTCGGCTTCGGTGAGCAGAACCTCGGCCTGACCAACGGCTGGCAGTACCTGGTGCCGTTCGGCCTCGACGGCGCGGCGATGTTCTGCTCCGTGCTCGCGGTGCGGGAGGCCAGCCACGGTGACGCGGCCCTCGGCTCCCGGATACTCGTGTGGACCTTCGCGTTCGCGGCCGCCTGGTTCAACTGGGTGCACGCCCCCAGGGGCATCGGCCACGACGGCGCCCCGCACTTCTTCGCCGGCATGTCCCTCTCCGCGGCCGTGCTGTTCGACCGGGCGCTGAAGCAGACCCGCCGGGCCGCCCTGCGCGAACAGGGTCTGGTGCCCAGGCCGCTGCCGCAGATCCGGATCGTCCGCTGGCTGCGGGCCCCCCGCGAGACCTACAAGGCCTGGTCGCTGATGCTCCTGGAGGGCGTGCGCAGCCTGGACGAGGCGGTCGACGAGGTCCGCGAGGACAAGCGGCAGAAGGACGAGAGCCGACTGCGCCGGCGCGACCAGCAGCGCATGGAGCGTGCCCAGCTGAAGGCCATCAGCCGGGGCCACCGCGGCTTCATCGGCCGGGGCAACGGACGGCAGGTCGAGACGCAGGCCCTGGAACGTGCCTCGACCCAGGTCACCGCGGAGCCTGCCATATCCACGCCGGAGCAACTGCCCGTACGGTCGCGTCCCTCACTTCAGCCCGTTCGCACCGGTTCTGACCCGGTCGCCGTCGACCTCACCGCGGAGGACGACACAATGGCGCTGCCGCGACTCGACTCCCTCGAGCGCAAGCTCAAGGATCTTGAGCAGCAGTTCGGCTGAGCACAAGCACACCGCTCGTCGACGGGACGGGGCGCGACCCGAGAGCGGGGTCGCGCCCCGTCCCGTTTCTCACGCGGCATCCGCGTCGAGTTCGAACCACACCGCCTTGCCCACGCCGTGCGGCTGGACGCCCCAGGCGTCCGCGAGGGACTCGACCAGGACCAGGCCCCTGCCGTTCGTACCGTCATCGGCGTCCGGTACGCGCATTCTGGGCCGGCGGGCCACGAAGTCCCGTACCTCCACCCTGAGTCCGCCAGGGCCGACGGTCGCCGTCAGGACCGCATCACGGTCGGTGTGGACGATCGCGTTGGTGACGAGTTCGCTGGTGAGCAGTTCGGCTATGTCCGACCGGCCGGGCCTGCCCCAGTGCCGCAACAGGTCCCGCAGGGCTCTGCGGGCCTCCGGTACGGCCCGTAGATCCGCCCGCCCGAGTCTGCGCCTGAGCTGAGGTGGCTGCGCCGGCTCCCCCTCGATCGCGGCCCGGTCCTCCATCGTCTCCACCGAGAAGGCCCCGTACGCTATGGGACCGCCCCCTCGTGCCTGCCTTTTCATGACCCCCGCCCGCGTGCCGATGTCGGTTCCCCTCCTGCTCGAACACGTTCACGGGAACCATTTCCCATCGGGACCGGCGCCAGTCATGTCGAATCGTCAACGACCAGGTGTTCGGCCAAGGTTGGCCCGGCGCACGCCGGGTGCATGAAACCCGGAACGTCACCCACCGGCCGCCCGCAGGCCGCCGCAGGCGAGGACCGGAGCGAGTCGGCCACCGGCCACGGCCCGGCCCGCGGGCCGGAGGCGGGCGTCCGGGGTGAGGAGGCGGGGCGGTTCATCTGCCGGTGGCGCGGGCGGCCGACCTGGGCAGTCCCGAAGGGCTGTGCGCCGACTCGCGCCGGGGCGTGGAGACCGGACGGGATCGGCCCGGCGGCTGACTTTTCGCTGCCGATCCGGCCGTATGTGACGCGGGCATGGGGCAGTCGAGGGCCCGGCGGCGAGGCGTCGTCGATGTGAACGCCCCGTGCCGGGCCCGCGGTCGGCGAAACTGGCCGGAATTCGCTTGTGAGTGCGGGGCCGCCCGCCCGACCCCCGTCCGGGAGGGCGGCCCCGCTGGTGTGGTGGTCAGTAGAGCTTGTCGACCGCCGTGGTGGTCGTCTTCTTGAAGGCCTTCACCGGAGCGTCCGTGAAGCCGCCCATCTGCCCCCACTGCACGACGGTGACGGTGCCGCCGTCCCGGCCGACGGAGATGAGGCTGATGTCCAAGGCGCCCCACGAGGCGCGGCTCGCGATGCCGTGGACACGGGCGCCCTCCTCGACCGGCAGGGTGCCGTAGCTCCGGTGGTCGGCCTCGATCTCGGGGTCGGCGTCGCTGCGTGCGGCGCAGGACCGGATCTCCTTGTTCAGGCGGGTGGCGAGCGCCTTGGCCTTGGCGCTGTTCCCGACGACGACATTGAGCTGCTGGGCGTTGGTCTCCAGGTCGGTACGGAAGGTGCGGTAGCGGGAGTCGTAGGCGAGCAGCGCGTCGCCGAAGCAGTACCGCATCTCCTCCGGGACGCCGTCGGTGACCTTGCCGGCGGTCCAGTCGGAGGAGGGGTGCGGCGGAAGTTGGGACGCCGAGAGGAACTTCGGCGCGGGCGCCTTCGTCGCGGCGCCGGCCGGCGCGGCGTCGAGTGCGGCGCCGGCGGCGAGCGTCGCGACGGCGAGTGCGGCGAGCGCTCCGGTTCGAGTGCGCTTGGGCATGGCTGTCCCCCGTGAACGAGATGAGTGCGATGAGTGCGTGAACGTGTGAAAGTGGTCGGCACCGGTGGCGGATGGTCCGTCCGGCCCTGGTCGGTGCGACACCAGGAGCATCAGCCGTCACGGCGCACGGCCGCAAGCTCCGGCGCCCGATCCGCGACGGTGGAACCATCCCAGGCCGTCTGACGTGCAGGTATATGGAGTGCCTGGGATGCCGTCCCGGGACGGTGAGGACCCGGGGGAACGGTGTCTGAAGCACAGGACGACGACGTCCAGGAGTTCGCGGCGTCGCTCAGGCGGCTGAAGGACCGCACCGACCGCAGCTACGGTCAGCTGGCCCGCCGCCTGAACATGAACACCTCCACGCTGCACCGCTACTGCGCCGGCGACGCGGTCCCCCTCGACTTCGCCCCCGTGGAACGGTTCGCCGTCCTGTGCGGGGCGACGCCGC
This sequence comes from Streptomyces muensis, assembly GCF_021474425.1. GTDB lineage: Bacteria > Actinomycetota > Actinomycetes > Streptomycetales > Streptomycetaceae > Streptomyces > Streptomyces muensis. The sequence continues at coordinate 1,993 of NZ_JAKEIP010000360.1, read as the reverse complement.
AGGAGCGGCTGGAGCTGCACCGGTTGTGGATCCTGGCGGTGGCGGCACGTCAGCGGTCGCGTACGGTGGCTCCCACGGCGACGGCCGACGCGGACGGCGCGCCCTCCCCCGCCCAGGTGCGCGCGGAGCCTGCGCCGCCCGCGCCGCCGCACCGCCCCTGGTACCGGCGTCGGCGCCTGCTGGTCTCCGCGGCCGTGGCGACGGCGCTGCTCGCCACCCTCGGCAGCCTCTCCGCCCTGCCGGACGACGACCGTCCCCGGGCGAGCGACTCCGTCCGGGGCGCCGATCCGAGCCGTACGCCCACGGCGGGCGCCGATCGCCCGACCTCGACCGCCTCGCCGAAGCCCTCCGCCACCGCCCCGTCCCCCTCGGGCTCCGCACCGACCTCGAAGAAGCCCCCGGCGAAGCCCACGGGTTCCCCCGACAGCCCTTCCGAGGGAGCCGGTCCGCAGCAGCGGCCGGGGAGCGGAACGCCCCTGACCTGGAGCGCGGACTCCCATGTGTGGCAGGCGGGTTGCGGCCACGACTACGTCGTCGCCAAGCCGCCGGGGCAGGTACCCCCGCCGCCCGCCCCGCAGGACGCCGAGACCTGGGCGAGCTCGCAGAACGCCGTGCACGGGCGGCAGACCCTGGTGGAGGTCTCCGTGCAGGGCCGGACGTCGACGGCCGTCGTCCTGGAGGCGCTGCGGGTGCGCGTCGTCGGCCGCTCGGCGCCCGGCGGGGGCGGCTCGTACGCCATGGACAACGGCTGCGGTGGAGCGCTGACGCCCCGCTACTTCGACGTCGACCTGGACAAGGACCGGCCCATCGCCCGCCCGGCCGACGGCAATGACTCGGGTGTCACGATCCCGGCGATGCGGCTGCCGTACCGGGTGTCCGCCGAGGACCCCGAGGTGCTGCTGATCGACGCGCGGACACAGGCCTGCGACTGCAGCTGGTACCTCGAACTCGACTGGTCCTCGCAGGGCCGCACGGGCACGGTCCGCATCGACGACCACGGCCGTCCGTTCCGCACGACGGGCATCGAGGGGCTGCCGCGCTACTCGTACGACACCTCGGCGCGCCGGTGGGGGCCCTACAGCTGAGGGCCGGTCAGGCCTCCCACACCGCGGCGGCCGTGCGGTCGTCCGCGTATCCCTTGACCCGGACCTGGGTGTCGGCGAGGAACTCGGCGAGCCCGGGCGGCTCGGCCGCGGACCAGCGGTCGGTCAGGTGGGCGGCGAGTGCGGGTTCGCCGCGCAGGGGGTCGGCGAGTCCGCCGGTGCACATCAGGAGGGCGTCGCCGGGGCGGGCCACGGAGGCGCGGAAGCGGAAGGGTTCGCGGGGCGGCTCGGGGGCGGTGTCGTAGGGGCTCGGGGGTGTGGTGATGCCGAGGTCCATGGTGAGGCGGTCGCCCTCGGGCGTCTCGGCGGGGAGGGAGCCGAAGCCGACGACCGGTTCGCCGGTGACGTCGGTGACGCGGGGCTCGATGTCCTGCCATTCGCCGTCGCGCAGCCGGAAGAGTCCGCCGGTGCCGACGCCGAAGAAGACGCGGGTACGGCACTCGGGGTCGGCGGGCAGCAGGAGGCAGCGCAGGGTCGCCGCGTACTCCTCGGGTTCGATGCCCTGTTCGGCGGCGCTGGCGCGGAGTTTGCCGAGGCTGCGGTCGGTGAGGCGGTGCAGGCCCGACTTCAGGTCGCCGCGCCGGGCGGCCCTGATGTCCTCGGCGAGCTTGGGGTGGCTGCGGCCGACGGCCCGGCCGATCCAGTGGCAGGCCTCGGCGGCGGCGCGGTGGGCGCCGGGGGTGGCCCGGGCGCCGGTGGCCATCGCCACCAGGACCAGGGCGTGGTCGCCGGTGCCGAAGCGGGCGGTGAGGAGGGAGTCGCGGCGCGGTTCGCCCCGGTAGCGGGCGGAGTCGCCGCGCAGGGACACGGCGCGCAGGGTGCAGGCGCCGTAGCGGGCGCCGTCGAGGACGGTGTCGGCGACCAGGTCGTCGAGGTCGTCGGGGTCGGCG
>NZ_JAKEIP010000359.1 GCF_021474425.1 Streptomyces muensis | reverse complement strand
CCCTGATCCTCGTGGCCCCGCCCGCCCTCGGCTCCTACAGCGCCACCCGCACTGGTACGGCCCTCCAGGAACCCCTCGCCTACCCCGACCTCCCCGCCGCCGACCCCCTGCCGCTCAGCGTCGTCGACTACGCGGGCCGTGCCGTCTACGACCACGGCCGCACCCTGCGGGGCCGCGAGGTCCGGCTCACCGGCTTCCTGGCCCTGGACGGCGACGGCACCCCCTACCTCGTCCGTATGGCCCTCAACTGCTGTGCCGCCGACGCCCAGCCGGTCAAGGTCGCCCTCACCGGCCAGGTCCCGCCCGTCCTCCAGCCGGACACCTGGCTGCGGGTGACCGGCACCTACACCCCGCGCCGCGCCGAGGACCCGGTCAACGGCGGCCCGATCCCGTTCATCGAGGTCACGCGGGCCGAGCCGGTGCCGGAGCCGACGGATCCGTACGACGAGAGCTGGAACAGCTGACGGGACCGTCTCTTGCCGCCCCCGGGGACGCCCCCTACCCTGAATCTGATGGGTCGTCAGATTCGGGAGGCGTGGCGTGGCCAGTACCGAGAGCGGCACCAAGGACCTGCCCAGGGTCATCAGCGTGGACGATCACGTGATCGAGCCCGCGCATCTCTTCGAGACCTGGCTCCCGGCGAAGTACCGGGACCGGGGCCCGAAGCCCCTGACCGCCGGGATCGGGGAACTCGAGTACATCGGCGGGAAGTACCGGTTCACCACGGACCCGGACGGCCAGATCACCGACTGGTGGGAGTACGAGGGGGACCTCTTCCCGTACAAGCGCATCATCGCGGCCGTCGGGTTCTCCCGGGACGAGATGACGCTGGACGGGATCACCCGTGAGCAGATGCGGCGCGGCTGCTGGGATCCGAAGGCCCGGCTGGCGGACATGGACATCAACCATGTCGAGGCCTCGCTCTGCTTCCCGACCTTCCCGCGCTTCTGCGGCCAGACCTTCGCGGAGGCCAAGGACAAGGAGGTCGGGCTGGCGTGCGTGCGCGCCTACAACGACTGGATGGTCGAGGAGTGGTGCGGTGACAGCGGCGGCCGGCTGATCCCGCTGTGTCTGATCCCGCTGTGGGACATCGACCTCGCGGTCGCCGAGATCCACCGCAACGCGGCGCGCGGGGTGCGGGCGGTCACCTTCAGCGAGATCCCCACCTATCTCGGGCTGCCGTCCATCCACTCCGGCTACTGGGACCCGTTCTTCGCGGCCTGCGAGGAGACCGGCACGGTCGTCAACATGCACATCGGCAGCAGCTCGCAGATGCCGGCCGCCTCGCCCGACGCCCCGCCCGCCGTGCAGGCGTCCCTCAGCTTCAACAACGCCATGGCGTCGATGATGGACTTCCTGTTCTCCGGGGTGCTGGTGAAGTTCCCCCGGCTGAAACTGGCGTACAGCGAGGGCCAGATGGGCTGGATCCCGTACGCCCTGGAGCGCGCGGACGACGTCTGGGAGGAGCACCGGGCGTGGGGCGGCGTGAAGGACCTGATCCCGGAGCCGCCGTCGACGTACTACTACCGCCAGATCTTCTGCTGCTTCTTCCGGGACAAGCACGGCATCGAGGCGATCGAGACCGTCGGCGTCGACAACGCGACCTTCGAGACGGACTATCCGCACGTCGACTCGACCTGGCCGGAGACCAAGCGGGTGGCCGAGGAGCACGTCGGCGGGCTCTCCGACGAGGTGGCCTACAAGCTGCTGCGCGGGAACGCGATCCGGATGCTCGACCTGCCCTTCGACCAGGGGCGTTGACCAGGGGCGTTGAGGAGCCCTCAGCGAGCGGCGGGCGGCCACCGCCAGCCGAAGGAGGCCAGCGCCCGGGCCCGCGCCTCCACCACGGCCATGCGGGCCCGTCGCTCCGCCGGGTCGACATGGGCCGGCTGGCCGGTCATCTGGCCGTCCCACTTGCGGTAGAGCAGCCCCGCCTCCGCCGAGAACCAGCCCCGGCTCACCGAGCCCAGCGCGAGCAGCAGGCCGGTGTCCTCGGAGGCCGGCAGGGCCATCCAGCCGCCGAGCGCGAGCAGCAGTTCCCGGCGTACGCACAGGGTCGCCGGGTGGACCGGGGCGCGGAAGTCGTTCGCCGTCCAGAAGTCCAGCACGGCACCCCGCTCGATCGGCCCGTCGTCGGGGTCGCCGGGGAAACCGGCCGTCGAGCCGTCCGGCAGGAGGTCAAGGACCCGGGAGGTCGTCCAGCCGACGGCGGGGTCGGCCTCCAGGACCGCGAGGTCGCGGGTGAGCGCGCCCGGGGTGAGCTGGTCGTCGGCGTCCAGGATCTTCGCGTACTCGCCCTCGGTGTGCGCGAGCGCGATGGTGCGCGCCACGCCGGGGCCCCCGGGGCGGCCCTGACGGAAGGTCACCCGCGCGTCGTCGGGGACGTAGGGGCGGACCGCGTCCGTCTGCCCGTCCTCCTGGATCACCCACTGCCACTCCCAGCCCGCCGGCAACTCCTGTTCGCACAGCGACTTGTGGGCGTCGGGCAGGAACACCGCCGACGGGCCGTGGACAGCGGTGACGACGGTGATGCGCCGGGTCACGACCGCGCTCACCACCTTTCCAGGAACGTGGTGAAGAGCAGTTCGGCGCGGTCGCCGGGCAGCGTGACCTCGGAGAGGTCCACGACGCGGTCGGTGATGTCGTACGAGGTCTTGCGCAGCAGGATCACCGCGGTCCCCGGCGGCAGATCCAGCTCCCGCCGCTCGCGCTGCGTCGGCGGGCGCGCGGTGACCCGTTCCTCGACGCGGCCCACCTCGATGCCGACCGTGTAGAGCTGGTTCTGGGTGCCGCCCGGCCAGGGCTCGTTGGCGTCGTCCAGCAGCTCGGGGTTGGCGGCGATCATCTCGCGCACCAGGTAGGACGTCACCAGGCTGAACGGGGCGCTCTCGGCGGCGCACCGCGTCCGGTAGGTGCGCTCCAGCAGGGGGATGCCCTCCGGTATGCCGAAGACGGCCGCGAGTCGCGGGGGCGCGGCGACCTCGCGGTAGCGAGCGTGGAAGACGAGGTCACCCACCCGGAGGCCGGAATCGTGCTCGGTGGCCCCGGTCGCGGCCCGCGTGGTGAGGGGACGGCGGGCCCGGTCCTTCTCCCACTGGTGCCGGTGGTTGTCGCGGAGCAGCGCACTGCGGGGGCGTCGCAGCTCGTCCGTGATCACTTCGTACGCCTTCGGCACTGGCGGTCACCGGCTTGTTGTCCGGGGTCGGACAGGATCAGCGTACGACTCCGCACGGCCCTTCACGACTCCTGCCCCGGGGCGTCCACGGGCATGAGAAGGCCCGATCGCTGGCGACGGGGGATGCACCAGCGATCGGGCTGCACCCACAGTAACAAGGCTGCCTGCCTCACGGGAGCCGCCTGATCCGCTGTGAGGTTGGGTTGTGATCGGGATCACGGAAACCGCTGTCCGCCCGAGCCCTTTCCTGGCACAGCGTCCCGGCCTGGTCACGGGCCGTGCGGAGCTGTCACGCGCACGGCGGCTCGTACGACAGCCGGGGCAGGTACTCCTGCCACTTCTCCCGGGTCAGTACGCCGTGTGTGGTCGAGCAGACGCGGCGGACGGCCTGGTCCACGTCCAAATTCCACAGCCGGACCGTGTCGGGGCCGCTGGAGACGCCGAGCATATGGCTCGAAGGGCTGAACATCAGGAAGTTGCCGGTCTTGGCGTTGGGGCTCATCGCCTGGCCGACCGCGGTGGCGTGGGAGGGGTCGGAGACGTTCCACAGCCGGACCGTGTTGTCGTTGCCGCCGCTGGCCATATAGCGCCCGCCCTTGCTGAACGTCAGCGACACCACCGACTCGGTGTGCCCGGTCAGGGGCGCGCCCAGCTCGGTCGCCTCGCGCGGATCGGTGACGTCCCACAGCCGCACGGTGTCGTCGTCGCTGCCGCTGGCCAGCGTGCGGCCGTCCCGGCTGTACTCCAGGACGTTCACGGGCCCGGTGTGGCCGGTGAGCCTGGCCAGGGGCTCGGGGCGGTCCGGCCGGGTCACGTTCCACAGCCGGATCGTGGCGTCCGCGCTGCCGCTGGCCAGGGTGCGGCCGTCCCGGCTGAAGTCGAGGGAGTTGATGTAGCCGGTGTGCCCGGAAATGGGCGGGCCGAGCGGCACCACGTGCGCGGGGTCGCTGACGTTCCACAGCTGGATGTGGCGGGTGTCGTAGGCGGTGGCCAGCGTGCGCCCGTCCGGACTGATGGCCAGCGCGTCGGGACCCATGAACCGGGTGCGCAGGCGGATGGGCGAGCCGTAGGGCGTCGGGTGGGCCGGGTCGCTCACGTTCCACAGGCGCACGCTCTGCTCGCCCGTCGCCACCGCGAGAGTGCGGCCGTCGGGGGTGAACACATGGGAGCGCTGGCCGGTGGCCCCGGGCATGAACGGCTCGCTCAGCGCCACCGGCCGGTCGGGATGCCGTACGTCCCACAGCCGGATCGCCCCGTCGCGCGCGGCCGTGGCCAGCACCTTGCCGTCGGGACGGAACGCCCCCTTGCCGCCGATCATGTCCGACGTGGGGATCGACCACAGGCGCACCTTGCTGTCGCCGCTGCCGGTGGCGAGCGTACGGCCGTCGGGGCTGAACCCGAGCGCGAACATCTCCCCGCTGGCGCCCGCGAGCGGCTCGCCGACCTGGGACGGATACTCCCGGTCCCGGACGTTCCACAGACTCGCGGTGCTGTCCGCGCTGGCGGCGGCCAGCATGGTGCCGGCGGGGTTGAAGGCCACCGACCAGATCGGGCCGGTGTGCCCGGTGAGCGGGGAGCCGAGCTGACTGCCGTGGCGCGGGTCGGCCACGTCCCACAGCCGGACCGTGTCGTCGGCGCTGCCACTGGCGAGGGTGCGGCCGTCCGGGCTGAAGGCGACCGAGTGCACCAGGGCGGTGTGCCCGGTCAGCGTGGAAAGCGCCTGCGGCCGGGCCGGTTCGGACACGTCCCAGAGCCGGATCGTCTTGTCGTCGCCCCCGGCCGCCAGCGTCTCGCCGTCCGGGCTGAACGCCACGGACCGCACGGCGGCCTCGGATCCGCCCAGCGTGGCGAGCGCCTCGGGCCGCTCAGGATCCGCCACGTTCCACAACCGCACCGTCCGGTCCTCGCTGACCGAGGCGAGCGTACGGCCGTCCGGACTGAACGCGACCAGGTAGATCGTGCCCTCGTGCCCGGTCAGAGGCGCCGCGAGCGGGCGTGGCCGGCTCGGGTCCCGTACGTCCCACAGCCGGACCGTGCCGTCGTCCGCGGCACTGGCGAGCGTACGGCCGTCCGGGCTGAAGACGGCGCTGCTCACCCAGCTCTCGTGCCCGGTCAGGGGCTTGCCCAGCGGCTTGGGCCGCTGCGGGTCGGCCACGTCCCACAGCCGCACGGTCCGGTCGTAGCTGGCGGTGGCCAGGAGCTTGCCGTCCGGGCTGAACGTGGTCAGGTAGACGGCGCCGGTGTGGCCGAGCAGGGGCGTGGCCAGCGGCGCGTTCACGATCGAGATCAGCCGGCTGGTGGCGTCCTCGTCGTCCGGGCGCAGCCGGTGGGCGACCAGGTCGAGCTGGGCGGACAACGACGGGTCGGTGTACTGGAACCGGTCGGCCTCGGCCAGGACCTGCGCGAACATGGCGTCGTCCCGCTGCTGCCAGGCGACCACCGCGGCGCCGACGGCCAGCATCGCCAGCGCGACCAGCGCCGCGACCGCGCTGCGCATGATCCACACCGTGCGCCGGCGCAGCCGGACCGAGGCGGCCAGGAACTCCACCGCGCTGCGGGTCAGGAAGGTGTCCCCGGCGGAGCGGGCCCACTCGTGGGCCTGACCCAGCCGCGATCCCCGGTACAACAGCGAGGTGTCCCGGTCGGACTCCTCCCAGGCCCGGCCGTCCTCCTCCAGCCGCTGGCGCAGCAGATTGCCCTGCCGGTCCTCGTCGATCCAGTCCCGCAGCCGGGGCCAGGCGTGCAGCAGCGCCTCGTGCGTGATCTCCACGGTCTCCGCGTCCAGCGTCACCAGCCGGGCCCGCACCAGCGCTTCGAGCGACTCCTCGGTCTTGCCGGGATCCGTCGACTCCGCCGCCAGCTGCCGCCGCGTCCCGCGCCGCCGGGTCGCCTGGGTGTCCTCACCGAGCCGCACCAGCCGGAGCAGCAGCAGCCGGGCCGCGGTACGCGCCGCGGGGTCGAGCCCGGACCAGGCCCGCTCGGCGGTGGCGGCGACGGCACCCTGGATCCCGCCGGCCGCGCGATACCCGGCCAGCGTCAGCCGCCCCGCCTTGCGCCGCTGCCAGGTGGCGAGCAGCGCGTGCGACAGCAGCGGCAGCACCCCCGCGTCATGCGTCCCGCGCGGCCCGTCGGCACTCACCTCCCGCACGATCAGCTCCGCGAGCCCCGGCTCCATCTCAAGCCCCACCGCCTTCGCCGGCCCGGTCACCGCCTCCCGCAGCTCCGGGGTCGTCAGCGGGCCGAGCACCATGTGCCGGTGCTGCAACGCGTCGGCCAGCTCGGCGTGCGCCAGGCACTGCTCGTAGAAGTCGGCACGGATGCCCAGCACGACGAGGACGGGCGGGAGGTCGCCGGGTTCGGCGGGGGTGCAGGCGGCGTGCAGGAGCTGGATGAAGGCACGGCGGTCGGCCTCGTCGGGGCAGAGGGTGAAGGTCTCCTCGAACTGGTCGACGATCAGGACGGGTGGGGTGGGTG
>NZ_JAKEIP010000358.1 GCF_021474425.1 Streptomyces muensis | reverse complement strand
GCGGGAGGGGCCGGACGACCCTGTCGTACGTCTCGCCGACGAGCCGTTCGGCGAGGAGAGCGGGGAGCGACGACGCTTCCGGGGTCGACTGCCATGAGTCCCTCGCCCCCGCCGCCCCTACCCGTCCCATCCCTGGGGGCGGAGCCCCAGGAAGGGGCGCGGGGAACTGCGCGACCAGCCACGACGGTGCCGCAGCCGAAACGGTAAGGGTCGTACCGCCCACCCACTAGTGACATCTTCGTCTTCACTGCGTACGCTCCTGAATATGGATATGCACACTGTGGTGGTGGGGACGTCCGGGGTCACCGCGTCCGACGTTCTCGCCGTGGCGCGCGGCGGCGCAAGGATCGAGCTCTCGCCGGAGGCCGTCGCGGCGCTCACCGCGGCCCGCGAGATCGTGGACGCGCTGGCGGCCAAGCCCGAGCCCGTCTACGGCGTCTCCACCGGCTTCGGGGCCCTCGCGACCCGGCACATCAGCCAGGAGTTGCGGGCCCAGCTGCAGCGCAACATCGTTCGTTCGCACGCCGCCGGGATGGGGCCGCGGGTGGAGCGGGAGGTCGTACGGGCGCTGATGTTCCTGCGGCTCAAGACCGTCTGCTCGGGGCACACGGGCGTGCGGCCCGAGGTCGCGCAGACCATGGCCGATGTCCTCAACGCCGGTATCACGCCCGTCGTCCACGAGTACGGGTCGCTCGGATGTTCCGGTGACCTCGCTCCGCTTTCGCACTGCGCCCTCACGCTGATGGGCGAGGGCGACGCCGAGGGGCCGGACGGCGTCGTGCGGCCCGCCGGTGAGCTGCTCGCCGCGCACGGCATCGCACCCGTCGAACTGCGCGAGAAGGAGGGCCTCGCCCTTCTCAACGGCACCGACGGCATGCTCGGCATGCTCGTCATGGCCCTCGCCGATCTCGACCTCCTCTACAAGTCCGCCGACGTCACCGCCGCGCTGAGCCTCGAAGGGCTCCTCGGCACCGACAAGGTCCTCGCGCCCGAGCTGCACGCCATCCGGCCGCACCCCGGGCAGGGCGCCTCCGCCGCCAACATGCTGGCCGTGCTGAAGGGTTCGGGGCTGACCGGGCATCACCAGGACGACGCGCCGAGGGTTCAGGACGCGTATTCCGTACGGTGTGCTCCGCAGGTCGCCGGGGCCGGGCGGGACACCATGGCGCACGCGCGGCTCGTCGCCGAACGGGAGCTGGCGTCGGCCGTCGACAACCCCGTCGTCCTGCCCGACGGGCGCGTGGAGTCCAACGGCAACTTCCACGGGGCGCCCGTCGCCTACGTCCTCGACTTCCTCGCCATCGCCGTCGCCGACCTCGCGTCGATCGCCGAGCGGCGGACGGACCGGTTGCTCGACAAGAACCGCAGCCACGGGCTGCCGCCCTTCCTGGCCGACGACGCGGGTGTCGACTCGGGGCTGATGATCGCCCAGTACACACAGGCCGCCCTGGTCAGTGAGTTGAAGCGGCTGGCCGTGCCGGCGTCCGCCGACTCCATTCCGTCCTCCGCCATGCAGGAGGACCACGTCTCCATGGGCTGGTCGGCCGCGCGCAAGCTCCGTACCGCCGTCGACAACCTCACGCGTGTGCTCGCCGTCGAGCTGTACGCCGCCACCCGGGCCATCGAGCTGCGGGAGGGACTCGCCCCGGCGCCGGCCTCGCAGGCCGTCATCGACGCCGTACGGGCCGCCGGGGTCCAGGGCGCCGGTCCGGACCGGTTCCTGGCGCCCGACCTCGCGGCGGCCGACGCGTTCGTGCGCGGCGGGGAGCTGGTCGCGGCGGCGGAGAAGGTCACCGGGCCGCTCCAGTGACGCGAGAGGGGCCCTGTCGTACGACCGACAGGGCCCCCGATGTGTGCGGAACGGCTACTTCAGCTTGGCGGCCTGCGCGTCGATGAGGGCGGCCGGCACGTCGTACGCCTTGTCGGTCATCATCAGACCGAGGTTGATCGTGTAGTACGTGGCGATGGTGCTGCCGTGCCGCACCACCTCGACATGCGTGGTGCCCACGTCGCCGTCGTCGTCGCTCACCGCGGCGAACGCCACCGACTCGTCACCGGCCCCGGACGCCTTCTCCGAGGTGATCTCGGTGAGCTTCTGGTCGCTGCCCTGCATGACGACCGGGAAGCCGCCGGAGCAGCTCTCCACCGCGTCCGACACGGACTTGAAGGTCTCCTCGGCACCGGAACCGTCGTACGACGACAGGCCCACGACCGTCATGTTGAGGCTCATCGCGTCGGTGAGCGAGTCCTCGATCTCACCCTCGGCCAGGTCCTCCAGCGACTTGGAGGCACTGTCGGTGGGCTTCTTCTCCTCCGTGGTCATCACGGCCGTGTTCGACGCCGCGTCACCCGGCGCCAGACCGCCCATCGCGTAGGCGAGCGGGCGGCACTTCTCGTCGCTGCTCTTGATCTGGTCCTTGGACTTCGGCAGCTGCTTGCCGGAGGCGTCCACCTTGTAACCCTCGACATCGCCCTGCGCGATGATCGACTTCTTCAACTCCGCGGCTGAGAGCGCCTTCGCGTCGGAACCGCCGGAGTCACCCCCGCAACCCGTGGCAAGGGCGAGCGTCAGCGCGCTCACGGCAACCGTGGCGGCTACACGCACGCCCGATGATCTCTTCATGGGCGGACTATGAAGCCCAGGTCAAACGAGCGTCAAGTGAATTCAAAAACCCAGACGTTCCCGGCGAACCGAATACGCGACGAAGCCCGCGCCCAGCGCCAGGAAGAGGGTCCCGCCGACGATGTAGGGCGTGGTGTCGAAGCTGCCGGTGTCGGCGAGCCGGGTGCCGTCCACCGTGCTGTCCCGCGCGCTCTCGGAGGTGGCCCGCGCCTGCTGGGTGACCTGCGACGTGGGGGTCGTCGAAGGCTCCGCTCTGCCCGGATCGTCGCCCGTCGCGTTCGCGGAGGGCACGAACCACAGGGCGCCCAGCAGGGCTCCCGCGGCGGTGGCGGTCAGCAGCGATCGGCGTGCGGTGGACGACGATCGGTGAGCGGCGGACACGGAATATCGATCCCCTTGTGGCGCTGGCGAATTGGCCGTGTGGGGCGATGTTAGTGAAAGTCGCGGGTCACGGGAAAGTCACGGGAGAAAAGGGCCGTACGCTCCGGGCATGAGTACTCCAGAAACCTCACGTTTTGTACGGCTTCGCGTGGAACTCGTCCTCGAAGTGGACGACCAGGACGCCGTCACCAAGGCCGCGCTGCGGCGGATCGCCGACGACACGACCATGCCGGCCGACGAGCGCACCCACGCCGAAGCCGCTGTGACGGAAGACACTGCGGAGGCCCTCGCGTATCTCGTTGATCCGTTCGACCTGGTCAGCGAGGTGCCCGGGGTCGACCTCGCGCAGGCCTCCTGGTCCAGCGAGCACGTCGAGTACGACCCGGATTCGCCCGAGTGGGACCTCGACGAGGATGATGTCGACGAGGACTTCGACGGCGAAGAGGCCGGACGGGTCGGCTGAGGCTTCTTGGGGAAATCGTGACCCCGGGCGGCAACCGCCGCCCGGGGTTTCGTCGTCTCATGGGGCGCACTGACCGACACCCGCACCACCTGCCTCAAGGGCGTGGTGTGCCCCACACATACAAGGGATGTGGAACGGGACGAACCGGTCGTAGCGTTGAAGATTCTTGACGGGGACTCTCGGGGTTCTGGGGATTCGGGAACAGATGGAGAAGCGTGTGATGACGAACAGTAAGCGGCGCAGGGGCCTGACGGTCGCGTCCGCACTGCTCGGCGGTGTCCTGGTGCTCTCGGCCTGCTCCGGCGGCGACGACAACGCCTCCGGCAGCGACGGCGGCGACAGCTCGCAGTCCAAGGTCGACGAGGCGGCGGCCAAGAAGACCTCCGCGGCGCAGATCAAGATCACGCCCGAGGACGGCACCGACAACGCCTCCATCAACAACTCCGCCGCCGTCACCGTGAGCAAGGGCACGCTCACCGAGGTGACGATGACGACCGCCGAGGGTGCCGCGGTCGAGGGCCAGATATCCGCGGACAAGACCAGCTGGAAGCCCGACGCCCAGCTGGAGCGCTCCACCACCTACAAGGTCGCCGTGACCGCGAAGGACGCCAAGGGCCTGGAGGCCCACGAGAACGCCTCCTTCACCACGGTCTCCCCGGACAACAGCTTCCTCGGCTACTTCACGCCGGAGGACGGCTCCACGGTTGGCGTGGGCATGCCGGTCTCGATCAACTTCGACAAGTCGATCACCAACAAGGCGGCCGTCCAGAAGGGCGTCACCGTCACCTCGACCAGTGGCCAGGAAGTCGTCTGCCACTGGTTCAACGACACCCGCATGGACTGCCGGCCCGACGAGTACTGGAAGGGCGGCTCGACCGTCACCCTGAAGATGGCCCTGGACGGGGTCGAGGGCTCCGACGGCGTCTACGGCGTCCAGGAGAAGACGGTCACCTTCAAGATCGGCCGCAACCAGATCAGCTACGTCGACGCGAAGACCAAGCAGATGAAGGTCACGCAGGACGGCAAGACCATCAAGACCATCCCGATCTCCGCGGGCTCCCCGGACAACAAGACGTACGAAGGCGTCATGGTGATGTCCGAGAAGTTCAAGGAGACGCGTATGAACGGCGCGACGGTGGGCTTCACGGACGACGACGGCAAGGGCGAGTACGACATCAAGGACGTGCCGCACGCCATCCGCCTGTCCACCTCCGGCACCTTCATCCACGGCAACTACTGGGGCGCCAAGTCCATCTTCGGCAGCGTCAACACCAGTCACGGCTGCGTGGGTCTGTCCGACACCAAGGGCGCCAACGACAAGGGCACCGCGGGCTACTGGTTCTACAACAACTCGATCGTCGGTGACGTCGTGGTCGTCGAGAACACCGGCGACAAGACCATCGCCCCGGACAACGGCCTCAACGGCTGGAACATGGACTGGGCGCAGTGGAAGGCCGGTTCGGCGGTCTGACCGACCTGACCGACCTGACCGACCTGACCGACCGGACCCGAGCCCTGGGCGCGTAGTCGCCGCACAGCTCCCGCACAAGTAGCCGATGCCGCCCTCAGGGGCGGCATCGGTGTTTCCGGGCGAGGTCCCAGCCTTCTCATCCTCCTCTTATCCCGGCCTTATCCCGTCATCACGCACCGTCCCTAGCTTGCGGCGCATGTTCTTCACCTACCTGAGGCGCGAGCTGCGCCGCCGCAGAAAGGCGGCCCTTGTCGTCGCCTCCGGACTGGCGCTGGGTATCGCGCTGGTCATCGTGGTCAACTCCGTGTCGTCAGGCATGAGCAAGGCCCAGGACAAGGTCCTGCAGTCCCTGTACGGCCTGGGCACGGACATGACCGTCACCAAGGCCGCCGAGCCGGCCGCGAGCAGCTCCGAGCGGCCGCGGTTCCGGTTCGACGCGCAGGACGACGGCTCCGACGACGAGCAGTCCAGCGACCGGGTGATGGTCCAGGGCTTCCAGACGCTCGCGAGCTCGACCGTCGGCAAGGTCGGCGCGCAGGACGGGGTCTCGGACGCCGTGGGCGGGCTGAGCCTTCAGGTCGTCAAGGTCAGCGGGCAGTTCACGCGGGGTCAGTTCCAGCAGGACCAGGGCGGTGGCGGTCAGCAGGGCGGCGGACCGGGTCAGGGCGGGGGCAACGGCCAGCCGCAGGGTGAGGTGCGCGGTGGCGGCGCCGACTTCGACGTCAACAGCTACTCCGTCTACGGCACCGATGTCACCGAGCCGGCGCTCGGCCCGCTCACGTCGTCGGAGATCACCAGTGGCCGTACCTTCAGGACGACGGAGACGAACGCCGCGGTCGTGGTCGCCGACACCTCCTACGCCAAGGAGAAGAAGCTCGAGGTCGGCTCGACGGTCACCGTCAAGGGCATCGAGTTCAAGGTGATCGGCATCGCCACGCCCGACAGCGGGGACGCGGCCGCCAACCTCTACATCCCGCTGAAGCAGGCGCAGACGCTCGCCGACGCCAAGGACAAGGTCACCACGATCTACGTCAAGGCGACCGACTCCCAGCGGATCGACTCCGTCAAGTCGACGATCCAGAAGAACATCTCCGGTACGACGGTGACGACCTCCGCGGACCTCGCGGACACGGTGTCCGGGTCCCTGTCCACGGCGTCCTCGCTGGCGACCAGTGTCGGCAAGTGGCTGTCCATCGCGGTGCTCGTGGCGGCGTTCCTGGTGGCCGGCCTGCTCACCTCCTCTGCCGTCTCCCGCCGGGTGCGGGAGTTCGGGACGCTGAAGGCGCTGGGGTGGAAGTCGGGGCGGGTGACCCGGCAGGTGGTCGGCGAAGCGGTCGTCAACGGGCTGCTCGGCGGTGCGCTGGGGATCGCGGTGGGGCTTGCCGGGGCGTACGCCGTGACCGCGATCAGCCCGACGCTGCAGGCTCAGCTGGGCGGGGGTGCCGGTGGCGGCCCTGGCCGGCAGACGGCGTCCACGACCCTTGACATCGC
This sequence comes from Streptomyces muensis, assembly GCF_021474425.1. GTDB lineage: Bacteria > Actinomycetota > Actinomycetes > Streptomycetales > Streptomycetaceae > Streptomyces > Streptomyces muensis. Next base: position 220 of record NZ_JAKEIP010000358.1, on the reverse strand, counting down.
CCTGACCGCGCCCGTCTCACTCACGACGGTCGCCCTCGCGGTGGGCCTCGCGGTGACGGGTGGGTTGATCGCCGGCGCGTTCGGGGGGTGGCGGGCGTCTCGGCTGCGGCCGGCGGATGCGTTGCGGCGGGTGGAGTAGCGGTTCCGCTGCCGCGGCGGGCATGTCTTTGGCTGCGGGTGGGTGGGGGCTGGTCGCGCAGTTCCCCGCGCCCCTAGGGGG
>NZ_JAKEIP010000357.1 GCF_021474425.1 Streptomyces muensis | reverse complement strand
CCCCCCGCCCGGACCTGGCGGGAACTGATCGCCTACCCGGAGACCCTCACCCTCGCCGCGGCCCTGACCGCATGCCCCCGCACCCCTGACAGGCGCGCAGCAGTCCGCCTTCCTCCACCACCTCGCGGGCCGCCTCCAATTGCCCCGCCTCGCCCCCGCCGACCACGACCTGCTCTGGCAACGCCTGCACACCCGCGAACCAACCCACGCCCCAACCCTGCTGAAAACAGCCGGCAACTCCCCTTACCTATAGGCGCGCCAACCACACTGCGCAAAACCGCCACCACACTCACTTCACTGCGCATCCATAAACGTCCAGCTCAGCTTATGTACCACCGGCCCCCGGCGCCTCAGCCCCGCGTAAGCCTCCCCTGACGGAACAGGCATAGCGCCCAGTACAACTGAGCAACAGAAGACCACGACGAGATCAATAAGCAGGCGCGATAGCTACGCCTCAGCAATTAGAGGTGGAGTGACCCTATTTCCTCCCTTCGGAGCGTTTACGCCTGGTTCCTGTTTGTCGTCGTGCCGGCGTGGCGATGGACCTGCCGTGAGGATCGAAGACTCTGCGGCCTTTCCGTATCTCAGCGGACGGCCTGTGATCCCCCGCAGTTGATTCTTGCACCCGGGCGGTGCCTAGCCGACCGCGATGACGCCGGCACAGGCCGACGGCCTGTGCCGTATCAGCCGACCGACCACCACGTTCGCCAGGAGCTGATGACAGTGCCACCGCCGAACCCGCCCGATACCGCCCTGCTGAACTCCCGCATGACCGGCCCGGAGCCGGCCACCGCACACCTGGTGCGGCTTGGCACCACCGGATGGCACGTGTGGCGTGACGTACTGGTCCGCGGCGCCGGATTCCCCGCCCGCCTCGTCGATGAACTGACCGACCCGGACCTGGCGCGTACCGCCGACGCCCTGCTCTCCGGGACGGTCACAGCCGATGAATACCACTGCGCCTTCGATACCGCGGTGGCAGGTTTCAGCGAGGTCGTCCGGCGCACGGCCGCGGACGGCCGCTTCCGGGAAGCGGTGGCCTGGCAGAACCACGCACTGCTCCCGAGGTGCCTGGACAAAGTCGTCCCAGAAGCTCCCCGGAACAGCAAAGGGCGCGAACACCAGGAGACCATCGTCAACTACCTTCAACGCTACGCGTTGAAGAACGACACCATCGGCTTCTTCGGGCCCACCGCATGGGGACAGTGGATCCGGGCCGAGGACGGCGTGCACGCAGGGGGCCGGCTCCGGATCGAGCAGGGTCACCGGTTCCTGCGTCACCGGGCGGTGTACTTCGAGAGCTGGGCCGTCGACGCCGTCGCTCAGGCGCTGGGCCGGGACCCCGCTATGGCGCCCTGGCTCCTGCCGCGCCGTGACCCCAACATGGTCGTGGAAGAGGGCTTGCTCCGGCGGCCGTTCGGTTCCCCGCTGCTGTTGTCGCCCGCTCAGGCAGCGCTGTTGCGGGCGTGCGACGGTGAGCGTCCGGCCATCGAGGTGGCTCGTGCACTCGCCGGCCCCGGCCTTCCCTACGGTTGTGAGGCCGAGGCCATGGCGGCACTGAACTGGCTGCTCGGTGAAGAACTCATCACGCTCGGTCTCCAAGGGCCCCTTGAACTGTGCCCCGAGACCACCTTGCGTGACAGGCTGCGCCGAATCGGCGATCGGTCTGTGCGTGACAGGGCGCTGGCGGATCTGGACCGGCTCCTCGGCGCGCGGGCGGACGTCGCGGCGGCAGCCGGTGACGCCAAGCGGCTGGCTGCCGCGCTCGACCGACTCAACGCCGAGTTCGAGCAGGTCACGGGCAGGGAGGCCGGACGGCTCCACGGACAGACCTACGCCGCCCGCACCCTCGTCTTCGAGGAGACGGTCCGCGATGTGCACGTGGAGTTGGGCACGGTCTTGCGTGATGAGTTGGCCGGTCCGCTCGGTCTGGTGCTGGACAGCGCCAGATGGCTGGCCAACCGCATCGCGGCGGAGTACGGCGCCTACCTTTCCGCGGCCCACCAGGACTGGACGGCCGCTCGCCCCGGGGCGGCAATGCCACTCGTGGAGTTGTTGGAGCACGCCGGGCAGAGGCTGGGGTGTCACGGCACGGACTCCGACGAGACTCGCGCCGCGATCACCGACTTCCAGCAGCGGTGGAGGCATGTACTCGGGGCGGCGGCGCGCCCCGAGACCGGCATGCCCGCACACCTCTCCTGCGGCATGCTCGCCGACCGGGTGCGGGCCGCGTTCCCGGCCGCTCGCCCTGCCCACTCGGCCGCCATTCACCATGCTCCGGACGTGATGATCGCCGCAGCCTCGGAAGCAGCCATCCGCCGGGGCGAGTACGAGGCGGTTCTGGGCGAAGTGCACGCCGCCTTCAACACCCTGGAACACCGCTCAACAGTCGAGCACCATCCCGCACCCGAAACGCTGCGCGGCTACGACGCCGCGGACCACGGCGGCCGCCGGATCTACCTGGTGCCGCCGAAGAAGAACCTGCTGGCCACGACCAGCAGCCGGCTGAGCCCACCGACGGCGATGCCCGCACCGGACACCGTCTACTGGAGCACGCGCAACCCCAGCATCGAACCGCCCGGCAGGTTCCTGGCCTTGGTAGACCTCTTCGTCCACGCCACCGACGAACCGGGCGCCCTGGAGGTGCGCGACGGTGCCGGAACCTTCCGTGCTCCTCTGCTCGAAGTGCTCAGCGAACCTCTCAGCGACGTGACCGCGACCGCCTTCCAACCGTTCCCGCGCTGCCGGCACCACGGGCGGGTCACTGTCGACCGCCTCGTCGTGGCACGGGAGGCGTGGACACTGCCCGCCGCAGAACTGACCTGGGCGGACCAACGGGAGGAACGGGAAAGGTTTCTCGCCGCCCGCGCCTGGCGCGTCGAGAGCGGCCTTCCGGAGCGGGTGTTCGCCAAGACACCCGGTGAAATCAAACCGTTCTTCGTGGACTTCGGCAGTATCCCGCTCGTCAATCTCTTCGCGAGAGCCGTGCGGCGAGCGGCAGCGAAAGACGCGGAAGCTCAGGTGACCCTCACCGAAGTCCTGCCGGATACCAACCAGACATGGCTGACCGACGATCTCGGAGAAAGGTACAGTTGTGAACTGAGAATGATCGCCGTTGACCCGCTGTCCACCGAGCGATAAGCTTGATCTTTATGGTCTGAGTTGGTTTCGTTCGGCGATGGTCTCCGGGCGTTTGACAGTTTTGCCGACGTCGTAGTGGGTGGCGAGCCGTCGGTTCTTCGAGCCGATTGGCCGTCCGGGGCCGGGTGTTGAGGGTTTGGGTGCACGGGCCGGACAGGTGAGGTGCGGGCGGAGGTTCCGGAACCCCCGGCGGACTCGGGCGGGGGTGAGGCGGCCGGGCTCGGCTGGTGTCTCCCAGGGGCGGCGCAAGTCGGCGGCAGCCTGGCGGACGAGCCTCAGCTGGGTGTGGGCGGCGATGATCAGCCAGGTCCAGCGGTCGCCAGCCTCGGGGGTCCGGAGCTTCGGCCGGGTCCATCCGAGGGTCTGTTTCATCAGCCGGAAGGTGTGCTCCAGGTCGAACCTCCGCAGGAACGCCTGCCAGCGCACGTCGACGTCTTCGCCGCTCAGGCCGGTGGCGGACGACCACAGCCAGAGCGGCAGCGGGTCGTGGCCGCCGGGCAGCCGGTCGACCTGGAGGCGGATCAACGTGCCCTCGATGATGGGGAGTTCGCCGGTGTGGTCGATCCATGCGGAGCGGGTGGTCAGGCGGGGTGGATGCGGTCCCAGGCCATCGCGCGGGCGGTGCCGTACCGGTCGGTGACCTGCACCGTCGCTGCGTCCGGCTCGCCCCAGGTCTCTGGCTTGGCGAAGCGGAACTCCTTGCCGTGCTTGGGTGGGCGCCCGCCCTGCGGTGGGGAGATCCACGGCACTGGGACCGGCTTGCGCATCACCCGGTCCGAGCGCATCCGTCCGAGGACCTCCACCGGCAGCCCGCGCAGAAGATGGGCCATGCGCGGGGCGTCGTAGCCGGCGTCGAAGACGACCAGGATGTCGCGGTCGCCGATGTGCCACCGGCCCATCTCGATCAGATCGACGACCACCCTGCGGACCTGGGCGGCGGTGACCTCGGCGACGTCGTCGGCCGGGCCCAGGCGGACGGCGTCCAGGAGCTGGCACCAGGACGTCCGGCCCGATTCCAGGGCGGCGACGAATGAGTACGGCCAGCCGGGTTTGAACTGGTCCGAGGACCGGCCGCTGCGGCCGTAGACGTGGCAGAACAGGCGGTCCGGGCTGGTCGGGGCGTCCGGGCGGAGCCAGTGGCTGATGTCGACCGCGAGGACCAGGCGCCCGTCGGCGGCCTGCGGCATGGGCAGTCCGGCCAGCACCTGCCGCAGCCGGGGCACGTCGATGTTTCCGCTGTTCAGCGCGTCGTACATGGCGCCGTGCCCGCGCCGGTGTTCGGCCACCAGCGTCAGGTCCACCGGCGCCCTCACCGGCCCGGCCGCGCACAGCAACGCGTCCGTCAGCTCGAACAGTTCGTCCCCGCGCGAGGTCAGGCAGTCGAATAAGTCGTCCCGGAAGCGTGACGCTTTCGCGAACGCTTCCCCGGAACATGATCAAGCAGCAAACTCACCTTCACGGCCTTCGTCTTGATCAGTGCACCTTAGTCGGAGCACATGATCGGACGAAGGCCGCCCGCACGTCCGGCGAACCCTCAGGGGAGCTAACCCGTTCGACACCGTTCGAGATCGTGGCACGATGTACGGCATGACGACGAACCGAAAGGTCCATGCCGCGTAGACGGCCAGGACGCATCCGGGCCGGCATTCCCCGCCACCGGACACTAGAAGCGACGCCGGTCATCGACGGCTTGTCCTCGCGTGCGCTGTCCGAGATCTTCCGTCTCGAACGCACCCGTAACTATCTGCAGCCAGGAGACGTCAGCGCGGCCATGCGCCTGTGGAAGGACTACGTCCACCGCCCCGAGCGCCAACTGTGGCATGACTACGAGTGGGGCAACGTGCACTGGTACTGCTGCGGCGATCCCCTCGAAGCCCGTGCTCTCCTCGATGCCGTGATGCAGGCCATGTCGCCGCGAAACGCTCGCGAACTCCGACGGATCGTCAGCCGGTTTGACGCCGTCTGGAACCAACCGTCACCGCCGTACGACCCGGGCGAAGGTTAAAGAACTTCCCAATAGCGGTCGTCAAGGTGCGGCGGGGATCGGGAGACGGGGTTCGTAGGAGGTTTCGTCGCGGATCATGGCCCAGAGAACGTTGAGGCGTCGGCGGGCCAGGGCCAGCACGGCCTGGACGTGGCTCTTGCCTTCAGTTCGTTTGCGCTGGTAGTAGCGCCGGGACACGGGACAGCAACGGACGCTGGCCATGGCGGCGAGATAGCAGGCCCGCAGCAGCCCGCGATGGTAGCGGTGAGGCCTGCGTAAATTGCCGCGGATGCGGCCGGAATCACGCGGGACTGGGGCCAGGCCGGCGAAGCCGGCCAGCCGATCCGGGGTGCCGAATACGCCCAGGTCTCAGCCGGTTGCCGCGATGAACTCGGCTCCGAGTCGGCCCCATGCCGGGCAGCGTCTCGATCACCTTGGCACGCGGGTGTTCGTGAAAGCGGGCCTCGATGAGCGCATCCAGTTCGCCGATCTCCGCGTCCAGGACCAGCACGCCCCTCGCGATCCGGGCCACCATGGCAGCGGCCAGCTGCTCGCCCGGCAGCGAGATGTGCTGGGCTTGTGCCACTCCGAAGGCGGTTTCGGCGAGCGAATAGGCGTTCTTGACGCCACGGTTCTTCAGCCAGGATTCAAGGCGGCGGACGCCGGCCCGGCGGATCGCTGCTGGCGTCTGATAGCAGGTCAGCAACACGACCAGGCCCCGGCCCTTGCGGGACAGGGCACGCTCCAGCGCCGGGAAGATCTCCAAGAGCTGCTCACGCAGCCGGTTGATCTGCCGGGTGCGGTCGTTGACGAGATCGAGACGGCGACCGGTGAGGATGCGCAGGTCGACGGCGACCTCGTCACCAGGCCGCAGCAGCCCGAGGCCCTGGCGCATGCGGGCCTGTTCGGCGATGACATGGGCGTCCTTGGCATCGGTCTTGCCCTGGCCGCGATAGCTGGCCGAGGCGCGGTGGACGGCCAAGCCGGTGAGGTAGACCATCGGCTGTCCGTGCTCGAGCAGGAGCCCGATGAGCAGGGCGGCGCTACCGTGGTTGGTGTCCACCGCCCACAGCACCTCGCCCTGGCCGGCGAGGGCGAGCACGTCCTGGATGAGTTCCAGCAGCTCGGGCTCGTCGTTGCCGACCCGGCGGGATAACCCTTGATCGCCACGTGCGTCGAGTGCCACGCAGTGATGATGCTCCTTGCCGATGTCGACTCCGGCCCAGATCGTGAACATGGCCGCCTCCGCCGGTTGTTCGTTCTGCGGTCCCCGCGGACGGCCCTGCCGACGTTGTCCTACACAGCGATCAAGTCGCATATCCCAATGAGCGGTTGTGACCGTCACGGGCTCCGGGCGGCCAAGTCTTTTCAGCCATCGAGCGGCGACAAGCTCACTGCCATACCCGGAGCCCTCGGGCTCACCGATCCTACGAATGACCGGCGTGGACCCGTGAGCTGAACCGGATTTTGTAGCGGCCCTGAAGCCAGGCATGATCGCCTCGGCAGATGGGAGAACACAGGTCCGAT
>NZ_JAKEIP010000356.1 GCF_021474425.1 Streptomyces muensis | reverse complement strand
GGTGAGAGCCGGTGCCGGTTCAACTGCCGGGGCTGGGTCCGGTGCCGGTGACTCTGCCGGTGTCGGTGCCAGTGCCGGCGACTCTCCCGGTGCCGGTGCCGGTGCCGGTGCCGGTGAGCGGGATGCGGAGGCGGTGAAGGGGCAGGGCGGGGGCCGGAGTTCCGGGTGGCCTGTGATGACGCCGCCGGATCTGCCGCCGCGGCCGGTGCCCAGGGCGCCGCTCACCGATGTGGTGCCGAAGCGGACGCTGGTGATCATCGCGGTGGCCGTGGCGCTCGTCGTGCTCGGTGTGGTGCTGGCTCTCGTGTTCGGCGACGACGGTGACTCGAAGGCATCGGCGAACGGCGGCGGGGGCAAGACTTCCGCCGGGGCGAGCGCCAGTGCGGACACCAGGACGGACGAGAAGGACGGTACGCGGGCGGACGGCGAGAAGTCCGCCTCCGCGACGACCGGGTCGGGGTCCGGCGCGGGAGCGGAGACCGGGAAGACGCCGAGCGCGCAGGCGAGCGCGACCGGCGGGAGCGGCGGCGAGGCGGGGGGCGACAGCAAGGTCGCGTCGACCTACAAGGGGAGCCAGGGGTACTCGATCGGGCTGCCCGAGGGGTGGAAGTTCCAGTCCTCGGGGTCGGCGGGTGACCGGTTCACCGGGCCCGACGGGCAGAAGCTCCTCGTCGCCTGGACGTCCACGCCGAAGGGCGACCCGGTCACGGACTGGAAGAACCAGGAACAGGGCATGGTCCGCTCGCAGTACAAGCGGGTCCGCATAGAGGAGGTGAACTACCGCGGTTGGAACACGGCGGACTGGGAGTTCACCTATGTCGAGGGCGGGACGAAGTACCGGACGATCGACCGTGGATTCGTGGTGAACGACCATCTCGGACATGCGTTGATGTACACGGCGAAAGCTTCGAATTGGGACAGTGAGCTGCGCAAGGACGCGTGGAACACGCTGACGGAATCGTTCAAGCCGAAATCGTGAAGTGAGCGGAATTCGGTTTGGGCTCGCGACGGGCGGGATCGCGGCGTGAGATCCGGCAACCCCGCTTTGCGAGTTGCCTCCGGCACGTATCGTGAATGCTTGCGGACCGTACGCATTTGGTCGTGCGTCCGGAACGGGACGCAAGACGAACGGAATTGACCAACCGGGCGGCCGGGGGAGGCAACGTGGACGACTATGCGGGTCGGGTGCTCGCCGACCGCTACCGCCTGCCGCTGCCGCCCTCCGACGAGTACGAACTCACCGAGACCCGCGCCTTCGACACCTACAGCGGGCAGGAAGTCCTGGTCCGGCAGGTGCCGTTGCCGGAGGTCGTCGAGGCGGAGGTGCTGGACGCCGAGGGGCTGCCCGACGGATTCACGGCACGGGAGACGCGGGAGCGTGGATCGGGGCGGCGTTCGTCGTCCCGGGCCAGTACGCGTCGGCCCAGCGACCCCGCCGTGCGGCGGGCGGTCGAGGCGGCGCAGGCCGCGGCGCGGATCCCCGACCATCCGCGGCTCGACCAGGTCTTCGACGTGTTCGCCGAGGGCGGTTCGCTGTGGATAGTGAGCGAGTTCGTGGCCGCGCGCCCGCTGGCCGCGCTGCTCGCCGAGAAGCCACTGACGCCGTATCGGGCGGCCGAGGTCGCCTCCGACGTCCTCATGGCACTGCGGGTGCTGCACGCGCACGGCTGGGTCCACCGGAACATCACGGCCCGCACGGTGCTGGTCTGCGACGACGGCCGGGTGATGCTCACCGGGCTCGCGGTCGGGGCCGCTGAGGAGGCGCTGTGCGGGTACGACCCGGTGCCGGCCGAGGACGGCGACAGGGACGGGAGCGGGGACGCCGTGTCCGGGACGCCCGATGGCGGGCCCGGCGGCGCCGGGGCAGCCGTGCCTCCCGGCCCGCGCGCGGGTGAGTCGGCGATCGACGGCCCCGGAGCGGCCGGGGCCGACCCCGAGGCCGCTCGGCGTGCCGCCATCGAGGCGCGTGCGGCCGGAGCGCTGCCGGTGCCCGGGGCCGAGGCGTCGGGCGGGGCCCCGCGCGGTGCCCTCGAAACCGGCGGGGACATCAGGGCCGCGCGGGCCGGAGCAATCGCCGCGTACCGGGCGGGCGCCCGAGCCGCGGCCCGGGTGCAGGAGACGCAGCAGAACGGGCGCGCTGCGCTGCCCGGCGCCCGCCCGGCGCCCGAGAACGGCCCCGCCGCCCTGACCGACGGCGCGGCGCAGCAGCCGTACGGCACCGCCACGCCCCCGGGCCGGATCGCTGACCCGTACGGCGTACAGGCCCCCTCCTGGCCCGGCGCCGGTGGTCTTCCCGCGCAAGGGGCCCCCGGCGCCCCCGGCTCCTCCGCGCGAGGCGTGCCCGCAGAGGTCCCCGCGTCCCACCCCCCAGCCCGCTGGGACGACCTGGTGACCGGTGCCCCCGTTCGCCGTGGGCCCACGACCGCGCTCGCCGCGGAGCGGGCGCGGCAGGCTCGGATGGCTGTCGTCGGGCCGGTGACCGAGCGGTGGGCGCCGGAGCAGGCCGGGCCGGTGCACGAGAACTGGCAGCTCGCCGCGCCGATCGGGCCCGCGACCGATCTGTGGGCGCTCGGCGCGCTGCTCTTCCGGGCCGTGCAGGGGCATGCGCCGTATCCGGAGGAGTCGACGGCCGAGCTCGTGCAGATGGTGTGCGCGGAGCCGCCCGCCTTCGCCGAGGAGTGCGGGCCGCTCAGGCCGGTCGTGGAGTCGCTGCTGCGGCAGGACCCCACCGAGCGGCTCGACTTCGAGGAGCTGCGGGGCTGGCTGCGCTCGCTCGTGCGGTCCGCGCCGGAGCCGGAGGCCGGTACGCATGTCGTGGCCGCGCCACCGGTCGACCCCAACCGGCTGCCGATCGTGCGGCGCCGCGGCGAGCTGGTGCGCAGGCGGCGGGCCGGGCTGCCCGCGCATCACGGGCGGCACAAGCGGGCCAGGCGGGAGGTGGAGCACTCGCCGCGCAGGCTCGGGCGTACGTTGCTGGTGCTCGTCCTGCTCGGGATGGCCGCGGCCATCGCGTACGCCATGCTGTTCATGCCGAAGGCCGACCAGGGCGACGGCGCCCCGGCCGACGCCGGCCGCACCGGCGCCGCGGGCCAGGCCGGCGCCGCGGAACCCGAGCAGTCCGCTGAGGCGAGCAGTGAGCCGAGGCCCGAGCAGACCTCGCCGGGGTCCGGCAACGACCCGTCGGAGTCGGCCGGTTCGACCGAGACGCAGACCAACAGCCCCGACGATCCGGACGTCCCGGACGGCTTCACCCTGCGCAAGGACGAGGCCGGGTTCCGGATCGCCGTCGCCAACGGATGGAACCGCACCCCGGAGAACGGGCGTGGGCAGGTCGTGTACTCGCACGGCGACTTCGACCTGATCGTCGTGGCGGGCCGGGACACCGCGGACCGGTACGGCAGCGACCCGATGGTCTACCAGCGGGAACACGAGGGGGAGTTGCAGCCGTACCGTGACTCCAGCTGGGCCTCCTCGGGCGGGCTGAAGACCATTCAGGTCGGTGAGCGGGTCATGGCCGAGGGGCAGTTCACCTGGACCGACGACCAGGGGCGCGAGCTGTTCGTACGCAATGTCGCGATGCTGATCGACGGGCGGTACCACGTGGTGCAGGTGCGCGGGCCGGAGGCCGAGCGGGACGAGGTGACGCGGCTGTTCGAGCAGGCGTCGGCGACGTACCAGGTCACCGGATGATTGCGCCCGTGAACCCTGTGTGACGGCAGCTCCGGGTTGCTTCCCGGAGCTGAAAGCGACAACCATCACAGTGCGGTCTCCTTGGCACCCCCGTGGTTCCGGTCGCGTCGACCGGTCCTTAACCTGGCCCTGTCAAGAGCATTGCGGGGCAACGTGAATCAGATGCAGGGCCAGCTCGTTTCGGGCCGCTACCGGCTCGCCGACGCGATCGGCAGCGGCGGTATGGGGCGGGTGTGGCGTGCGCATGACGAGGTGCTGCACCGGGCCGTCGCGATCAAGGAGCTGACCGCAGCGCTCTACGTCTCCGAGAGCGACCAGGAGCGGCTGCTCGCCCGCACCCGCGCCGAGGCCCGCGCCGCCGCCCGTATCAACCACTCGGCCGTGGTCACCGTGCACGACGTGCTGGAGCACGACGGCCGGCCGTGGATCGTGATGGAGCTGGTCGAGGGCCACTCGCTGGCCGACGCGGTCAAGGAGCAGGGGCGCGTCGATCCGGCCGAGGCCGCCCGGATCGGCCTGTGGGTGCTGCGGGCGCTGCGCGCCGCCCACTCCGCCGGCGTCCTGCACCGCGACATCAAGCCCGGCAACGTCCTGCTCGCCGAGGACCGCCGCGTCCTTCTCACCGACTTCGGCATCGCCCAGATCGAGGGCGACACCACCATCACCCGCACCGGCGAGGTCGTCGGCTCGGTCGACTACCTCGCCCCCGAGCGCGTCCGCGGCCACGACCCCGGCCCCGCCTCCGACCTGTGGGCGCTCGGTGCGACCCTCTACACGGCCGTCGAGGGCCGCTCGCCGTTCCGCCGCACCTCCCCGCTGGGCACCATGCAGGCCGTCGTCGAGGAGGAGGCCACCGAACCGCAGCACGCCGGCCCGCTCGCACCCGTGATCAGCGCCCTGCTGCGCAAGGATCCGGCCACCCGGCCCGACGCCGCCGAGGCCGAGCAGATGCTGGCCGAGGCGGCCGAGGGACGGCGGCCGAACGCGGCACAGGCCTACGTGCCGACCCGGCACACCCACACCCGCTACGAGCCGGAGCCGCGCACGGGGCCGACCTACGGCGGGGGAACCGCGTCGACCGGGGCCGTCACCGCCGCGTCGACCGGCACGCCGTACCCGCCGACGGGGCGCCCGACGGCGATCGGCGGACCGTACGACACCGCGGGCACCGGTACCGGCATGGGCGGCAGCGGCACCGCGTCCGGCCGGCCGCCCAGGCGCCGTCGTAGGCTGCGTACGCTCGCCCTCGTCGTCGCGCTCGCCGCGATCGTCGGCGGCGGCACCGCCGTGGTGCTCCAGAAATCGGGGCCGCAGGGCGACACGTCGCTGTCGACCACGCCCGACCCCACGGCGAGCGAGTCGCCGAACCCCGACGACCCCTCCTCCTGGGTCCCCTACAACGACCCCCTGGGCTTCACCCTCCACCTGCCCAAGGGCTGGAAGCGCGAGGTGGTCGGCAAGGAGGTCGACGGCCTCCAGCAGGTCGACTACACACCCGACGGCGGCGAGCACTTCGTCCGTATCGCCGTCGACACCTCGCCCGACTTCGCGAACGCCTACGACCACCAGCGCGACCTCGACCAGCAGCTGAAGCGGAAGCTGGTCGACTACGAGACGGTGTCCCTGAAGCGGGACCTCTACCGCGACCGCGAGGGCTCCCTGTGGGAGTACACGTGGACGGCGCTGGCCAAGGACACGCCCTTCCCCGGGCCGCGCCGGGCCATCGACCAGGCGTACATCGACCGGGACGGCACGGAGTACGCGATCTACATGTCCGCGCCCGAGTCGGACTGGGCGACCACGCGCAAGCAGTTCACGGCGGTGCTGCAACGCTGGCAGACGAACGGATCCTGAGCGTCCGGAGGACCGTCGAGCGGCTTTTGAAACCCTTTGCTCCTTTGCAGAGTTGGCCGATCGGCGCCCCGGAGTCGATCCATCCGGTGCTGCATGATGGGGCGCATGGGGACCGAGGGAGCCAACTTCCGTGTGATCGCGGGGCGTTACCGCCTCGAGGCGCAGCTCGGTCGCGGCGGCATGGGCGTCGTGTGGCGGGCGACCGACCAGTTGCTCGGACGGCAGGTGGCCGTCAAGGAACTCCCCCTCGACGAGAGCCTCTCCGCGGCCGAGGCCCGGCGCCAGCGCGAGCGCACGCTGCGCGAGGCCCAGGCGGTGGCACAGCTGAGCCATCCGCACGTCATCGTCGTCCACGACATCCTGGAGGACGGCGAACGCCCGTACATCGTCATGGAGCTGGTCGACGGCGACTCCCTGGCCGACCGGATCGCGGCGCGCGGGCCCGTCGACGCCCGCGAGGCCGCCCGGATCGGCGTCGACCTGCTGAGCGCGCTGCGCACGGCCCATGCAGCCGGGGTCCTGCACCGGGACATCACACCGGCCAACGTGCTCATCGAGAACGGCACCGACCGGGTCGTCCTCACCGACTTCGGTATCGCCCAGGTCCCGGGCACCTCCACGCTCACCGAGTCCGGGTCCTTCGTCGGCTCGCCCGAGTACACCGCGCCCGAGCGGATGTCCGGCTCCAGGACCGGTCCCGCCGCCGACCTGTGGTCGGTGGGTGCGCTGCTGTGCGCGGCCCTGAGCGGCGAATCGCCGTTCCGGCGCGACTCGTTGAGCGGCATCGTGCTCGCCGTGGTGTCCGACGACATACGTCCGCCCGCACAGGCGGCGCCGATCCTGGCCGTCGTGGCGGGGCTGCTGGAACGGGACCCCGGGCTGCGGCTGGACGCGGCGGGGGCCGAGCGGATGCTGCGGGAGTTCCTGGAGACGGGAAGCGTCCCGGGGGGTGTCCCGGGGAGTGTTCCCGTGCCGAAACGGTTCAGCAGTGCGGGGCGCTCGTACTCGCCGCGCAGTGTTCTGGCCACCGTGGTGCTGGTCGCCGCGATGGCGGTGGCGGGGGTGTCGGCGGCGGCGTCGGGTTGGGGGTCCTCGGACAGGTGGTGGGCGGGGTGGGGGGCCGTGCGG
>NZ_JAKEIP010000355.1 GCF_021474425.1 Streptomyces muensis | reverse complement strand
GCTCTCAGGGGGGCGCCGGTGCGCGGCTCTGGGATCTCGGGGAGGCTTCGGGGCCCTGGGCCGGCGCGGAATTCCCCTGCGGGAGTGAGACGAGCGGCCCAGACGCCCACTCGGGTCGATCCCGGTCTCACGACGACGCCCGGACCAGGCATCGGGACGGTGAGCCTGCGGAAGGGGCCGGCACCGCTGACGGCAGTCGCGGTGGGGACGGCCCGGACGGCGAAGGCCTGGGGGGCCGTGTCCTGGACGCGGACCTGGTGCGCATTCATGACCTGGCAGGCCGGCCCCGTGGGCTCGGGTTCGTGGGCGACCATCGCGGCACGGTCGTCACCAGCCATGAGGTCGTCGACGGGCCGGCCCGGCTGGTCCTGCGTGCTGCCGATGGGGAACGTTGCTGTGTGGTGGACGCGGCCGAGGTGACCCCGTTGCCGGAGCTGGGCCTGGCTCTCGTACCGACTCAGGGGCTGGGCGTGGGCCCGTTGCCGGTGACTGGTCGGGAGCGGGTCGGGATCGGGGCGTATGTGCGGATCGCGGCCGGGGGATGGCGGGAGGCGCGGGTGCTGGGCGCGGTGTCGGCGACGTACTCCTCGACGGACCGCCGCCATCTTCTCGACGGTGCCCTGGAGTTGGCCATCGGCACGGCGGGCCGGGACGCGCTGCGCACAGGCGGCGGCGGGGTGGCCGGAGGGCCTGTGCTCGATGCCCGCACCGGCACTGTCGTGGGCGTGCTCGGCACGGCCCTGCGGTCCGGTCAGCGCGATGCCGTTCTCGCCGTCCCGCTCCACTCACGCTCCGGTGGCCCGCTGGCCGCGCTGCTCGCCGAGAACGCGGCGACGGTGCCGGCGTACGGAGCCGACCTCAACCTGGCGGGCGTACTGCAGCTGACGGCCACGTCGGTCGGGCAGGACGGTCCGCCGGCCGACGCCGGGGGAGTGGTGGCGCCGGTCGAACGGGCCTCCACGGCACGGGAGTTCAGCGCCTTCACCGCGAGCGGCGCCCGCGTGCTCGGCCTCGTCGGGCGCCCCGGCAGCGGCCGTACGACGGAACTCGCGGCCCTCGCAGCCCGCCGCCACCGCGGCCCGGAGGCGGCCCCCACGCTGTGGCTGCGCGGCGCCGACCTGAAGGGCGACGACACCTCGGTGGCGGACGCCGCGCGCCGGGCCCTGGCCCGGGCGGCCCGCATCGTGGCGGCGTCGGCGTCGGTCGACCCCGCCGCCCTGGGCGACACGACACCGGAACGACTGGCCGACTTCTCCCGCGCCGCCGGCCGCCCTCTTCTGCTCCTCCTGGACGGCCCGGAGGAGATGCCGCCCGTCCTGGCCCACCGGCTCACGGAGTGGACCGAGGGCACGGAGGAGTGGCTGCGGGTGACGGGGGCGCGGCTGGTGGTGGCGTGCCGGGCGGAGTACTGGGAGGGAGCCGGCGCCGAGTTTCCGCAGGAGCTGCTGTACCGCCCCGCGGAGCGGACGTCCGGACCGTTCCCGCCCTGCGTGCCGCTCGACGACCTCACCCCCGCCGAGGCCCGGCAGGCCCGCGCCCGCTACGGCATCCCCGAAGGCGCCCTCACCGGCCCCGACGCCCGCCACCCGCTCACCCTGCGCCTCCTCTCCGACGTACGCGCCGCCCTCCCCGACGCCCCGACCGCTCCGGTCGACCGCGACGACGTCCTCTCCGCCCACCTCGACCTCATGTGCCTGCGCATCGCCGTCCGCCTCGCCGTCGAGAACGGCCTGCGCGGCACCGCCGTACGCCGGCTCGCCGCCAAGGTCTCCGGCCAGGTCCACGAGGCCGCCCGGCGCAGCCTCGGCCCGGGCCAGGGGGAGCTGGACCGGACGTCGTTCGAGGCGGTGTTCCCGTGGGGCCAGGCGCCCGCGCGGCTCGGCGGCGGCACCGGCTGGGCCTCCGCCGTCCTCGCCGAAGGCCTCCTCGTCCCCGCGGGCCACGGCTACCGATTCGCCCACGAGGAGCTCGCCGACTGGATCCAGGGCATGCACCTCGATCTGGACGAAGCCCTGCACGCCCTGGTGCACCGCCGTCGCACCGACCCCGACGCCGAGCACCCCCTCCCCGTCCCGCACCACCGCATCGGCCCCGTCGTCCAGGCGCTCCTGCTGCTCCCACGCCACCACGGACCCCGTCAACTCGCCCTGCGGCTGATGGAGTTGATGAGCGCGCTGGAGGCCGATCGCACCTCCTGGTGGGCCGCCCGGCTCCTCGCCGAGACCCTGCTGCGCGTCCCCGACGCGACGCCGTACCTGGACGTACTGCGCCTGCTCACCGACCGGATCGTGGCCTGGCGGCGCCACCGGCGCGCCGCCCCTCGCGAGTTCGACCCCGGCTTCTGGACCGCGCTGCCGCTCCCGGACGGCGAGCGTCTCGACCTGCTCCGCCGTCTCGTCCGCACCGCCGGCCCGCCGGCCGAGACACCCGACGCCGGGGAGCCCCGCCATCCCCGCCACCCCCGGTACCTGGACGCCGTGGCCACGCTCCTCGCCGCCGACCCCACCGCCGTACAACGCCACCTCACCCGCTGGTTCGACGACGACCGGCCGCTGCCCGCCACCCCGCACGCCACCGTCGCCCACGCCGCCCAGGCACTGCTCCACACACACCGCCACGGCGCCCTCGACGACCTCACCGAGGCCCTCGTCGACAGCGCGCACCGCAGGGCCGACGAACTCCTCGCCGTACTGGCCGAGGAGGAGACGTCCGCGATCTGCCGGGCCGTCGACCGCTGGGCGCACGACGAACGGCCCGGGCGACGCGTCGCGGCGGTGGCGTACGGCGTGCGCGCCGCGCCCCATGTCCGCACCGAGGCCGACCGCGAGCTGCTGCGCCACGCCGCCCTCGCCCTGCTCGCCCGCCCCGACGACTGCACCCTGCACGGCGGCGCGCTCGCCGTCCTCGTCCGGGACCCGCACACCCGCACCCGCCATCTCCCGCAGGCGCTGGCGCACTTCGCGGCCGACGACCCCCAGTTCCCGCCCAGCGCCCTGGTCGTCGCCCTGGCCACCCACCCCGACCAGGTCCTCGAAGCCTTCCGGGCCCGCCTCGGCCGACCGGACGCCGCAGCGGCGCTGCACACCCTCGCCGACGTCACCACGCCCGGCCTCGCGCGCAGGATCGCCGCCGTGGTGCGCGGAGCGGTGGAGCGGCGCCCCGAGACCGCAGCGGACGTCGCCGCGTACGTCGACGAGCGCCTCGACCAGGGCCCGAGCGCCCGCGCCGTCCTCCTGCCGCTGGTCACCGCGCTGCTGGAGAGCGGCCCGGAACCGGTGCGGGCCGCCCTCGCCGTCGTACTCGCCGATCCCGGCACGCCCGACTCCCGCGCCCTGCGTCGCGAGCTGCTGGACTTCCTCCTCGCCCGCGAACACGCGCCCGCCGTGCTCGACGCCTTCCTGCACGCCACCGTCCGGCGCCGCGGCGACCAGCCGGACGACGGTCTGCGCGACCTCGTCCACCACACCGGCCTGCTGCTCGTCCGCACACCGGACGGCGCGGCCCGCTTCGACCGCGGCCTGGTCGACCTCGGCCGCCACGTCCCCGGCTTCGCCGCACGGGTCGCCGGCTGGCTGACCGACACCCCTCAGGAGTGGACGGCCGTGGTCGGCCCGAGCACCCGCCGGATGATCGAGAACCTGTCCGGCGTCCGAGTCCCTGCATGAGCGGCGCGTCCGCACGTGCACCCCGTCACAGCACCCATGCCGATGCGGGCCGTGAGCGCCCGGCATGGCACCCTTAGACCTGCGTAAGAGCGTACGAGCAAACACGGACACGGGTTCGACGAGGAGCGGTCACAGTGCAGCGCTGGCGTGGCTTGGAGGACATCCCCCAGGACTGGGGGCGCAGCGTCGTCACCATCGGTTCCTACGACGGGGTCCACCGCGGGCACCAGCTGATCATCCGGCATGCCGTGGACCGCGCCCAGGAGCTGGGCGTTCCCGCCGTCGTCGTCACCTTCGACCCGCACCCCAGCGAGGTCGTCCGCCCCGGCAGCCACCCGCCCCTGCTCGCCCCGCACCACCGCCGCGCCGACCTCATGGCCGAGCTCGGCGTGGACGCGGTGCTGATCCTCCCCTTCACCACCGAGTTCTCGAAGCTGTCGCCGGCCGACTTCGTCGTCAAGGTCCTGGTCGACAAGCTGCACGCCAAGGCCGTCGTCGAGGGCCCGAACTTCCGCTTCGGCCACCGGGCGGCGGGGAACGTCGAGTTCCTCGCCGAACAGGGCAAGACCTACGACTACGAGGTCGAGGTCGTCGACCTGTACGTGACCGGTGACGCGGGCGGCGGCGAGCCGTTCTCCTCCACCCTGACCCGGCGCCTGGTCGCCGAGGGCGACGTCGAGGGCGCCGCCGAGATCCTGGGCCGACCGCACCGCGTCGAGGGCGTCGTCGTGCGCGGGGCCCAGCGGGGCCGGGAGCTCGGCTTCCCGACCGCCAACGTCGAGACCCTCCCGCACACCGCCATCCCCGCCGACGGCGTCTACGCCGGCTGGCTGCACGCCCAGGGCGAGGCGATGCCGGCCGCGATCTCCGTCGGCACCAACCCGCAGTTCGACGGCACGGAGCGCACCGTCGAGGCGTACGCGATCGACCGGGTCGGCCTGGACCTGTACGGCCTGCACGTCGCCGTCGACTTCCTCGCCTTCGTCCGCGGCCAGGCGAAGTTCGAGTCGCTCGACGCCCTGCTGGAGCAGATGGCCGAGGACGTCAAGCGCTGCCGGGAGCTGATCGCGGCCGCCGAGTAGTCAGTCCTACGACGCCGAAGGGCGGCCGGTGCCTCGATGGCACCGGCCGCCTTCGTGGTTCGGGCGCTACTGCTGCGTCCAGCCGGGCGGTACGGAACCCTGCTGGGGCGGCTGACCCTGCTGCGGGTCCTGGGGCGGCGGCGCCTGCTGCTGCCAGCCCTGACCCGGCGCGGGCTGCTGCGGGGCCTGCTGCCCCCAGCCCTGGCCCGGCTGCGGGGCGCCGCCCTGCTGGGGGTAGGGCTGCTGGGGCTGCTGCTGCGGGGCCGGGTAGCCCTGCTGCTCCGGGTAGCCCTGCTGCGGCTGCTGCTGGTACTGCATGTTCGGGTTGCCGAAGCCCTGCTGGGTGCGCGCGATGTCCTCGGCGATGACCGAGGCGAGGTCGAAGTACGCCTCGCGCGTCTTCGGACGCATCATGTCGAGGTCCACCTCGGCGCCCGCCGCGAGGTGCTCGTCGAAGGGGATCACGACGACACCGCGGCAACGAGTCTCGAAGTGCGCGACGATGTCCTCCACCTTGATCATCTTGCCCGTCTCACGGACACCGGAGATCACGGTGATCGACCGCTGGACGAGATCGGCGAACCCGTTCGCCGACAGCCAGTCCAGTGTCGTCGAGGCGCTGCTCGCACCGTCGACCGAGGGCGTGGAGATGATGATCAACTGGTGGGCGAGGTCCAGCACTCCGCGCATCGCGCTGTAGAGCAGGCCGGTGCCCGAGTCCGTGAGGATGATCGGGTACTGCTTGCCGAGCACGTCGAGCGCGCTGCGGTAGTCCTGGTCGTTGAAGGTGGTGGAGACCGCCGGGTCCACGTCGTTGGCGATGATCTCCAGGCCGGAGGGCGCCTGCGAGGTGAAGCGGCGGATGTCCATGTAGCTGTTGAGCTGCGGGATCGCCTGCACCAGGTCACGGATGGTGGCGCCGGTCTCGCGCCGCACCCGGCGGCCGAGGGTGCCCGCGTCCGGGTTGGCGTCGATCGCGAGGATCTTGTCCTGCCGCTCGCTGGCGAGCGTGGCGCCGAGCGCCATCGTCGTCGTGGTCTTGCCGACGCCGCCCTTGAGGCTGATGACCGCGATCCGGTAGCAGGACATCACCGGCGTACGGATCAGACCCAGCTTCCGCTCCCGCTCCGCGGCCTCCTTCTTGGCGCCGAGCTTGAACCGGGACGGGGCCTGGTTGTTCTTGCGGGCCTTGGGCTGGTTGCGCAGCAGCCGGTCGGAGGACAGCTCCACGGCGGCGTTGTAGCCGAGCGGAGTACCGGGCGCCGCTTGCTGCTGCTGGGGTGCGCCGGGGCCGGCCTGAGGGCCGGGCGGGGCGCTCCAGCCCTGGTTGCCCTGGCCCTGGTTGCCGTAGGCGGCGGGCGGGACCCCCGGGTTCTGCTGGGGGGCCTGCTGCGACGCCTGCGGCTGGGGCTGGGCCGGGGGCTGCTGTTGGGGCGCGGGCTGCTGCTGAGCCTGCTGCTGGGGGTAGCCGTAGCCGCCCTGCTGGGGCGGGTAGCCATAGCCGGGCTGCGCGGGCTGTTGCGGCGGCTGCGGGTAGCCGTAGCCCTCGGCCTGGGGCTGGCCCGGCTGGGGCTGCCCGGGGTGCGGCTGGGGCTGCGGCTGCTGCTGAGCGGGCTGCGGCTGGCCGGGGTGCGGTGCCTGGGGCGGGTAGCCGTATCCGTCGGCCTGGGGCTGCGGCTGGGGCTGGCCCGGGTGCTGCGGCTGCTGCGGGTAGCCGTACCCGGCGGCCTGCGGCTGTCCGGGCTGGTGCGCCTGGCGCGGGTCGGCGGGCGCGGGCTGACCGGCCTGCGCCGGGTACCCGGGCTGCGGCTGGGCGGGGCCGAACGCGCCCTGCGCCGGGGCCTGTTGGGCGGGCTGACCGGGGTGCGGCTGGGCCGGGGCCTGGGGGTAGCCGTAACCGGGGGCCTGGCCCGCGGCGGCCTGCGCGTCCGGCTGCCCGGCCTGCTGCGGAGCTCCTTGGG